>NZ_RQVN01000003.1 GCF_003992135.1 Veillonella sp. VA142 | reverse complement strand
GAAAAAGTTTTGAAGTATTGAATAAGAGCTCGTGTATCCCGTTTAGGTAAAATATCCATGACAGAATGATTCCTCAAGTCGGTTATGATAACTTGATACATTTGCCCTTCAGCATTTCCTTTATATTCGTCAATACCTAGTACCGTAGGTAATTGCGCAGGCTTTGGAATAGCTAATTTGGAGCAATACCGAATGACTGTAGATACAGAAACATCACTGCGTTTAGCCATCTCAGTAAAGGACCCTTTTTCGCCAAGTTGCCTAAATAGATACGCCATATTAGATTTACTTAATCGCAAATAACGGCTAACAAAAGGGTTCTTTTCTATGAAAGTATGATTACATTCCTGACATTTGTAACGTCTTTGTAAGTAGGTTGCAGTCACTGTATGATGCTGCATAGCGCCAAATTTAACGTCTCTAGAGCGTTTACCTTTAGACTTTCTAGTACTCGCTCCACAATGTGGACACACTTGCTCAGCTACCGGCATCTCTAGTGTAAAATGAACAGAACCATCCTCATTTACTCTTGTATGTTTAATATATTCTTCTTTAATTTTAAAGATAATTTCTGTATAATTAACTGTAGACATATATGACTCACCCTTTCTTAATTGTGTGGTTACTGTTATGATATGGTTTGAGTTTGTATATGTCTATTTTATTGCAAAAAAAGAATGTTGGCGACTACTCTTATATGAGTAGCCCCAACATTTATTATAGAGTCATAAAAAAGACAGTTCTATTTTCATAGAACTGTGCTTTTCATTTTGTAGATACAGTAACTTGCACTCTCAAACGTACCCGAGAGCTTCTACGCTTTCTATACGATGATATGCTATTCCACAAACGTCCCTAGAATAACATGTTTATCCTACCAATTGGATTTTCCTTCATTGAACATTTCAAATGCATGTGCAATTTGGCGTCTCAATTTTAATCGTTGTGAATCACTTAATACATATTCTACACCATTGTGTGCAATTCGACCATTTTTTACAATGCTACTCAAGTCATAAAGAATTTCTCTGGCCATGCTTGCATTGCCAGCTAATTCATCAATCGTCACATCATAATAATTAGCCAATCGCTTTAAGGTTTCCAAATCAGGCTCCCGATATCCTGTTTCGTAATTCGACAGGGCAGCATTACTAATGCCAATATCACGAGCCACGTCTAGTTGACTCCGCCCAATCCGTTTACGGGCATGTCTTAAATTTTCACCTAATGCCATTGTATCACCCCTTATACTACGTGAATCTATAGTATAAATAACCTATCCCTATTATAGCATGAGATACAATAGATTTGCTATAGAAAACCACTGTTTCACATCTCACGAATTGTGTATCTCTCTATGTTTTTTAGCACTTTTGAATTGTATTACACGAATTGAATTATTTACCCCAACTGCGCATGTATATTTTTGATTGTTTTTAATCAAATATGATGGGTTTTATCCTGTTACAATCATTTTATTAGTAAATCGCTCATATTATTCATGAGCATGCTCTGGCGGTGGTAATTGTTCAACCTGGAACACCTTTCCGATCGTTTCAATTTTCCCAGGGATATACTCAACAATTTGAGTCATTAGTACATATAATAATCGTGGATCAAAGTTAGCGTTAGCGCTTTGATTAATACAATCCAAATACACACTATCATCATCTTCTTCGATATAGTATTTAAAGCTTTTATATGTACTATTTTCACGATTGATAAAAGTTAAAATATCTTGGCGGTTATCCTTATTCACAACTCCTGCCCCAATCAATAAGCGAATGGTAGCATAAATTGTATCATCTAATAATAAAAAGACTGGAATATCTCCTAGATCTGTTTGTACATAAGAGCGAAATACCACTGTGTGGTCTTCGTCTCCCACTTCACGTTTCTCAAAACATGTTAATTTTTCTTCAGTGAGAAATTGCTCAAATACTCTAGCTTTTTCATTCATAGATATCACCTCGTTAAAAAAGGGCATTGCTTGTCACAATGCCCATATAAATTGATTTTTAATAAATCTTAACCTTTTTTAGATTTTGTGGTCTTACGCGGTTTGTTATTTTTTTTAGTTTCTTCTACTGTTTCAGCCTCTTGCTCGCTAACTGTTTCTACCTTTACACTTTCCACAGCTGCAATAATACGCGTCAAATCTTTTTGCGTATGTGGATACAGTACTTCAAAGATAGTATACGCTACTAGCGCTGGCTCAAAGTTATCACCGCTCATCAAGCTTACATCCAAAATAATGGCTTCATAACCATCTTCTTCCATTAAATAGTGTTTAAAACATTTAAATTCACTATTTAATTGATTCAACACATCTAGTGTTGCTTTTCGTTGTTCCGAAGTCAAACGACCACTTGCAACCTCTAAACGCACAAATCCAAATGGTGTATCATCTAACACAACGAATAATGGGAAAACAATATCATTATATTCCACTGTAGCATCAAATACTACTGTATTATATGGGTCATTTTCAATCTCACGAAGAGTAAAAAGATTTGTTAGTTCATTTTCTACAATAAACTGTTGAAACAATTCTGCTTTTTTATTCACGGTCTTATCTCCATATTCATATATTCAAATTAAAACTCATTACCACAATGATACCATAAAAGCGCATTCTATTTCAATCATTATTAATTTTCATCTTCTACATAAATGCAATGATCATTTTCAAAGCGTGCAATACGTACTAAGGAGTGCACATCATAGCCTGCTTTTTCTAATCGCTCACGACCAGGTTGGAAGGATTTTTCAATAACAATCGCAATCCCTTCTACTGTATCTCCTGCACCTTCTACCAATTTTGCTAACCCCATAGCCGCTTCACCACTAGCTAAGAAATCATCAATAATTAATACTTTTTCACCAGAAGGCAAGAATTTTTTAGAAATAGTTACATCATAATTTTCTTCTTTTGTATAGGAGTAGACTACAGAATGGTACACATCTTCGGTCATCAAAATAGATTTTTTCTTACGTGCAAATACCAAAGGAACATCTAATTCAATGGCTACTTGTAAAGCAATCGCAATTCCAGATGCTTCAATTGTCACAATACGTTCTATACCACGACCTTCAAATTGTTTAGCAATCTCTTTACCAATTTGAACAAACAATTTAGGATCAATTTGATGGTTTAAAAATCCATCTACTTTTAACACTCGATTGTTCAATACAATACCTTCTGCATCAATACGTTGTTTTAATAATTCCACAATGATTCTCCTTATTGTTTTCTGTCTTTCAATATATTTATAAATTGCGAAACGCCTTCTGTTAATGCATCCATCCTAGAACGTACCAGTACAATACGTCGTTCAGGAATCTGCAAATTCGTTTTTAGTTCTACTAACGAACCTTGTTTCAACTTATCCCTCGCAACCAATTCTGGCACCAAGGAAATCCCTAAATTAATCTCCACCAAATCTATAAGTACATCTAAACTACCTAACTCAAAAGCTGGGCTTGTACACCGATTATAGGTAACCGCATCGAAGAATGTTCGACTACTTGCCCCTGTAGTTAAGAGCAACAAAGGTTCCGCCATGATATCATCGATGGTCCAAAGCTTTGACTCATCTTGGTAAGCAGTGCCTCCTACAAATATATCTTGCATAGACTGTAAATCTATCACTTCTAGATGATTATTATCAAACAAATCATCATAAGCATGCACCACTGCAATTTGAGCTTCCCCAGATTCAATCATTTCCACGCACTCTCGTGAAGGCCGATTAGTCACACGTAAACTAATATCTAGTTTCTTTTCTTGCCAACTTTTGAAAGTAGGCAGCAAAAAATGTTTACTCAATGTATCTGTAGCTGCTAAATGCAAACTTTTATATTCCCTCGATAAACGTTCTTGTAACTTTACAATTCCATTATCTAAAATGGAAAAGGCTTCTACCGACGTTTCAAAGAGTTCTCGCCCCGCTTTCGTAAAGGCCACGGATTTTGTCGTCCTTTCAAATAAAGGAATACCTAAATCTTTTTCTAATTGCTTAATGCTCTGACTAATGGCCGATTGAGATACGCCATTCGCTTTCGCTGCTTTCGAGAACGATAAATGTAGCCCTACCCCCACAAAGGCGCGTAGTAACTCTGCTGATACAGACATAATAACCTCAATCTACTATGAATATAAGATACTTTCATCTTAACTTTTACTATTACATATACTTATAAGTTTACCTATATTTATTTCTATTGTCAAACTGCAAATAGAGTTATATCTATCTATTTCTATAAACCTGTACAAAATAGTTGCGTTCTAGCTTATAAACTAGTAATATATATCTGATAAGAAAATCTGGGGCATAACAATCCCCCGTATGTATGAAAGGAATTTAACTATGCATTGTGCGCAAAAATTGACTGATCATATTTATTGGATTGGTAGCAACGATTGGAGTACAGAACGTTTTGAGAACTTATTTCCAATTCCAAATGGAGTAAGCTACAATTCCTATTTTATTGATGATGAAAAAACATGTATTGTAGACTCTGTAGATAATAGCATTCGTCAGGAGTTCTTTGACAATGTAGAACATTTATTACATGGTCGTGAGTTAGATTATCTAATTGTAAACCACATGGAACCAGACCATTGTGCAACATTAGTCGAATTACTAGACCGCTACCCAAATGTTAAAATGGTAGGTAACAAAACTACTTTCCGTTTCTTTGAACAATTCTATGGTCGCCCAGCTCCTGACAACTACTACGAAGTAAAAGAAGGAGACACTATCGATCTTGGTCATCATAAGCTTCACAGCTATACCATGCCAATGGTTCACTGGCCAGAAGTAACTTGTACTTACGAAGCAACGACTGGCACATTTTTCTCTGCTGATGCATTTGGTACCTTCGGCACTATCAACGGTAACATCTTCGCTGATCAATTAGATTTTGATCGTGTATACGAAGATGAAGCTCGTCGTTATTACACTAATATCGTTGGCAAATATGGTGCTCAAGTACAGAATGCATTAAAAAAAGCATCTGCTTTAGATATAAAAATTATCGCACCACTTCATGGACCAATTTGGAGAACTCCTGAGACTATCTCTTACATACTTAATAAGTATATGCACTGGAGCACATACAACGCAGAGAAAAAGGGGGTTGTCATCGCCTTCGGTTCCATGTATGGAAACACAGCTGACATGGCACAACAATTAGCCAAATTATTATCTTTACGTGGTGTAACAGATATCCGTATTTATGATGTATCTAAAACAAATCCCTCCTACATCATCTCTGATGCATGGAAATATAGCCATTTAGTATGTATGGCACCAACCTACAACTTAGGCTTATACTTAACTATGGAAAATTTATTACATGAATTACATGCATTAAACTTCCATAACCATAAAGTTTCTATCGTAGGTAACCATTCTTGGGCGTCTGGTGCAATGAAACGCATGGTTGAATACTTTACAAATGAGTTTAAAAATATGGAAGTCGTTGGTACTCCACTAGATATTAAAGGTGCATTGCACGAAGCACAATTACCACTATTCGAAGAATTAGCTGATGCTATCGTTGCTTCCCTAAACGAAACAGATATTAAAACTTTATAAGCAATAAAAGCGACTCTACATAGTAGGGTCGCTCTTAAGTTATAACACAAAATGAGCTGGTATGAAAGGAATTCCCCATCATACCAGCTCATCTTTATATACTATACAGCTTATTATCTAGTCCAAAGCGTTAGTCTCCATCAATTATGCACATATATCTCTCTACAGTAAAGATAGCCATATCTCATAGATACTACTACACTGCTATCGATTATTGCGTTCTAACATGCGTATCCCTTTAGGTCTTTCTAAAATCATAGACCATACCATCCCATGTCTAGCAGCTACTCGTAAGGATTCTTTTCTAGAAGTAGCCAAGTAACTAAACCCTACTTTTCGGACCGATTCAACAGGAGTCCTTGCGGAAACCTGTTGTATGCTCTCTGCTCTTTCAGGGACTTCAACACGCATTCCCTCTATATCATATTCAGATGAAGCTACCGGTTTTTCATAACTATTTAGATCCACCGGATTACTTACACTCACAGTCCGTTCAGAGGTATTACCCACCGTTACATCAGGCTCTACTTTCACAGGTTCTTCAGGATTCCGCGAAAGTGTAATCCCATAGTATTCTTCCATTTCTTCCCAAGTCATATCCTTGTTAGGAACCGGCTTTTGTGGAGACTCTTCGTTGGATTTTCCCTTTTTAAAAATAAAGGACCCTAAGATAATCAGAATGAGTATCCCTATTTCCATAATCGGATACCTCCTCTACTTATTCATGTGTGCCTTTGCCGTCGATGGTAGATGGATATTCACCTTCAGAAATACTTTCACGCATTTTGGTATCCGCCATAATATTGTTCATGGAATAGTAGTCCATCACGCCTAAATTACCTTCACGCAATGCTTGAGACAAGGCTTTTGGCACTTCTGCTTGAGCTTCTACTACTTTTGCTTGCATTTCTTGTGTATGAGCACGCATTTCTTGTTCTTGCGCCACAGCCATAGCACGACGTTTTTCCGCTTGCGCTTGGGCAATTTTTTTATCCGCTTCCGCTTGATCTGTCATCAATTGGGCGCCAATATTACGTCCTACGTCTACATCGGCGATGTCAATGGATAAGATTTCAAAGGCTGTGCCCGCATCTAAACCTTTATTCAATACAGTACGAGAAATGTGATCCGGATTTTCCAATACGTCTGTGTGTTCTTCAGAAGAACCTACTGTAGTAACGATACCTTCCCCAACACGAGCAATGATTGTGGCTTCCCCTGCACCACCGACTAACCGGTCAATATTAGCACGTACGGTAACGCGAGCACGAACTTTTAGTTCAATACCATTTTTAGCTACTGCAGAAATAATCGGTGTTTCAATGACCTTTGGATTCACCGACATTTGTACTGCTTCTAATACATCACGACCTGCCAAATCGATGGCTGCCGAGCGTTCAAAAGTCAGTTCCATCGTAGCACGTTCCGCTGCAATCAATGCATCGACTACGCGATCTACGTCGCCACCTGCTAAATAATGGGCTTCTAATTGGTCTACCGTCACATCTAATCCCGCTTTATTGGCTTTCACCAGAGGGAGCACGATTTGAGACGGAGATACACGACGAAGGCGCATACCAATGAGGGTCATAATGCTGACATTCACACCTGCTGCTAGGGCAGACACCCAAAGTCCTAAAGGGACAAAATGTAAAAATAGAGAAATACCGATGATGAGAATAATCGGAAAAATAATGAATCCCACAGTTCCAATAATTGTTTCCATAGTGCCTCCTATCTTTCTGTAGCTCTCACTACAATACGACCGCCTGTAACAGATACAATAGTTACCTCTGTACCAGGTTCATAAAATTCGCCATCAGTCACGGCATCGAGAAAGCTTCCTTCTACCACGATAGTTCCTGATGGTCGCAATACTGTTTTCGTATATCCAATCTTGCCTAACCAACGATTAGGATCCGGATGACTTGCGTAACCTTTTTCTTTAGTAGATTGCAAGCGCAATGTCAATCGTTCTCCTAAATAGGTCTTAGGAAATACGGAAATAATCCACCATAACAATAGTACACCTAGCACTGAAAGTACTGTGACAGTGAATATCGCCATGGGTCCTCCACCCATCCAATCATAGACACCCCAGAGAAAAAGCAATAACCCTGCTAGTCCAAAGATGCCAAACCCTGGTATCATCATTTCGATGAGGAGCAAAATAATACCACTTACTATAAGTTCTATCATAATCTCTCCTTTCTTCGTAAACACCTATATATTTGTATTATACCATACTCTTTATATAGATAAGATGAAATTTACCTACGTTCTACCTCTTAAGGACAAAAAAAGAGACCCTCCTCAGAGAGTCTCTTGGCTGTTTAGTGATTAAACGTCTTCGCGGTATGGAGCTTGACCGATTTCGTAGAAATCGTTTCCTTCACTATCGATAACAACGATTGCAGGGAAATCTTCTACAGTCAATTCTGCCAATGCTTCTGGACCTAAGTCAGCATACGCAATAACATCATATTTTTTAATGGATTTAGCAATTAATGCTGCTGCACCACCAACGGCTGCAAAGTAAGTTACGCCATTTTTCTTCATCGATTCGATAACTTCTGGTTTACGGGAACCTTTACCAATCATGCCTTTGATACCTTGATCAAGCATTGTTGGTGTATAAGCATCCATACGACCAGATGTTGTAGGGCCAGCGGAACCGATTGGATCTCCTGGTTTAGCAGGGCTTGGTCCTAAATAGTAAACGATTTTATCATGCCAATCAATTGGTAACTCTTCGCCGCGGGCTAATGCTTCAGTCATTGCTTTATGAGCAGCGTCACGAGCACTATAGATTTTACCAGAGATAAGAACCATATCACCAGCTTTTAATTTACGAGATTGTTCTTCAGTTAAAGGTGTTTGAATACGAATTTGTTCTGCCATGGTTATTCCCCCTCTTAAACTTCACCGTGAGCATGACGGCTAGCGTGGCAGCAGATAGTTACTGCTACAGGAAGACCAGCGATATGTGTTGCTGCCCACTCAATATTAACGGAAACTGCTGTTGTAGTACCACCTAATTGAGGTCCGATACCAGTTTTGTTAACCATTGCATTGATTTCTTCTTCCAATTTTGCATATTCAGGATGTGCATTACGCACTTCTACAGAGCGAAGAAGCGCTTTTTTGGAAAGGAATGCTGCGTAGTCCATAGTACCACCGATACCAATACCTAGTACCATTGGAGGGCATGGGTTAGGGCCAGCTTTTTTAACGATTTCAAGAACTGCTTTTTTAACGCCTTCAACGCCATCAGCAGGAACCAACATTTTTACACCAGATTTGTTTTCAGAACCAAATCCTTTTAACTCTACATTAATGTCAACTTTGTCGCCTGGAACGATTTTAGTATACACAACAGCTGGAGTATTGTTTTTAGTGTTTACGCGGTTGAACAAAGGTTCAGCTACTACGGATTTACGAAGATATCCATCAATATAACCTTTTGCTACACCAGCTTGAACAGCCTCTTCAAGATTTCCACCTTCAAAGTGTACATCTTGACCAACTTCTAAGAATACGATTGTAAGACCAGTATCTTGGCAGATTGGACGATCTTCAGCATCAGCGATTTCCGCATTTTTAATGATTTGATCCAACACACCTTTACCTACTGGAGATTTCTCACACTCATAGCCTTTTTTCAATGCATTATACATATCTTTTGGAAGATGATATGCTGCATTCATACATAATTCTGCTACCTTTTCTGTTACTTTTTCAACGTGAATGTTACGCAAAGTAATCCCTCCTCAACTTAAAACAGAGACCTTTCTCTTGTGTATTATTGTATCACCATTGCCTTACCTTTTTCAATTCCCTAAGAATAGGTACTATAACTGTTTATTATGATAGAATTTATTATCATTTAATGGTAAATGCATATAGTTCTCTATTTCTAAGGTATTCCAAAATCTTATGATTGATTTTCTATATGGACAAATATCCACCCTTTATAAACCATTTAAAATACACATATATTTAATCTTATCAATACATTATTTCCTACTAAACACTACTATATTCATATACAACTACACCTTTAAAAATTGAAAAACTCTCTCATTAATTTATAATGGGAGAGTTTTATTTGCACTATTTTATATATTTTCTTATGAAAACAGTACTACCTATGATTTATTGATATAACAAATATAGGTCATTTCCATCTATACCTGTAATATTTGTTATAGACAATTACACTGATTATAGGTCAGCTGCTTCAATCCATTCTTGTAACTCTTCTTCACCACCCATGATATCTTCATCATAAGCTCCTGCTAATTCTGGGTAGCGGCATACTTCGATAGTATACAGTATTGCTTCATCTCGTCCATTACGGAATGTACCGATCCATACTCCGCGAATAGTAGATTCATACCATTCCACAGGTTGATCAGTATCTTTTAGATGTATTGTTACATCTCCACGACCTAGTGTTTCTAACACTTCCACTTGCTCTTCCATAGTGAGCCCTGTATTTTCCACATAAATTGTATAGGTTTCACCAGTTTTACGCAACTGCTGCAAAGCGTTTTTTAATTCTTGAAATACCGCTTTTACACGGCCAAATTCATTCTGCATAGAAACTCCTTATCAAATCATTATAGTTTCATAGTCTCTAGAGTCTTACTCTTTTTCCGTATTCACTAGGCTAGCTGTGATGTTCCAATTAGATAGAACGGATAGTACACGTTCTTTCACTTCTGCTACCACAGCTTGTGTAGAATTACTTAGGGTAAGCCCTAATTCCAAGCTTTCAGGTTCTACACCGATGACAACCGCATCCTCTAAAGGATCTTCTTGTAAGGCACGAATGCGCAAAATATCTTGCATTCCTACCTCATGAACAGAGATAGCATCTGTAAAATAGTGATTCATTTCCTCATGAGGGAACTCGTATACTGTACCTGGTGCCTCACCACCATTGATAGCATCTACTAATAATAATTTTGTCATTCCTCGCATATAGGTAAGAAGCTCCATGCCCATGGTTCCCCCATCCAAAATGGTAATAGGAGGATTAAATACGTAATCCTCCCGTAATTGGTTCACCACATGGACACCGAATCCCTCATCAGTAAGCAAAATATTGCCTACCCCTAATAGTACGATAGGATTACTTTTTATTTGGTCCATATAAATCCTCTATATCTTCTGGATCTGTAGGATAAAATTTCATGCCTGAAACCATACTAGATACTTCTCCAGATTCTTCCATAACATCTTCGCGGAATGCCATGTACACATGGACAATTGTAAACAACAAAAATCCCCAAGCAATATAATGGTGAATAATATGCACTTCATACTCCGTAAACAATAAATTCACAGGGTTAAAAATTTGTGCAATCCACGTATTAGGATACACTTGTGCAAACATAGCAAGGCCTGTGCATATTTCGAGGAACAGCATCACATATACCCCTAAATAACTAGTACGAGCCATAGAATTACGCAAGAAACGATGCTCTCGTTGTTGTGGTAACATTAGATAGTGCTTAATTGTATCCCATAGACCAATCCAATACGACTTCTTATGAAATCTAGGAAACAATCTATCACCACGATATCGAATTCCACCATAAATACGGAATATAAGTGCAGCAATTAGTATAAATGCTGCGATAAAGTGAATTTTGCGAATCATCTCCATAGAAAACCAACCGCCTACCGCAATGGTGGGTTCTACACTGCCTGGAGTCGCTTGAAATCCCGGATTACCGATATAAAGACCTGTCCAGAATAGGGCTGTTACACAAAGCACCATAGTCCAATGAAATATACGGAGCCATAAACTAAACACACGATAAGGCTTTTTATTTAATGGTAACATAGACAGCCTCCTCCCTATTTACATAGGGCATCTGTATTAACAGATACTATTTTTTCACCTTTTTTATTGTACAAGTGTGTAGCACATGCCAAACAAGGGTCAAATGAATGTATACCTTTTAAAATTTCTAATGGTTTGTCCGCCACTTTTACTTTTGTGTCTATCATATTAGATTCGTATGCACCATGTTCCCCTGCAATCGTTTTAGGGCATGCATTCCAAGTTGTTGGTACAATACATTGATAGTTATCAATACGGCCTTCTTTGATGACGCACCAATGTCCTAAACCACCACGTGGCGCATCTAATAAACCGACACCTTTTGCTTCTTTTGGCCAAGAATTAGGATCAAACTTTGTAGTATCTGCTACTACTGTATCCCCAGTCTTAATATTCTCGACTAGACGATTATAGAAATGTTGGCTTAAATTAGCAGCCACTTGTGCATCTAAGCCTCGAGCCGCAGTACGCCCCACAGTAGAACACATCCATACATGAGCCAGTACCCCTAATACCTTGGATACAGCCTCAATTTGTTCTACCATCATTTTTTCAGCCCATGTAGGGTCTTTGATAACACCTTGTTTCACTTTCACATAGACAACGATATATTTTGCCAATGGACCCACTTCACAAGCTTTTCCTTTAAATGTAGGAGATTTAATCCAGGAGTATTTTTTCTCTTCATCCAAAAATTCCCACTGTTTATTAGTTCCTGTTTTAGGACCTGTGAAAGCTGCTTTTGTCACCCCTTCTAGAGGATGCAACGTAGTTGTACCATTTGGATATTCAAACCAGGAGTGGTTAATTTCTTCTGATAAGAAATCAGGGTTCATCAAATCTTCCCCTTCTAAGGCAGTGAAAGTCGCTTTTTCCCAACCGAGTTCAAAGTTTTCTACTACACCATTGGCACGAACGAGAGCTTTTTTGAAGTAATCCCCATTACTGATACCGCTGAATGTGTCATCTGGATAACCACCATAGGCTAAGACGCGTTTTTTTGCCAATCCGCCACCATCAACCATGCCGGCTTTTACATATAGATGACCAATAGCTAGCAAATCTGGTAAATAAAAATAATTCACTAAATCTTTTGCCAAGGAAATGGATTCATCTACGCTTGCTAAACGGGCAGCATTCACAGGCGCATTCATATCATCCATGGAAATAGCGCAAGGCATACCACCTACGATGTAATGAGGATGTGGGTTTTTACCACCGAAAATAACATGTGGTGTCACAATATCACGTTGACGATCCAAGATTGTCAAATAGTGAGAAATCGCCATTAAATGCACTTCAGGAGGTAATAATTGATAGTCTGGATGATCCCACCATTGTGCAGAGAAAATACCTAACTGACCACTTTCTACAATTTTTTTCACTTTTGTTTGGATAGCTGCATAATACGTTGCATTTCCTTTTGGGAATTCTTTAGGGTACGCAGATGAAGCGGATTCCAATTCTGTTGGTTGTAAGCCACTCACATTATACGTATCCAATACTTGTTGTTGCAATTCTGCAGTTTTCTTAGGGTCAGCTTTCAAAGCTTCTACTGGACTTACCCAGTCAAGAGCATGCAAATGATAGAAGTGCACAATATGATCATGTGTATCTAAACAACTATGCATGATGTTTCGAATGTAGTTTGCATTCTTAGGAATTTGAATTCCTAGTGCATCTTCTACTGCACGAAGAGATGCCAAGGCATGTGTCGATGTACACACACCACATATACGTTGTACGAAAGCCCACACATCTCGAGGGTCACGATTTTTTGCTACTAGTTCAATACCACGCCAAGCTGTACCACTAGATAAAGCATCTTGCACTTTACCTGTAGACTCATCTACACTTACTTCAACACGTAAATGACCTTCAATACGGGTCACTGGATCTACTACAACTCGTTTCATTATTGGTCACTACCTTTCTGTTCTTCTTGCTCAGCCAAATATTTCTTTTCTTCTTGAATAGAATCATATTTATGTTTTGCTAATGTAATACCACCATGAGCCACTACAGCACCAAATGCGCCGAATCCAGCCACTGTACCTAATGTATCCACATCAGTGATGGTATTTGGTGTATGAATATGAGGTAGTCGTTGGTAAAAGTTGTCGTTATCCCAGAATCCTTTTTCAGAACAACCAATACAACCATGTCCAGATTGAATTGGGTAGGATAATCCATTCCACCAACGCAAGTTGCCACAAGAGTTATAGGTTTCTGGTCCACGGCAACCTACTTTGTACAAGCACCAACCTGCTTTAGATGCATCATCATCAAAATGTTCCACAAACAATCCAGAGTCAAAAAAAGGACGACGATAACAAGTATCATGAATACGGTTACCATAGAATTGTTTAGGTCTTCCTGCAGCATCAAGAGGTGGAATTTGTCCAAATAAAGCATAATGCATAATAACGCCAGTCATAACCTCTGGAATTGGAGGGCAGCCAGGCACTTTAATAATTTTTTTGCCTTTTACGATAGAAGAAACAGATACTGTATTTGTCGGATTTGGTTTTGCTGCTTGAATACCACCCCAAGCTGCACAGGAACCATATTCAATAATGAAAGCTGCCCCTTCAGCACATTCTTTTAAGACGTCTACAAATGGCTTACCTCCCACTTGACAGTAGGATCCATTTTCGTCCAACGGAACACCACCTTCAACAGCCAATACATACTTACCTTTTTTACTTTCTAACAAGTGATGTAAATGATGTTCAAATGGTTCTCCCGATGCAGCCGCCAAAGTATCATCATACTCTAAGGCAATCATATTTAAAATCACATCAGATGCGAAAGGCGATGTAGACCGAATAAACGATTCGTCACATCCCGTACATTCATGTCCATGTAACCAAATTACCGTAGGCAATTCTTTTGTTTCCGCTGCCGCCACGACTTTATTTGTCAATGCTGGTGGTAACCCCAAAATAGCTGTCAAGGCTACACAGGATTTCATAAATGTACGTCGGCTTAATTTACGTTCTTGGAATAAGTTCCATAAACTGTTCAATGTTTCTTTCACACAAAAAGCCCCTTTCTCTTGCAATAACTTTATAGCAATTATATACATTGGTATATCACATATAGTATACCACGAAATACACCTCTTCTATAGAATATAAGTCACAATTTTAAAAGTTAGCTTATACCTTTTACTTATAATTTTAACAATTTGCGTACAGAAGCTGCTTTTTTATATCCTCCTACACGATCTTTTTCTTTCCCCTTTTTATAGCAAATAATTGTGGGAACTCCTTGTACATCTTCTTTTAACGCAATCTCTTTAGCATCATCAATATCAATAGAAATCATACGCGCCACACCTTGCAATTCATCATGTAACACATCTAGTTCTTCTTTCATGGATTGACAAGGAGAACACCACTCTGCAGTAAAGCAAGCTAAAACAATTTCATCATCACCTTTTACAATCGCTTTAAAATCTTCATAGTTCTTAATCGATTCTAATTTCATCACAATACCTCCTACAATAACAAAACCGCTCCGAAGAGCGGTTCTGAGCAAGCAATCAATAAGCCGAGTTCTGTCCTGCTTTCGCAGTGGCGATTATCTTTCTAGGCGTATAGTTACCTATACGCTCAAGCGGCACAACCCGAAAGGTAGGCGGGCAACCCTTAACCCTTTCCTATTCGGCCTTGCTCCGGATGGGGTTTACCGAGCATACATGTTACCATGTACCTGGTGCGCTCTTACCGCGACCGTTCCACCCTTACCACCCGTAGGTGGCGGTTTACTTTTCTGTGGCACTATTCCCTATGGTCACCCACGCCGGCCGTTAGCCGGCATCCTGCCCTATGGAGCTCGGACTTTCCTCAAGTCAATAGACTTGCAATCGCCTTTCATACTTACTGTTTAAGTCTAGCATAGACCTCACATACGGTCAATAGCTCTTCTCTTCATTATAACCGAAACAGCTTAGACGTCAAAGAAAAAATCTTTTTGTACTGCACTTTCTATGATTTCTACTTCTCCAGCAGTAAACGTACTTTCTATCATTCGTTTCAACAAGGTTTGGCTCATATATTCTGTGCCATAATGGCCCGCATCCACTACGGTAATTCCTAGTTCTTTTGCCAGTTGCATATCATGATATTTTACATCACCTGTAATATAGACATCTGCTTTCTGTTTGACGGCCACCTTGATAAACTCTGCTCCACTACCTGTGCATAGACCAATCCTCTGAATGAATGATTGTTTAGCTCCACCCCAACGCAACTGACTATGAGGGAATACAGATTGTAAAAGTTCTTTGAAATTCTCTATCGATACCGTTTGTGGCAAGTTACCAATGCGCCCGATATAGTGTGCATCATAGGCATTCTCTAAGGCCACTACATCATAGGCAATTTCCTCATAAGGATGGACTTTTTCCATCGCCGCTAGAACCCGGCCTAATAGTCTTTTAGGAACTACCGTTTCCACTCGTTCTTCCTGTACAGTTTCAATGGTTCCTGCGTGACCAATAAAAGGGTTGGTTCCTTCTAGCGGCAAGAATCTTCCTTCTCCTGGACAAGAAAAACTACAATGGCTGTAGGCACCAATATGACCTGCTCCCGCATCACCCATGGCTTGACGAAGTTGTTCACTATGCGTAGTAGGCACATACACAGCCACTTTATACGCTACATCACGACTTGTTTCTTCTAATCCTTGTACGTGTTGCAGTCCTAACCTAGTCGCTACTTCGTCATTGAGACCACCCGCTGTAACATCCAAATTGGTATGCGCACTATACACATTAATAGCATGGCATAATAGATCTTTAATCATCTTTCCTTGCATCGTATCCGTGTTGATAGACTTAATACCTTTAAAAATCATCGGATGATGTGTCACGATAGTATCCACGTGTCGGTCTATCGCTTCTAACACTACCTCAGGTGTCACATCTAGGGCTGTCAATACCCGTTTGACCGGTGAAGACATAGATCCTACTTGTAAACCACAATTATCCCAAGACTCTTGCAACTGCAATGGTGCTTGATTTTCAATCGCCGTAGCAATGTCTTTCATTGTAACCATATATACCTCCTATTCACTATCTCAAAGTATGCCCCAATCAAAGTGCCATATTCATCGATAATTAGATTTATTTTATAGTGAAAGTTTATCCATGCCTATGATAAAATATTTTGCAACTCTTGCACTTCTTGTTGCATCATTTCCATAGCATCATTAGACTTTGCTGTATCACGCATATGTTGTACGATAGATTGTAATGTCTTAATTCTACGCTGTATGTTTTGCCGCCAAATTTCAGATTGTTCTTGTTGTAACAAGGCTCCATATTCCCATAACATCGATTCTTTAGGCAGCTCATCATACACTGAAGGAACTCCTCGTTGTACTAACCACATATCATAATATTGGTTGCCCTCTACTAAGCATGTTTCCTTAACAATACCATACCCTTGGTCAACTAAAAATTGTTTCAACTCTCGTCGATGGCTTTGTGGCTGTAAAACATAAGTGTTTAACAATTCAGGACCTACCATAATAATATGTTGCATCAACTCTCCACCCATGCCACAAATGACAGCACAATCAACTTCTCCTGCTGTTGTAACAGCCAATCCATCTCCTAATCTGCATTCAATATAATTTTCTAATTTTTGTTCTTTCACGAATCTTTTAGCAGACTCTAATGGGCCTTGATTAACATCAATAGCAATGACTTGTGCCGTCACTTTTTCTTCTATACAAGCCACCGCTAAATACCCATGATCCGTTCCTACATCTGCCACTGTTTGGCACGGTGGAATCATATGTAATACTTGTTCTAATCGTTTTGAAAGTGCCATATCTTACAACTTCTCTTTCATTATACAATGAACCTCTATAGATAACAAAAAACCATCTCACAATGTGAGATGGTCTACTTATGGTGGGCCCACCTGGATTTGAACCAGGGACCGACCGGTTATGAGCCGGTTGCTCTACCCCTGAGCTATAGGCCCTCGTTTGGTGCGGATGATGGGACTTGAACCCATACGAGCGTACGCTCACCACCCCCTCAAGATGGCGTGTCTGCCATTCCACCACATCCGCATGAGGATATGTACATGGTGCCTCAGGGCAGAATCGAACTGCCGACACACGGATTTTCAGTCCGTTGCTCTACCGACTGAGCTACCGAGGCAAATATATATAAATATATAAGTGCGTCTAAAAATAGGTAAAAAAAATGGCGACCCCGATCGGATTTGAACCGACGATCTTCGCCGTGACAGGGCGACATGTTAACCGCTACACCACGGGGCCGTGTACTGAGTACTCATATACTATACCATAGGTACTACATCTTGGCAATACCTATGGCCAATTTCATATATTCCTAAAATGCATAGACATCCTTTTAATAGCAATTAGGTTTCCGATCATGGAACACATTGATTTTAGAACGAATATTTTTTACTGTATCTACATCGATAGTAACTATTTGTATTTGTGGTGTCTCATCACACTCTAACAACACTTCACCCCACGGGTCCACCACCATGGAATGACCTGCCATCGGTAATTTACCAATGGTTCCACAACCATTAGCACTACAAAAATACATTTGATTTTCTATAGCTCTCGCTTGATTCAATATACGCCAATGATGTAATCGCAACATCGGCCATTGAGCCGGTAAAAAGAATAGTTCTATTCCTTGTAATGCAGATTTACGAATTAACTCAGGAAAACGAATATCATAGCAAGTGGCACTAGAGCAGAGCACTTCATCTAACTCAAATTGATGCACATCAGTACCCGCTGTAAAATATTGATCTTCTTTAGCAGGACTAAAACCATGCATCTTATCATAGGTAGATAGCAATTCTCCTTTGCGGTTATATACATAGGTTCTATTGTAGATAGAATCCCTTTCTTTAACAGCTACTGAGCCGCCAAAGATATTCACATCTTCTGATTGTGCCAACTCACGCAACAGAGATTGTGAGCGTTGTCCTTCTTCATCCGCCAATGCCTGTAAGTCTGGGCCCGTCATAAATCCTGTATTCCATGTTTCTGGCAATACCACTACATCAACACCTTGCTTAGCAGCAGATCGCACCTTTGCTTCTAAGACATCAAAATTTCTATCCACTTGGCCAATCTCTGTAGCTAATTGAACAATACCTAATCGTAATTCTTTCATCGTTCCTCCTAGATATGCCATGCCATATGGTCTGTAAACTCATTTGGTTCTAATGGCAATGCATGGCGCCGTGGTACATAGGATTCTTTATCAAATCGATCCACCTTAGGCCGACGATAAATAATATGGTCAGGTTCCGTTTCAAAAATAATCACATTTTTCGGTACATCTCGTTTAATAACTAGATTACAGCCTATTTTCGACCCTTTTCCCACCGTAATATCACCTAGTACCTTTGTACCAGCTCCGATGAGTACATCATCTTCTACCGTGGGATGCCGTTTTATCTTACGAGAATCCATTCCCCCAAGGGTGACTCCATGAAAGAGTGTTACATTATCTCCTACAATAGCTGTCTCACCAATGACAACACCCATGCCATGATCGATAAATAAACCTTTACCAATTCGTGCTCCTGGGTGAATTTCTATACCCGTTACTCGACGTGCATGTAACGCCACTCGCCTCGCCAAAGTAAACCACCCGTTTCGATATAGACGATGAGCAAAAAAATGCCAAAATAAAGCTGTCATGTGAGGATACGTCCAAACTACCATCCACCAAGAAGTAGCCGCTGGATCAGATTGTAATACGCGCTGTATGTTATATCGAATAGAATTCCATACCTCTCTCATAAATACCTCCCTATACAGAGATAGCATGGCCTAGACCATGCTATCTTTCGTATCACAATCGATTAAGAATGAATCCAATCAACACTTTCAAATTGGATCATAGATAGATATTTTTCAACTCCATCTGGAGCTACTACCACAACATCTACATCTGGGAATTTACGACCGTATTGACGAGCCACTAAAATCGCTGCTGCTGAGGAAATACCAATACCTATACCAGTTTCACGCATGAAGTTACCTACCTCTTCAATAGCATCTTCATCGGTTACTGTTTGTACTTCATCCATCAAGGAAGAGTCAAAGTTTTCTGGAATGAAACCGGCACCAATACCTTGAATTTTATGAACTCCACCAGTACCACGTGAAATCACTGGAGATCCTTCTGGTTCTACGGCAACAGCTTTAATATACGGATGTTGCTCTTTCAAAGCTTTTGTTACCCCAGTGAACGTACCACCTGTACCAATACCTGCTACGAAAATACCTACATTAGGCACATCGCGCAAAATTTCTTTTGCCGTTGTTTCGTAATGCGCCGTTGGATTTGCAGGATTCACGAATTGACCTAGTGTTACTGCATTTGGATAGTTATCAAGAATTTCTTGCGCTTTTGCAAGAGCACCTTTCATGCCTAGTTCTTTTGGCGTCAAAATTAACTGCGCCCCATACGCTTTAATTAATTCACGTCGTTCTTTGCTCATGCTTTCTGGCATAATAATAATCGTTTTGATAGACAGCATAGCGCCGAGCATAGCCAAAGCAATACCTGTATTACCACTGGTAGCTTCTACGATAATAGTATCGTTTTTAATCAAGCCTTTTTCTTTTGCATCTTGCAACATGCCAAGAACAGCACGGTCTTTAACACTACCACCAGCATTATATTTTTCTAATTTTACATATACATTAGTATCTGGGATTCTGTAAATTGGTGTATTTCCAATTAAGTCAATTGCATTTTTTACGACAGCCATAATTATTCTCCTCTACTTAGACTTCACTATAAAACACTTAAATTTATTCCTATTGTATAAATAGGAATAAATTTTGTCAACCATATTTTTTCAAATTTCTAATTATTTCGACTGAAAGCCACCATGCCCCATACGAATACAATCTTCTTTCGTAATACGCACATTTGCCAGCAATCGCGGTGTAATCACATCAAAGGCGCTTGGGTTGTTGTACAATACACCTCCTGGCACTCCTAATACTGGGGTGTCATCTTCTAAATAGGCGATACATACCATAGAACCTGGTAACACTGGTAATCCATAAGTAACTATTTCTTTAGCACGACGTGCAATAGCTCCTGGTGTTAAATCATCTGGATCCACGCTCATACCTCCCGTACAGAATATAATCTCTGCTCCTTGGGATTTTACCTTATCAATAGCAGTCACAATTTTTTCTGTATCATCAGGTACGGTTTCATGAGCCACTAATTCTACTCCATAGTCTGCTACGCGGTCTTGGATAACTGCTGTGAAAGCATCTTGTATACGGCCTGCAAAGACTTCACTCCCCGTAGTAACAATCCCCATTTTCTTACGCACAAATGGATGCACCTGCAAGATAGAGTCTTTCCCTTTACGTAATCGTTTTGCTTCCTCTAATTGCCACGTTTCTAACAACAAGGGAATACATCGCATACCAGCCACAGGTTGCCCCTCTTTTACAGGTGTTCCGTGTAGCCGTGTGACGATGGTCAATTCTCCAATACTATTGATTTCATGAAGCCCTTCTACATCTACGGTCAATACACCGTCGTGATTCGCCAACGCTTCAATCTTACCTTGCTGTACTGGCGTAGGGCTGATAGATGGATGTTCGCAGAAATGATATAACTCTTCCGCTACTTGTTCCTCATGAATCAAATTATAGTCAGATTCTTCCATTACATAAATATGCTCTTTACCTAATTGCAACAATAATGCCACATCTTCTTCGCGTATAATATGTCCACGCTTAAACGGTGTATCTTTGACTTCTCCAATAACGATGCGCACAATATCGTGGCAAAGTGCTTGGCCTACCGCTGCTTTTACATGTATTTCTTTCATCGTTTATCCCCACATTCGTTTACCTATCGTGAAAGCTAACCCACATAAGCCATAACCGACTAATACTTGTCCACCCATGTAGGATATCATATGCCATAAACCTTTTTCTTGTAACATATATCCTTCAAAGATAAAGGTAGAAAAAGTTGTTAACCCACCTAAAAAACCTGTAATGCATAGTAGCTTTACTCCAGGCGACAAGTTCGGGTGCCCCTCTATATAAGACATCCCTAGGCCAATGAGACAGGAACCTATGATATTTACAAGCACTGTCCCCCATGGGTACAGACCACCTTTTATATACTGGCCAATGCCATACCGAGTGACGGCTCCTATAGCCCCGCCTAGAGCCACCGCTATATATCCATTCATAATTAAACTCCTTTGTCTTTATATTATACACTACCCCATACAGTTTATACACTACAGTGCTAGATTTTCTCTCTCGATTTACATATAAGATATAATAGTTACAAACTATATCCAGTGTAAGTACCACATCCTTCCTCTATATGTTGTCTTCATTCTTATTGGTAGTATCACTACTATACTATATAACTGAACTCTATTCATCAGTCTTCATCTTAGCCCGATTAATTACAATTTCCCATAGTCTTCATGGTGTCCGTTGAAACAAAAAGGACTGCCTATGTCTAAGCAGTCCTTTGTATATATTAGTTTCCTAAGTTTTTTACTAAGTCTTGACCCGCAATACCAGGGCGTGTCATTTCTTTTGGAGACAGGATATAATCCATTTCTTCTTTCGTCAACAAACCTTGCTCTAGAATAATTTCTTTTACGCTACGATCAGTTTCCAATGCTTCTTTCGCCAAAGCAGAGGCATTTTCATAACCGATATGTGGCAACAAGGCTGTTACGATACCCACAGAACGTTCTAACCAGTATTCACATTGTTCTTTATCTACTTCAAGATCAATCAACAATTTATCTACAAATGTGTTTACCGCATTTTTTAAATAGCACATGGAATTGAATAAGTTATAAGCAATCACTGGTTCCATTACATTCAACTCAAATTGTCCATTCTCTACGCCAAGGGTAATCGTCAAATCATTACCAATGACTTGGTAACAAGTTTGGTTTAATACTTCCGCGATAACTGGGTTCACTTTACCTGGCATGATGGAAGAACCTGGTTGACGTGGAGGTAATTTTAACTCACCGATACCACAACGAGGCCCAGATGCCATTAAACGGAAATCGTTAGCCATTTTAATCAATACTAGGGCTGTTACTTTCAATCCAGAAGAAATATCTGCAAATACGTCTGTATTGTTCGTCGCATCAATTAAGTTATCAGCAGTAATAAACGGCTCTCCTACAATGCGAGATAACTCATCTACAACAGCCTTGATATATGTAGGTTCTGCATTTAGTCCTGTACCAACAGCTGTAGCTCCCATATTCACAGTATGTGCTTCTAACATAGCCGATTTAATACGGCGAATACCACGACGCACACCAGATGCATAGGCCCCCATTTCTTGTCCCAATGTAATTGGCACCGCATCTTGCAAATGAGTACGACCCATTTTTAGAATTTCTTTGTACTCTTCTGCTTTTTTATCTAATTCATCTGCTAGTCGACGTAGGGCCATTAATAATGGTTTACTTTTCATAATCGCACATACTTTAATAGCTGTAGGGAATGTATCATTCGTAGATTGTGCCATATTGACATGATTATTAGGAGATACGATATCGTATTGACCTTTTTCATAGCCCAAAATTTCTAGAGCACGGTTCGCCAATACTTCGTTCATGTTCATATTGAAAGAAGTCCCTGCCCCTCCTTGAATAGGATCTACAGGGAATTGATCATTGAAATTACCACGTACTACTTCATCAGCAGCCCGGCTAATAGCTTGACCAATTTTTTCATCTAAACGGCCTGTACTCATATTGGCTAAGGCACAGGCCTTTTTAACCATGGCCATAGCTTTTACAAAGTCTAAATCAATTTTTTTGCCTGTAATAAAAAAGTTTTCAATACCACGCAATGTTTGTACACCATAGTACAACTCATCCGCTAATTCTAATTCACCCAGAAAATCATGTTCTTTTCTCATAATATACCTCATTTCATACAACATCATATGCATCTACTGAAATAGCTTTGTTTATATGATATACCTGTATTATATCATGCATTTTGTATACATAACAGTGACATACTTTCTAGTTACGAATAATAAAGCCTCCTGCATTTATACAAATGACTAAAACTCATGGTCATCATCATTTTCCCTCATTTTTATGTGTTTCTATAGACTATATAGAAATATGACATATCCAGCATATACCTGTATTAAAAGTAACTACACAACTATGATATCTAACTTCCATCTCCTTATATGAAAAAGTGGTTGCAATCGCACGCAAAAAAGCGTGAAAAGTGGTTGCAACCGGGTAGCAACGATTTCAATTTATACCCTTTTAACTCCCTTTTAGAAAACAAGAAACCCAGTAACTAGGCTAGTTACTGGGCTTTCATTTTGTATTGAATTATTCTGCTGTGAATGGCAACAACGCGATTGCACGAGCACGTTTAATTGCAAGTGTTAATTTACGTTGATGTTTAGCACAAACACCAGAAATACGACGTGGAAGAATTTTGCCACGTTCAGTCGTGAAACGACGAAGTTTAGCAATATCTTTATAGTCGATTTGATCAGCATGGTCAACACAGAAGTTACATACTTTTCTTCTTGGTTTTCTGCCTCTATCTCTTCTCATTGAGAAACCTCCTTTGATATAGTTGTGGAGTTCTTAGCTTAGAACGGAATTTCTTCACCTGCGCCTGCACCGGAACCTGCACCAAAATCATCAAAATTGGATGCACCACCGTCAAAAGCATCAAATGATTGCGTATCTAAGGCTTGTCCCACGAAATTAGCAACTACTTCGGTTACATATCGTTTTGTACCATCTTGTGCTTCGTAAGAACGAGTCGCAATACGACCTTCTACAAAACAACGGCTACCTTTACGCAAGTTTCCCGCAGCTTCTCCTAATTTTCCCCAAGCTACACAATTTACAAACGCTGTTTGTTCCTTAGTCTCGCCATTTTGATCCACATATGTATTGGATGCAGCTACTGTGAAAGTAGCGACAGCACGACCAGTTTTTGTGTAACGCACCTCAGGGTCACGAGCTAAATTTCCTAAAAGTTGTACAGAATTCATATTCTTAACCTCCTCAGGCTATTATTGTTCGTGTTTTACAATCAGGTGTCTAAGAACGTTATCGTCGATTTTAAGTACGCGGTCGATTTCTTTGATTTCGCCAGGAGCTGCTTCAAAGTTAATCAATACGTATACGCCATCAGTATGTTTGTTTACTGCATACGCTAAACGGCGTTTACCCCAAACGTCAACTTTCTCAACTGTACCGCCAACACGAGCAATTAAAGCTTCAATTTTGTCAAAAGTAGCTTTGTTTGTCTCTTCATCAGCCGGTTTCACAATCACCATGACTTCGTATTTGTTCATACAAAATCACCTCCTCTTTCGGACTAACGCCCCTATCTCACATAGGGGTAGGAAGATGCTTACCATCAATAAGCTTTACTATTGTACACTATTCCTCTTAGAATTGCAAGGAAAACATAAAAATAGACACAGCTCCAAAGGAGCCATGTCTATCTTATTATACTACAAATCGTCTGCGCTAGATTAAGCTTCTGCTTGTTTTGTTAATTTAGCATAACTTTCCGCTTCTACTTCTTCTTGTGTTCTATAATCTTGTGGTAACGTGGATAAGCGAATCCAGCTACGAATCGCTTCTACTAATACAACAAGAATCATAATAAACATAGCCACAGAGAAGGCAACCAAAGTCCATTTACCAGCTGGAACGTAGTTGTAGAATACGTTTTCATAGTCGGCACCAACTGCCACAATAGCCATAAGGATTGTTGGAACACCGGTTACCCAAGCGTATCGTTTTTTACCTAGACGCATAATAATCGTCGTACTTACTGCCAATGTCATCGTACCTAATAACTGGTTAGATACACCGAATAATGGCCAAATCGTACCGATATTACCTTGCAATACTAAGTATCCCCACATGATACAAATTAAGGCAGCACAACCATATACGCCAGGAGCCCAATGTTGGTCATTAAATTTAGGCCAGTATAAGCCAAGCAATTCTTGTAATAAATAACGCCCTACACGAGTACCTGCATCAATCAATGTCATGATGAATAAAGCTTCAAACATAATACAGAAATGATACCAATATCCCAATAAATGATCCATATTAGGAAGGCGAGAGAAGATATGAGCCATACCAACTGCCAACGATACAGCACCACCTGGACGATGCATTAGGTCTTCTCCAACGAGTGCAGATAATGCTGGCAATTCATGAACATGAAGTCCTAGTGCTTTAAAAGATTCTGCAGTGGAGTTAATCGCAAAATAATCATCTGGATGCAACGCTGTTGCTGCAATCATAGCCATCATGGAAATGAAAGATTCTGTTAACATACCGCCGTAACCGATAGGTAATACTTCTCTTTCGTTTGTTAACATTTTTGGTGTTGTACCTGTAGCGATAACTGTATGGAAACCAGATAAAGCGCCGCAAGCGATAGTAATAAAGATATATGGGAATACAGATCCTTTCAACACTGGACCACCACCCCAAATATACTCTGTTACAGCAGGCATTTGGATTTCAGGCATAACGATTAAAATACCAAGTGCTAAGGCTCCAATAGTACCAATTTTTAGGTATGTGGATAAGTAATCACGAGGAGCTAATAATAACCAAACTGGTAACGCTGCTGCAAAGAAACCATATACAGCTAGCATAATTTCAATAGTTTTTAAATCATAAATAAACCAAGATGCATATTCACTAGCCGCCACATTTGGACCATAAATAATCGCTGCAAAAATTAATGCAACCCCAATAATTGTAGCTTCTTGAATTTTTCCTGGGCGCAACCATTGTAAATAAATACCGATAAAAATAGCAATAGGAATTGTTGCAAATACAGAGAAAAATGCCCAAGCTGAATTATGAAGAGCATTCGCTACTACAACGGCCATACCTGCTAGTGTAATAACAAGCAAGAACAACGTAGCTAACATCGCACCTAAACCAGCAATTTTGCTAATTTCTTCACGAGTGATATCCGCAATGGATTTACCATCATAGCGAATCGACGCGAAGAGAATAACCATATCATGGACTGCACCGGCAAATACGGAACCGATTAAAATCCATAGAGTACCTGGTAAGTACCCGAACTGCGCTGCAATTACCGGACCTACCAAAGGACCTGCCCCTGCAATTGCTGCAAAGTGATGACCGAATGTGACCCATTTATTAGTAGGTACATAATCATGTCCATCATTATGAACCATAGCCGGCGTCATTCTATACTTGTCTAGAGTTAACACCTTTGCCGCTATGAATGCCCCATAAAAGCGATATCCTAACATTAAGATACACGCTGAGGCGATAACTAAATAAATACCATTCATGACCATACATACACCCCCTAAATAGTAGATGCGCCTTATTCCATAAACACTTGTTTACATCTAGACTGCATCCTATGATCTATGCTAAAAAGTAAATTGGTATTTCTGATTTAATTATAGTTGCAATTTTCGACAATGTCAATTTACTATTTCTCATAATAAAATATACACGTCCCACTTAAAATTCCCTTTATTTCCTAGGAGTATATACCAATATGAATGTTATTTATTCTCAATATTTCATGACCATATATAGGAGACAGAACCTATGATATTGTACTTCTAGTATAGTCATCCAAGAATTGTTGATACTCTTCTACTACAGAGATAAACGATTCCCGACCCATAGCTACATTCAAAGCATTTCTCCAACGTGCCGCTTCTGGTAAACCTTTAATATAGAAGCTAGCATGTGTGCGAATTTCTCGTGTGGCTAAATCCACACCTTTATAGTGACATAGCAGCTCATAATGACGTAATAACATAGCAATGCGTTCCACCCCCGATGGATTCGGATGGTAGTGTCCTGTTTCTAGATAGTCTTTAATTTGTTGAAACAACCACGGATTCCCTTGCGCCGCACGTCCTATGAGCATAGCATCACAACCGGTATATTCTAGCAGTGCTTTGGCGCTTTCAGGGGAATTGACGTCACCATTGCCAATGACAGGAATAGTAAGTGCCGTTTTCACCTCTTTAATATAATCCCAATTGGCTTTGCCACTGTACATCTGTTCACGAGTTCGACCATGAATAGCTACGGCAGAGACCCCTACAGATTCCATACGTCGTGCCATATCTACTACGTTGATGGATGTATCATCCCATCCCAAGCGCAATTTAACAGTCACTGGAATTTGTACCGCTTTTACGGCTGCTTCTACCACCTTCATCGCTAAATCTGGAGTTTTCATCAATGCAGATCCATCCCCAGAAGATACCACTTTTTTCACAGGGCAGCCCATATTAATGTCTACTATAGGGGCGCCTGCTTCCTCTACAACTTTTGCTCCAATCGCGATAGCTTCTGGGTCAGACCCAAATATCTGCATGGATACTGGCTGTTCTACCCCTTCCATATAGAGTAATTCTTTTGTATGTTCATTATTGTATTTAATTCCCATGGCACTGACCATTTCTGTACACACGAAAGAGGCCCCCATTTCTTTTGCTAATAAGCGATAGGACACATCGCTAAATCCAGCCATGGGCGCTAACCCAATGCGGCCAGGAATTGTGACATGTCCTATGTGCCAGGATTCATTATTGATTTCTTTCATAAATAAGTCGTAATCCTTCTAATGTCATCATTGAATCAATGTGGTCAATCACATCTGTTTCCGCACTAATGAGAGGTGCTAAACCACCTGTAGCCACCACTTTTGTATCCTCTGGCATTTCTCGTTTCATACGAGCCACAATGCCTTCCACTTGTCCAACATATCCAAATAATACACCTGCCTGCATAGCGCCAACTGTGTTGCGACCAATGACAGGACCAGGGTTTTTAATTTCAATTCTTGGTAATTTAGCCGTGCGACCAAACAAAGCTTCTGCAGAGATACCGATTCCTGGTGAAATGGCACCACCTAAGTATACACCGCCATCTAACACAGCAGAATATGTCGTAGCTGTACCAAAGTCGATAATAATTAAATTACCACCATATTTTTCATAAGCAGCCACTGCATCTACAATTAAATCCGCTCCTAGTTCACGTGGGTTTTCATATTTAATAGAAATCCCTGTTTTAATACCAGGCCCTACAAACAATGGTTTCTTATGGAAATAGCGCAAGCATACACGCTCTAACGTAGGGTTCAATGGAGGAACCACAGAGGAAATGATGACTGCCTCCACATTCTCTTTATTTACCTTAGGATCATGAAGAAATAGATTGCTCAACAACATACCATATTCATCGGTAGTTCTCCCACGATCAGTAGAAATACGCCAATGAGCCATAATTTCTTTGCCCTCATATACGCCCAATACGATATTCGTATTCCCTACGTCTACAACTAGTAACATCTTAATATCCTCCTCCAGTGGAGCGTATAGACACATCCCCTGCTATGATACGTTCCTCACGTCCATCCTCTAATTGAACGATCAGATTTCCATCTCTATCTAAATCTTTAGCATAGCCTATGTAATCTTTATCTGGGGCTTTTACCAATACCTCTTTATACAAGGTTACGCTATATTCTTTCCATTCTTCTAAGGTAGAATCAAACCCTTCTTGACACACCTTTTCATACTGTTCTTCTAAAGCTTTTAAAATCACCGCAAAGGCTTCTTTACGGTTCACCTCTATACCTGCTATCGCAAAGGACATAATTTTATCCTTTAAATCTTCGCTGACTTCCTCAATGGTAGTGTGTGTATTAATACCAATCCCTAGGACAATGTAGTTAATTTCTTCCATGGTACCATTCATCTCTGTTAGAATGCCTACCATTTTACGAGATCCTACTAATATATCATTAGGCCATTTAATGCCCGCTTCTGAAAGCCCCAACTCACGGAATGCTTTCACCAAGGCTACGCCTGCCATCAAGGTACATTTTGATGCTTCCATCGGTAAGAATTTAGGTCTTAATATTAAACTAAACCAAATTCCCTTTCCATAGGGAGAATACCAACCTCTAGATAAGCGCCCACGGCCGGAGGATTGCTCTTCTGCACACACTACGGTTCCCTCTGGAACTCCATCCATAGCTAATGCTTTAGCAATACTGTTTGTAGAGTCTAACCGTTCTTCATATACATAATAACGACCAAATGATTTTGTTTGCAGTACCCCTTCCATCTCTTCAGGACTAATCAGATTTGGCTCCGCCAACAACCGATACCCTTTTTTAGTGAAGGATTCAATCACATAGCCACGCTTGCGCAATACTTCTATATGCTTCCAAATCGCTGTGCGTGATACATGGCATGCTTCAGACATAGCTTGTCCTGACACAAATTGATCTCTGTTTGCTTTTAAAAAGTCAAGTATTTCATCTCTCACGGCTTGTCGCCTCCTTACCTTTAGCGAGGTTTACAATACGATTGTACAGAGGTCCTACATAAATTGCAAGTCTTTTCTATGTATTTCACCACTTAAAGCTATGCGAATTTGGTACAGCTAAACTATAGTCACTGTCTTACATTCTTAACAGATGCACAAAAGGTACCTTCCCCGTAGGGAAGATACCTTGGCTATAGTATCTCACAGATTATTCTTTTGATGTATCAATTTTATCTGGCATTACAATACCAGCCACTTCTAGAGGAGACTTTTTACTATTTTCTTCCTCTTCAGCTTTTGCCTGTGTCTCTTCTGGACTCATCAGAGTACCATAGCGATACAAGTTTTCTACTTGTTTTGCATCAATGGTTTCTTCTTCTAACAAAGCTTTCGCCATATTATGTAAGAAGTCAATATTTTCTGTTAACAAGTTCATTACATCACCGTATGCCTCTGCTACGATGCGATGCATTTCATTATCGATTTTCTCAGCTACTGCTTCGCCATAATTACGTTCAGAGCCTAAACTTTTTCCTAAGAAGACTTGCTCTTGGTGTTCACCAAATACCAATGGTCCTAGCTCATCACTCATACCTAAACGAGTAATCATTTCACGAGCAATGTTCGTCACCATTTGTAAATCTCCAGAAGCACCACTACTGATTTCTTTCAGTACTATGGCCTCTGCACAACGCCCCCCCAAAGCCACACGAATTTGTGCCAACAACTGGGAACGAGTCATATAGTTTTTCTCCTCTTGTGGAAGCATCATAGTGTAACCACCTGCACTACCACGAGGGATAATTGTTACCTTATGAACAGGATCTGCATTCGGCCACAAATGAGCCACTATGGCATGTCCAGATTCATGGTAAGCAGTCAATTCACGTTCTTTCTGACTGACCACATGACTTCTACGTTCAGGACCATAGCTTACTTTTTCACTAGCTTCTTCTAAGTCATGCATGGAAATCGATTTGCGATCTTGACGAGCTGCTAATAACGCTGCTTCATTTAATAAATTACTCAAATCAGCGCCAGTAAAGCCAGGTACTTTTTTCGCAATAGTTTTTAAATCCACATCTGGATCCAACGGTTTATTACGGGCATGGACTTGTAAAATCGCCTCACGACCACGAAGATCTGGACGACCTACAGTCACTTGACGGTCAAAACGGCCTGGTCGCAATAAAGCTGGATCTAGAATATCTGGTCGGTTCGTAGCGGCAATCGTAATAATTCCTTCATTGGCACCGAAACCATCCATTTCTACCAATAATTGGTTCAAGGTTTGTTCACGTTCATCATGACCGCCACCAAGACCTGCACCACGTTGACGACCTACCGCATCAATTTCATCGATGAAGATAATACAAGGTGCATTTTTCTTAGCTTGATTAAATAAATCACGCACACGAGAGGCACCGACACCAACGAACATTTCTACAAAGTCAGAACCACTAATAGTGAAGAATGGAACCCCTGCTTCCCCTGCTACCGCACGAGCTAATAAGGTTTTACCTGTACCTGGAGGGCCAAATAATAAAACCCCTTTTGGAATTTTAGCACCGATAGCATTAAATTTACCTGGATTACGCAAAAATTCAACTACTTCTTCCAATTCTTGTTTTGCTTCATCTGCACCAGCCACATCTTTAAATGTCACATTTACTTTGCCCTCTCCTTGCATTTTTGCACGAGATTTGCCAAAGTTCATAACACGACCAGATCCACCTTGTGTAGACTGCATCATAAAGAACCAGAATCCAATAATCAACACAATTGGTAACGCAGATGTTAATAAGCTTACCCACCAAGCTGGTTGCTCAGGAGGTTGCGCTGTCACATCGACGCCACCTTCGGATAGTTTTGCAAAAATACCTGCATCACTTGGTGCATAGGTAGCAAATTCTGTCCCAGATTTTAATTTACCTGTAATCGAATGATCCCCTGTAATTGTGACACTCTCTACATTTTTTCGTTGTACCTCTTGTAGGAACGATGTATATGTAATTTCTGATTTATTTTTAGTACCTTCAGAAAAAGAGTTAATCGCTGCCACTGCTGCGACAATTATCAACAAATAGAGGAGTACATTTTTTAAGCCTCGCTTCAAATTTTTCTCCTTTCTCATCTATAATCTAAATTGATACTTATTTATCATATCAAATTTTGTCGAATATATCAACGATTATTGATAGACTTCTTCTTTTAAAATGCCGATATAAGGCAGTTGACGATATTGTTCATCGTAATCTAGACCATACCCAATAACAAACTCATCAGGAATCACAAAGCCTTCATAGTCTACATGGACATCGACTTTACGACGTTCTGGTTTATTCAACAAGGAGCAAAGACGAACGCTTGCTGCCTTACGAGATTGTAAGTTTTCTAGTAAATACGACAGCGTTGTACCTGTATCTACAATATCTTCTACTACGATAACGTGTTTCCCTTCTACAGGACGATCTAAATCCTTTAGAATGCGCACCACGCCGCTGCTCACAGTGCTACTACCGTAACTGGAACAGGAAATAAAATCCATTTTTACATCGCCTTCAATATGGCGTGCTAAATCTGTAAAGAATACAATAGCCCCTTTTAATACACCTACTAGGACAATTTCTTTACCTTTATAATCTTCTGTAATTTGACGGCCTAATTCTGCCACTCGTTTTTGAATTTGTTCTTCTGAAAGCAATAATTCTTTCACTTCTGGTATCATAGTAACTCCTTATTAGTTAGGTCTATTTCTTTTCTATGTCACTACATAGAACAATCTTAATTGTATCATATGACGCCAAAACTTGCACCTGACGAAAACGAAATTCTTTTCCTTTTGGTCCTTTCACCAGTGAAAGTAAGCTATCCATTACCGTTTGGCTTAGCTGTTCTGGACGTACATAGGGCCCTAATATTCGTTTCCACAACCGGCCCACTAAGGCATCATGCTCACCCATTAACCCTCGTTTATCCAACACTATGCCATCTCCAGTATGACTGACATAGTCTGTTTCTAGCCTTGTCACCTCTTGCTCAAAATAAGACACATCGCATTGGGCTAAATGCCCCATACGACCTAGCGCCTGTATCACCTGCGGATACCGTTTTTTGCAAGTGGGCACTAACACGTGGCGAATCCAATTTCTATCATAGGTCGTATCAAGATTCGACGCATCTTCCCCATGAAAGCAGTGTAACCACTGGGCATAGTCTTGCAACACTTGTTTCTTCACCGTCAAACAAGGTCTCCAAATATCATCAGAGAACGTGCTCATTCCTTGCAAGCCCTCTAATCCAGATCCACGCAATAGATGTGCGAAAATGGTTTCCCCTTGATCATCTAAGTGATGAGCAGTCACAATATAGTCATATCCCTGTTCCTCAGCGATATCACGCAAATGAGCATACCGTAATGTACGTCCCATCATTTCAAAGGATACACCTTCTAAATCAGCCTTTGCCGATACATCTTCCACTGCTGTATAACAAGGCATGCCAAATTGCAATGCATACCATTCTACAAGCGCTACTTCTTCCGCTGCCTCAGGTCGTAACCCATGGTCTATGGTAAAGACACCAACATTTGTGAATCCCTCTAGATAGAAATAATGCAATAAGGCAATGGAATCCACCCCACCAGAGCAAGCTAACAATAAGGAAGTGTCCTTTGTAATCATATCACCCATGGATTTTGTCACAGCTTGTCGCAACTGCAACAGAGTAGACCACGTATCTCCATACAAAGTTTTCTCCTGGCTACGACTCATAGATATAGTACAGTGAAACATGCGTTGACGATACGTATGGTACTGATTAATACAGTCCTCTCTATACCATTTGTCCAACATATGGCGACTATTGTCTACTTGCTCTGCCAATTCTTCCATCGTCAACAACGGCACCACCATCTCCACATGTTTTCGTGTTTCATTCGCTTTTTCTACTTCAATAACAGTGTGAAAGTCTCCCTGACTTTCATAAGCATCTAACAAGCTATCCACCAAGGGTGCCCAAAAATAATAACTTTCTTTATCTTCCACCATATTGTGATTGCCACCCTTCTAACCCATCAGCTTCACTAACCACAATAGAACCAATTTGATACGTATCCATGAGGGACGTAATAATCTCCGCTCCCGGCACAATGATATCTACTCGACCTGGTTGTAAACCTTTCACCTGTAACCGTTCCTCACGGCTCATATAGCGAAGTTGTAGTAGCATGGCTTCAATGGTACCACGCTCCATACGATAACCCTGTATGCGTCTAGGATCGTAACTTTCCATTTTTAAATCCATAGCTGCCAGGGAGGTAGCAGTACCACCAATACCGATAAACTCTCCGAAGGGCCCTGCAATAGGTAATTCATCCCACATACGCACAGTTTCTTCCCATACACGTTGTGGACCCTCTGTCGACATCCCTTGCATACGCACCGCACCAGCAGGATACGATTTCGCAAAATACACATGATGTGCATCCCCCAAAGCAATTTCCGTGCTGCCCCCACCCACATCGATAGTAGCATAGTGAAAGTCTGGATTTTCATAAACCGTAGCTCCTTTAAATCCGTAAGTAGCCTCTTCTTCACCGCTTAGCACACGATACTCCATAGGACACACTTCCTTAGCTAGGTCTAAAAACTCCTTACCATTTCCTGATTCTCGGATAGCACTCGTAGCCAGACCGATACGAACCGTAGCACCATAAGCATCTAACGCCTCACGAATCTCTTGGAGTGCTTGTAGACCACGTTTCATAGCTTCCTCTGTTAATAAGCCATCACTATGTCGTTTTCCTAATTGTGTAGTCCATAATTGCTTTGGTTCATTCTGCCACTGCACTCCATCATAAGTACCCAACAGCACGCGAAATGAGTTCGACCCTAAATCTACAATTCCGATTCGACTACCTTGTTGTACTGTATATGATTCCATCTATATCACTCAACTTTCTATCCATGATTACACAAACCTTTATCCTCAGTTCCTCTATAGTACGCACAAAAAAAGTGATACTTTTGTATCACTTTCCCTTATCGAACATAGGGAACTTCCCCTGGTTTCACAAGACCTAGTTCTTCCCGTGCTACACCCTCGATATGTTTATCATCTTCTAATAATTTCTTTTGCTCTGATAAATTTTCATTTTCCTTTTTCAGTTCCTGTAATTGTTGTTCTAACTGCTGTTTTTCTTGATGCAAACTATAAATCGTATACACTTGCTGCGCTAATACAATTGCAAACAAGATGAATACACCATAGCGCACCTTTTTCCAAATACCACTCGCCTTAGCCCTAACAGGCCGTCTCGGTCTTTTAGTACCCTTCTCCATGGTCTTCACTCCCGATTTCTATCTACAACGTTTATCTAATCTTTAGTCTAGTTTTATATACACTTGTATTATAGCATATCTCCACAGTTCCGTGTAAACCTCATTCACAATAACGGCTCTATGCTACATGGTGACTCCACTCATACAAGTGTAATCTCTGGGTTGTAGGACAAAATGAGTTGATAGACTACTCCTAATCTTATATCAAAGAACCATAACGAACCACACACTCACAAAATACATGCACTAAAAAGCGACCCCCAAAGGAGGTCGCTCTTTATATGTGAATGTAAGGATTAATTATTCACCTTTGTAGTTCAATACTTTTTGAGTTACAGGTGTTGCATGTTTTTCGAAGTATTGAAGTGCTACTTCTGGGAACATAGCGTATGTTAATACATCTTCTTCTGTTACGCCAGTGAAACCTTTAGCTTCAAGATCAGCACGCATTTTTTCCATTTCTGGAGCTACGTCATCAGCTGGGCGATGAGTAATAGGAGTTTCGTCACCAATGATTAATTCTTTAATTTCTGGTTTTACAGCTGCTGGAAGTTGACCGTATTTACCACGAACTAAGTCTTTTACTTCAGCTGGTGTAGTGTTGTAACGAGGCAATCCTTGGGATTGGAACAACACGTTCATCATAGCCATTGTACCAACGATTTGAGATGTTGGAGTTACCAATGGAGGGAAGCCAAGATCTTCACGAACACGTGGCATTTCATCCATTACGTCGAAGAATTTATCAGCCATACCCATTTCTTTCAATTGGTTTTGAGTATTAGACAACATACCGCCAGGGATTTGGTAATGACGAACTTCTGGCAATACTTCATGAGCTGGAGTTAAGCCAAATTCATCAGCGATTTCTTTACGAACGCCACGGAAGTATGTAGCTAATTCACGCATTTTAGCAAGATCTAAACCAGTATCGTATGGAGTGTTTCTAAAGATTTCAACAATAGATTCAGTAGCTGGTTGGCTTGTTGCATGACCGAATGGGCTCAATGCAGTGTCGATGATATCAACACCAGCTTCTACTGCTTTTAGGTATGTAGCAGATGCTAAACCGCAAGTGAAATGGCTGTGTAAGTCGATATCGAATTTTTCGCCAAATTCTTTGCGTAAGTCTTTTACTAAGGATTCTGCATCGTATGGAGCTAACAATCCAGACATATCTTTGATGCAAAGGGAATCGATACCCATTTCTTTTAATTCACGAGCTACTTTTACGAAGCTTTCGTTAGTGTGTACAGGGCTGATTGTGTAAACCATAGTACCTTGTACATGAACGCCTGCTTTGTTACCAGCTTCGATAGCAGCACGCATGTTACGAGGGTCATTCAATGCGTCGAAAATACGGATGCGATCCATACCATTTTCTTTAGCTTTACGAACGAATGCTTCAACTACATCATCAGCATAATGTTTGTAGCCTAATAAGTTTTGACCACGAAGTAACATTTGCAATGGTGTGTTTTTCAAATTTGCTTTTAATGTACGAAGACGTTCCCATGGGTTTTCGTCTAAGAAACGGATACAGCTATCGAATGTAGCACCACCCCAGCATTCCAAAGCATCATAACCAATCTCATCCAATTGTTGTAATGCTGGAAGCATATGTTTCATACGCATACGTGTTGCCAAAATGGATTGATGACCATCACGAAGAACTGTTTCTACTAATCTTACTCTTTTTGCACTCATAATCCTTCTCCTTCACATTGACCCTTCTCTATCAAGACTCTACCACCTGATAGAAGGGGAATTATTAAATACATGAGTAACAGTTATCTCATGTATAATGTACATAACTATATTAGACTACTAAACGTGATATTTGTCAACCAAATGACATGCTTTTTAGTCATATGAATTTTATCGATGTACTACCATATATTTCCATTAGATTAGAGGGGTTTCAGTATTTGTAGTACCCTATGCATTATCAATGCATGAGGTTTACTTTACTTTTTTAGGCGCTGTTTCTAATACAATATGGTTGCCATTACGCTTAACCTGAATAGAAAAATCCTTTACGTCATCTTTGAAATAATCCATTTTTATCGCTAGTAACAGCTTACCAATTTCTGTTTTAATCCGCTCTGTTAAAAACTCTTGGTAAAAACCATCTTCCGTTTTTTGTTCTTTCGGCTTTCCTACTACTTTGTTAGCTACCTTTGCATCATCTTTCAACAGGGCCGTCTCAAATGTTTCTGTTTCCACAAAGCCTTTCATCATATCTGCGTCGCTTAATCCTTTTTGGATTTTAAACTTTGCCATATTTCCATTCCTCCCTTCCATATGCGCCACAAATTTGTTTCTATTATGACTAATTGTTATAGCTTTTTACAAAATACAGTGAATTATATTACTGCAAGTTATAAAATTTTTCTATATTTTTACTTCTTTTTTTCTGTAGGAGTACTATCTTTAGCAGATTCCTTGTCTTTCAGAATAGAATCTACCGTAATTTCTGTCAATTCAGTTGGATTGCTATAGGTGTAAACTTTATTGAATCCAACCCCCAATTTACCTTCATAGGCTTCTAAAGCACGATTTTTATCATCTACTTTTACAATGTAAATCAATTGTCCCTGAGTCACGCCAATTAGGCGGAATTTGCCTGGAGGATTGATGGCACGCCAGCCACCTTCTGTACCATTGAACATGAATACATCGCCAGTACGTACATTGTCATAGAAAAAGCGATCTTCATTGTAGAACATACCGATGCGTCCAATATCGGATGCTTGCATATACACCCGGCGAGTATCATAGTTCGCATCCGTACGGTATACGCGGTATGCACCATCTCCTACACGAACTTTCATATAGACTACATTCGTGGCTGCTGAATAGGCTACATCCGTAATGCGCGCTCCGTTAGGCACAGAATTAATAGTCGTATCAATTTCATGATCTGGTGCTTCTGGATCAATACGAGCTAACACCACATCATTGTGTTTACCACCAAATAACCCAACGATGGCTAAGTTACGATCTGACATCCATTCAAAATAAGATACTTCTCGCTCTTTTAAATCTAGTGTCACCGGTGCTTCTTTGCCAGCCGTATAAATATCTACCCGATTCTGTTCCACCACTGCCATGTATTTATGGTCGTGGGAATAATAGCGAGTCCCTTCTTTTACATCAGGAAAATTCTTATCTACTTCTTCCCCATTGGTGACCTGAAAGTTCGTGGTAGGCGCTAAGTATACTTGGTCTAAATAATAATAGACCCCACCTTGTAATACTAAGCCCAGCAAAAAGGCTGTGGTTACTTTTCCAAAGGTATTCATAGACTCTCCTATTTTACGATAAATACAGTAGGAATCATACGTTCCCCTAACAAATCTGCAGGTTTGTTCACAGTTTTACCATTATAATACAATGTAGTACTAGAACCACCATCTAAGTTAGCTGCAATGACAGCGCCTTCTTGATATAAAATATCTTGCACATCACGCAAAGTAGCCCCAGCAGAATAGGCTTGACGACCATCGATGACTAAGAATAGGACCGTACCATCTTTCTTTTGGGCAATGGCTGTTCTAGGTCCAATGCCCCAACCGCCATCACCATCGGTGATCATCTTCTTACCGTTCACGATAAGAGGCGGTCCAAAGGTTAAACCTTCTTTGGCGCCCATTTCTTTCAATTCCCGTTTGTTATAGGTGCCGGCAATCAAGTTACCTGACTTTGTAAAACCGATGAAATCTACATCTTCATCAGGTCCTACGTCTTTGCCGATTACATATTCACCATCATGCAAAATAAACCCATATGGAGAACGACCTGTACCGGTTCCATTTGGATCATGGAAACCACCGCCATTGATAGCCGCTACTGCTCCGTTAAGGCGCGCAATGTTACTAGTGGTTTCTCCTTTTTCATTCAGCTGTGGCGCTGTAGCCACTTGAATACGACGAGGATCTGGGATTTCTAGTAAAAAGCCCATATACCGATTGGATTCAATTTTGCGTAAATTCAAGGATGTATCTTCTTTCACATCAAACTTAAATAATTCTTGGTTTTCACCTGTACCTACAGTGCCTACAATTTTCTGAATTTCCTCAGGTGTATAGAGCCATGTAATATAATGCGGATGGCGAGACCGCAACACAGCCCCTACAACAGTACGTTTAATGTTATCAAAAGGCCCAAATAGCACTACAATAGGTGCTGTGATAGCCGTAAATATAAACATAAGAAGAATGAATTTTACCCATCCTTTTCTAAAAAAAGAACCCATATAGTATGCTCCTTTATCTACTCCTATTTTATACTGCAGATATACTGTTATAGTAATAACAACAGGCAGCTGCAACTAAGATAGGCTATGTGTAATGACTGTTAAGACTCCAATTCTCGGAACTTTTCAAGGCGACTAGCAATAGAAACGCCTTCATAGGTGAACGTTGGATATACCTCTTGTAGTGGCTCCAACACAAATTGGCGTTCCCAAAAGTATGGATGTGGCACCACTAAATTAGAGATTTCCACACGCACGCATTGGCCCGCTTCATCTTCTACCCAAACAATATCTAAATCCAACGTTCTAGGTCCCCAGTGAATCTCTCGCTGTCTACCTGCTAATCGCTCAATATGTAATATCGTATCTAACATAACGAGAGGTTCTAGGGTAGATTCCACTTTTAAAATACCATTTAAAAATGGCCCTTGCTCTACGGGGCCCCATGGAGGGGTCTCAATCCAACTAGAATGGTTGACACTACAAACCCCGTCTATGTTCGTCAATTCTGATACAGCGAACGCTAAATACCCTTCCCGGTCACCGAGATTAGATCCGATTCCAATATAATAGGTATACATTATAGTTGACCTCGCGTAATCACTACTTCTACGTAGTCCAGCACCCCTGGGATGGGAGCCTCTGGCTTACGAACTGTCACAGAAAGTCCCTGTAACCCTTCATAGTGTCCCCAAATGGATTCCACTATTAAAGTTCCCACCCGTTCAATCAAACGATGAGGCTTTCCTTCCACGATAGCTTTCGTGCGTTCATAGATATCTACGTAGTTAATAGAATCTTCTAATTGATCTGACTGACCTGCTACCGATACATCTAATGCCATAGAAATATCCACAAAGAAGCGTTGACCCAATTCATTTTCACTAGGTAGATTGCCATGGTAACCGTAAAATGCCATGTTTTGCAAGTTAATTCTGTCCATTACTCACCTCGTAATAGCACATCTGCCACCGTGATAGCTCGTTTATGCATTTCTACATTGTGTACACGCACCATGTCAACACCTTGAATCATGCCCGTAATACAAGTCGCTACCGTTCCTTCATCCCGCTCTTCTGCTGGCAGGTCATTTAAAATCGTACCGATAAAACCCTTACGACTAGGCGCTAATAACACAGGATATTCATAGACAGTAATCTCACCCAACCGTTGGATCACTTCTACATTTTGGGCATAATCTTTGCCAAAGCTAATGCCAATGCCTGGGTCAAGCCATATATTTTGCGGTTTTACACCTTCTTTCAAGGCTAAGTCCACAGATGAGAAAAAGAATGCTTTCATATCGTCGATAATATCATCATATTCTGTGGTGTTTTGATTGTGCATAATAATCACTGGCACATCATATTTTGCCGCTACTGCCGCCATATCTTTATCATATTTTAAGCCCCAAATATCGTTTAAGATATGAGCCCCATGAGACAAGGCAAAATCAGCTGTTTCTGCACGATACGTATCTACAGAAACAGGTACTGTTGCTACCTCTAAGACAGGCAATAAAATATCTTGCATGCGCTGAATTTCTTCTGCTACAGAAATTTGTGTATGCCCTGGACGTGTAGATTCTACCCCTACGTCGAGGATATCTGCCCCTTGCTGTATCATTTCTTTTGCATGTGCTATGGCTGTTTCAGAAGTATTATAACGACCACCATCGGAAAAAGAATCAGGAGTACCATTCAAAATACCCATAATCAATGTGCGATCTTTTAGCTCTAATTGTTTACCATCTTGCCAATTGTACTTGCGGTACTTAAACATGATCGTTACCTCCTAATAACACCAACGCTTCCTCTCGTAATACCCCCATAGGCTCTAATATACCTGTGGCTACTATGGTTTTCGCCACCGTTTCTTGTGCTACTTCGCCTTTCATGAGCATACATAAATGAGTGGCTTCTACCATCACCATAGCGCCCAACACATCGCCATCTTCCACTAAAGATGTAGCAATATCATGGGTGAATCGTTCTTGTAATTGCGGTCGTTTCGCAAAGACATCTACCAATGCTTTCAAACGACCTAAACCAAATACTTTGCCATCCCGTGGTTGATACACAATGTGTACCTTTCCATAGAAGGGCATCAAATGATGTTCGCATATGGAATAGAACGGAATATGGTTCACCGATACTAGACCCGTATGTTCCGTCGGGTATACATCGCCGAGCGCCTCTTTACCCGTGCTGTCACGTCCAGAAAACAAGCTTTCAAATAACGTGGCCACACGCTTCGGCGTATCTGTCATTCCCTGCGCTTCAAGATCGATGCCCAAGCCCTCTAATAATTGGTGCACACCGTCTAGAGTTTGTTCTTTCATAATCATCTCCTAAATAATCTTTGTCGTCCAATCTTCAATAGTCCAAATATCAGTCACCCAAGATTCATAAAATTCCGGTTCATGGCAAACTAGGACAATGGTCCCTTTGAAAGCCTGCAATGCCCGTGCCAATTCAGCCTTCGCATCCACATCTAAATGGTTCGTAGGTTCGTCCAATACAAGTACATTATAGGACTCTTGCATCAATTTACAAAGACGAACTTTGGCATTTTCCCCACCAGACAAGACGCGCATTTGACTCGTAATATGCTCATTGGTCAAACCACAACGAGCAAGAGCTGCACGAACTTCTGAGTTCGTTAAAGACGGGTAGGCATCCCAAATATAATCTAAGGCCGTTTTAGAGTTATCTCGGCTATCTTCTTGAGCAAAGTAACCAATTTGTAAAAACTCCCCTTTCTCTATCTTTCCAGATAGAGCAGGAATCATACCCAATAAGGTTTTTAATAAGGTCGTTTTCCCTAAGCCATTCACACCTTGGATGGCAATTTTCTTACCTCGTTCAATCACTACCTCCACTGGTCTAGTTAAAGGTTCATCATAGCCGAGTACCAAATCTTTTGCATCGATAATAAAACGACTCGGCGTACGTCCCTCTTTAAAGCCAAAAGATGGTTTTAATTTTTCTTGTGGTTTTTCTAAGATTTCTATTTTTTCTAAGCGCTTCGCTCTGGAGTTCGCCATACCACGAGTGGCTACGCGAGCTTTGTTACGCTGAATGAAATCTTTCATATCTGCCACTTCTTGTTGTTGCCGCTCGTAAGCACGTAAGGCTTGTTGCTTTTTCACTTCGTAAGCCGCCAAGAATTGGTAGTAATCGCCAGTATATCGTGTAAGTTGCGCTTGCTCAATATGGTAAATAACATTCACCACGGAATTTAAAAACTCCACATCATGAGAGATTAAGATAAAGGCATTTTCATAATTTTGCAAATAATTCTGTAGCCATTTAATATGGTCTACGTCTAAATAGTTCGTCGGTTCGTCCAAGAGTAAAATTGTCGGTTGCTCCAACAACAATTTTGTGAGCAACACCTTCGTCCGTTGACCACCGCTCAAATCCATCACATCCCGGTCAAGGCCGATATCCATCAAGCCTAAACCTTGCGCCGTCCGTTCAATAGTCGCATCGATTTCATAGAAACCACGTTGCTCCAACATCTCTTGCCATTCGCCGGTAAGCTCCATGAGCTCATTCATTCTGTCCTCAGAACAATCGCCCATCTCTAGATACGCGTCTTGTAATTGTTGTTCAATACCATAGAGAGAATCAAAGGCACCTCGCAATACATCGCGAATAGTCATTCCTTTCTCTAGGACGCTATGCTGATCTAAATAGCCTACCGTTACTTGGTTGGACCATTCCACCTTGCCTTCATCGGGCATCAAATGACCAGTAATGATATTTAAAAAGGTTGACTTCCCTTCTCCATTGGCGCCGATTAGGCCCACGTGTTCGCCTTTCAGCAACCGGAAGGAGGCATCATCTAATATTTGTCGTACCCCAAACCCATGGGTTACATTAGTTACAGTTAACACACTCATATTCATTCTCCAAACTATTCTTATATATCTCTTTATTATACGTTAACATGGCAATAATTTCTAGTTGTTACATATCTGTCCTATTATTTTTATAATTTCTGTGCATTTACGTATGACACTATGAAAGTGTATACTAATAGCATTCTTAAAATATCTTAGTCGTTTACAATGGTATATACGAATCTTGTCTTCCCTATGACAAACCCTATTATTCCATAGATATGACAAGATGAAAGCATATATTACCCAACAAGGAGTGAGCCCTATGAATCATGTACCTACTATACTATCCATACAAGATATGAGTTCCGTCGGCCGTTGCTCGTTAACAGTATTCATCCCTTTGGTGAGTGCCTTGCGTTGCCAACCAATTCCATTACCAACAGCAGTACTTTGCAATCATTTAGAATATCCTAACTTTGAATTGGTGGACATCACTGACCATCTTGAAAGTTTCTATAACTGTTGGAATCGAAACGACATCACCTTCGATGCCATTCAAAGTGGTTTCTTGGCATCGCCAGAACAAATTCGTCTCGTAGAAGATGCGATCGAACGATTCGGTAAAGATAAACTCGTCGTGGTAGATCCTGCTATGGCAGATGATGGTAAACTCTATTCCATCTACAACGATGAAATGGTAAAAGAAATGCGTAAACTCATCACCAAAGCTTTCATCATCAAGCCAAACTACACAGAGGCCTGTTTCCTACTAGATATACCCTATGACCCTACACCACAGTCGGAAGAAGTCATCTATGACATGTGTCGCCGTTTACACGCCCAAGGACCAGAGTATGTGATTCTTTCTAGCTTACCTTCCGAGGACTCTGCCCTTATCGCTGTCTATCGTGGTAGCACGGACACCATCACGTGGATATCCAATCCATTAGTACAAGTAAAGGCACATGGGACAGGGGATACTTTCACAGCTATCTTAACAGCCCTTGTATTACGCGGCTACACACCGGAAGAAGCATCTCGCATTGCTGGTGAGTTTACTACAGAAGCGGTGAAGTTCACCCACGAGGAAATTGGTTCCCTCCGTGACGGCTTAGCCCTTGAACTGCTATTAGATCGTTTAATTTCTATTCCAAATCCACAATAAGGAGATCCTATGAACACTAACATTAAAGATATCATTTACATCGGATTGTTATCCGCTCTATGTATCGTATTTACAACCATTAAGGTACCTCTACCAACAGGCGCTATGGTGCACCTTGGATCTGCCGCTCTATTCTCCATTGCCTCCGTATTTGGCGGATTCTATGCAGGCCTAGCTGGTGCCATCAGCTCTGGTATCTTTGACCTCATCATGGGGCACTCCCAATACACAGTATTCTCCATCGTAATCAAAGGATTAGCAGGCGTAATCGTGGGCTTACTAACAGTCGGCTGGAGACCATCCGTGCCGCTTCGTTCCGTATCTACCTTACGCTTACTCTTCGCCATGATTGTAGGTGCCATATGGACAGCAGCCGGTTACTTCGTAGCTTGGTGGGTCGTGCTAGATAGCTATATCGCTGCCGTCACAAGACTACCAGCTTCCTTCCTAACAAGCGGCATCGGCATCTTAGTAGCCTTGCTATTAATCCCGATCTTGCGCCGCATCCCTCATAAATAATTTAGCATACCGTTGAAAGTATGGTATACTAGACATAATAAAAGAGAGCTAATAACGTGTCGAGGCGTTAGGCTCATCTCAAGGTACTAAAATTGAAATAGCCTAACGTATTGAGGTGGCTAGACCTCATTCGTTAGGCTTTTTCATACATGCTTAACTAAGGAACGCCCGTTATGTGTAGTAGCCTTGTGGCATTTTTTACTACCAACATCATACTAATACAAAAAGAGCAGAGCGTGTTCCTGAGCAAACATTATGAAATACCGTTTGCGAAGGAATATGCTCTGCTCTTCTCTTTGTATAATTGAGTTACAAACGCCACAGGCTACATAACTTAACCCGTGACGATTTTGGACATAAACTTTTCGTTATTAATAATAAACCGCTCATGTGTGCCACGGCCGATAACTTTTTCACCTTCTTTAGCTACCACCTCAAAGGTTATTTTTCTACCGTCAACAGCTACCACCGTTGCCGTCGCTGTTATGGTGGCACCTAATGGACTGGCTGCTTCATGACTAGTTTCCATGCGAATCCCCACGGATCCTTCGCCATCACCTAAATCACCTTGAATCCCAGTATAGGCTGCTTTCTCCATCAATGCCACCATCGCAGGTGTGGCAAACACAGGTAACGTACCACTACCCATATATTCCGCCGTATTATTAGCATCCACTACCACCGTAGCCATACCCACTTGTCCAATCTCGATTGCCATAGAAACTCCTTTCTAAGCTATATTTAATACAGAATATCATTTGATTACATTCTAGCACTTCTGAGGAATTTTTTCTATTTTATTTTCCCTGCAGACATTTTACATTAACTTTCCCATAAAGGGTTTACACTAATCATCTTACAAGTGTTTTACAATAACCCGTGGTATTTCGCTCTTAAAGATAAACATGTATGAATTTTACCTACTACATTTATATCAAAATCAATGATGATATAATAGCTCATTGCATCTACCATAGTTTTGCCCCTTATCTCTCTGTGAAAGTATCAACGTATACATTCCATCTACAAACTATTATAGGCATCTACCTATACAAATACAATACGTTTGAATTTTATAGTCTTGACAATGTCCCGAACTGTTCTACAATAACCACAAGAAAAGGAGTGATTTCTATGCCTACTATATCGGTATATTTCTCTGAAAGTGAATACAACCTAGTTAGTCAGCATGTTAAAAGTAAAAGATTGACTATCTCCCAATATATAAAAACAATACTATTAGAAGAGATAGAAGATGAATACGATGTATCGATCGTCAACGAATATTTACAAGAAAAAGATTCCATGAAGTTCCTACCATTTGAAGAGGCTATTAAGGAATGGAATATTAAGTAGTTATTCAAGTTAAATTACATAAAATAGCAAAACAAAGTGGGTACCACGTCTTTCGACGTTGGTACCCACTTTTTGCTATGCATAATTTAGTGTTATCTACTATTATTTAGTTTTATGCTAAACCCATGCGTTCCATAAGCATTTTAATTTGTGCCTTCATTTCTGCATTTTCTGCATCTTTTCTAGCGTTTTCTGCTTTCAACGCTGTAATCTCATCTTGCATTACATATACGGAGGAGATTGGACCTCCTTTGTAACGTTCTGGAATAGCATCATCTTCACCTGTGCCGAAACGGTATGTAGCACCTAGATTAGCCATGCTTTTACCAGCTCCCATTGTAAGTCCAGCTGTTACCATGAAGTTTTCATTTGCATAGTGTGCAAGACCTAATGCTAATGCTTGGTTACCTGCATATGTACCAACACCTGCCATGATTTGAGATTTTCTCAATGGATCGTAGCTTAATGGATTTAATGCTGCTAACGCTGCAGAGTGTGCTCCTACTTCGCTGATACGTTTAGAGTTTTGTTCCGCTTTTTGACGTACTTCGTTAACTTGATCTGCCGTTGCCATATCACGACTTAATTGTAAAGAGAATATTTTATTACCACTTTCATCAGTATGAGCTGTAGCAATAATCTTACCATCACCTTTGATATTGATTGCCTCACCTACCAAGCTCTTAATATTTTTTTTGCCTGTATCAGTAAGATTTTCCATATCTTTCAACTTATCTACTTCTACATTGGTAGCAGAGCTAATAGAATCGAAACGATCATTAATGGTTGCTAACGCATCTCCTACATTATGTTTGGTAACCGCATTACCATTTTTATCTTTCAAATTATATGTTGGCTCACTAAGTGTTCCATCAGTATTTACACTAGCACCACCACCTAGGGCTGTAGCAATGGAGTTTGTTGTATTATACACTTGGTTACCAGTCACGGCATCTTTAGAATTAGCTGCAATCTTCCCATCCACAAGGTTGGACATTTTTACACCTTTTGTTGGATCTAGTGGATTCACTGCATTGACTTGTAATTTATCTGTTTCTACAGGTTGAGCTGACCCTTTTTTATTACCATCTTCGCCAACATCATCTGCCAAGTAATACTTACCATCGTTTGCTTTTGTCAAACGATTTCCTTGATCATCGGTGTAAACAACAGAACCCGCCTCGCCATTACGGATAGCATTTACTTTTTCCGTTAAAGTCTTACCATTCAAGCCGTCCTTAGCCGTTAACCCTGTATCTTTTGCAGTACCATTAGCACCATCACGACCATCGGCAGATGTATCACCAAGTTGAGCCACTTTAGCTAAATCATCTTTAACAGCTTTAGATAAAGCTAGAGTGATTGTATCACCTTTTGCTGTGGTTTCGATTTCACCAGTAGTACCTTTTACTTTTAACGTTTGGTCTTTTAGGTTCAAGGCCAATTTAGTCGCACTATTGTCATCATCTGCAGGATTATCTGGTGTACCGTTTTCATCGATAGTTTTATCGCCAGCAAAGTGGAGTACTGTGTTAGTACCTAACTCAGTTTTTAGATTATCTAATTTTTTATTTACAGCGTCATTAGTTGCATAGTTATTAGTAAGGTTTTGATTGATGCCATCAATTCCATTTTTAGCCTCTTCAAGTTTTGCAGTATGATCAGCTAATGTACCATCGATACCGTCAACTCGAGTTGTTAAACCATCAACTTTGCCTTTATTTTCATCTGCGAGAGCTTTTACATTAGTTAACTTTTCATCAAGTTTTCCTAACTTTTCTTCATGGCCTGCTACTTTTTCTGTTAATGTATCAATCTTACCATCAGCAGTATCTACACGACCTTTTAATGTATCTAAGTTTGCTTTGGATGCTATACCTTCAATAACAATATCTTTACCAGCTGCTTCTGTACCTTCACCATTTTCTTGTTTTAACGTCACATTGCCATTAGCATCAACTGTATATGGATTACCAGTTTTCACATGTAACTCAGCGGCTTTATCTAATTTGTTCTCGCCCATTGTAGCAAGAGCAGATGCATCCGCTTTAGCATTTACTTTACCCTCTAACGCTGTTAATGCACTTTGATCTGCCTTTTTACCTAATTCTGTAGCTACATCTGCTGCATTTGCTTTTTTACCAAGCTCAGTATCTACATAAGATTTGTCTGCTTTTTCACCGATTTTAGTTGTTAAATTAGTAACATCTTGTTTCGTAGCGATACCAGTAATTGTGAAGTTTTTATCAGCCTTTGGTTCGTTCAAGCCATTTTCTTGGCGTAATGTAACAGTACCAGCTACTTGATCTACTTCGTAACTATCTGCCACAACATGCAATTCATCAGCTTTGCTTACTTTATCAGCGGTAGCATTTGTAATAGCAGTATTTAACTCATCTTTTGCTGCCTTTAATTTATCTGCATTAGCCTTATCTGCATCTTCTAACTTTTTGTTTAAAACATCAGTAGATACCTTATTTTTCATGCCCTCAACGAATGCATTAGCCGTATCTTTATCAAGTTTATTAGCAATGACCTCTTTTAATGCATTGATATCATCATGTGTTGCCAATGTGGCTTTCGCAGTTTCAAAGGTAGCAGTGTCTAATTTGTTAGCCAGCTCACCATTTACACGATTTTTCTCCGCCGTGAAAGTATCGTTGCTTACTTTTTTAGCTAATTCAGTGTTAATCGCAGTAATTTCAGATTTGCTTGCAAGACCTTCGATGACAACATCTTCTCCATTAGCTTCAGCTCCAGCACCATTCACTTTTTTCAAAGTGACTTTACCTTCTGTATTCACAGCGAACGTACCTTTTTTCACATGTAATTCATCGGCTTTGCTTACTTTATCAGATGTTAAATTAGTAATATCAGACGCATTTGCTTTTTTATTTAATTCTTCCGTTAGTTTTGCAGTACTTACTTTATCTGCTAAGGCTGTATTCATATCGGTTGTACTTACTTTTTTACCAAGTTCAGTATCTACGTAGGATTTGTCTGCTTTAGCATCAACAGTAGTTTTTAATTCATCTAATTTTGCTTTACTTGCTAAACCAGTAATTTTTACTGCTTCATCAGATTTAGTAGCACCTGTGCCATCTGCTTTGTCCAATGTTACAGATCCATCAGTAGCTACGCTGTATGTTCCTTTTTTCACGTGTAATTCAGCTGTTTTGTCTAACTTATTGGTTGTTAGATTAGTTACATCAGCAGCATTTGCTTTTTTCGCTAATTCTGTAGTTAACGTATCATTGCTTACTTTGTCAGCTAAGGCTTCTTTTACTTTACCCGCTGTTACCAATTTATTGGCATCGCCTGCTGTATTCACGTTAGATGCCAAGTTTGGAGTTACACTTACCTTGCCATCTGTACCAGTTGATACAGAAATGGCATCAGTATTACCACTTGTGATAGAGTTTACTTCACTCTTAGCAGCGATTGTCACAGAATTACCTGCGGCTGTTAATGTGATATTTTTGCCTGCCACCAATTTTACTTTATTAGCATCTGTATCACCTACTGCCGTACTAGGTACCAGGTCCGTTGTTGTCGCCCCATTCACAACTGATACTGTGCTAATAGATGCATTACGTAGTGCTTTCAATTGTTTTACATTGATGGCATCGTTATCGTTTGTACCGCTCGCAACACTAGTGATACGACGTAGGATACTACCACCATTACCTACGGAAATCACGCCGTTACCTGTATTATTAACAGCATCGTTTGTTAAGTATCCGTTTGTAGCGTTACCATCAGCTTCTGCTGTTGTAGACCCTTCACCTAGTGCTACGGAGTGAGCTAAGGCAGCATTAGAATTTTTACCGATTGCAATTGCTGACGTTCCAGATGCTTTTGACGTATTACCGAGAGCAATTGTGCTATCAGCAGATGCGGATGTCCCATTGGAACCAATGCCAATACCACTTTGACCTGTTACACTAGACATGTAACCAATCGCAACGGCACCGCCAGCATTTTCACCAACAGTCATATTAGAGCCAATACCTACAGATTGGTTACCCAATACATTGGTAATATAACCGATGGCTGTAGTGCCATCTTGTTTGGAACTCACTTGGAAACCAAGACCAACTGATTTATTTCCTTCTACCTTAACTTGATTACCAATCGCTGTGGAACCATGTTGTTTCGCTAATACTTCCGAACCAATAGCAGTGGTAGCTACACCAGATGCTGTTGCTGTTGAACCCATAGCAATGGAACTATCAGAATTAGCGGATGTTTTTGCACCGATAGCAATGGATTGTGTGCCAGAAGCGCTAGGGGCCTCTGCCCCTTTCATAGCGCCACCGATAGCAATAGATTGCACACCGCTAGCAGCTGAACTTGTACCAAAGGAGATTGCATTTTCAGCTGACGCTCTTGCATAAGTACCCATACCGACAGAGTGTGCTGCTTCCGCATGAGCAGATGTACCGATGGCTACCGCACTGTCTGCAGACGCTAATGTTCTACCTGAATCGCTGTTACCTCTGTTATCATTACTAGAACCAATAGCCACAGCATTTTTACCAGTTACTTTTACGAAGTAACCTACTGCAGTACCATATTGAGCTGCCCCATCTACGTCATTTCGAGCACCCACACTGAGCGCTTGGTTAGTATTTACCGTAGAATAATAACCAATATTAGTAGCACCTGCCTGACGTACAGTCACGGCAAAACCTACGCCGACGGCCTTATTTGTTTCTACGTTAACATTATTACCAAGTGCTACCGCACCATGTTCTTTTGCATAAGCTCCAGCACCAACGGCTACTGCAGATGTACCTGTTGCTTTGGAGCCACTACCTACCGCAACAGACCCATCACCAGTAGATTGAGTACTTGTACCCACTGCCAAGGCATTCGTAGTGCTTGCCGATGCGTTATTACCAACGGCTACAGCACCACTACCAGAAGCTGTTGCGCTATTTGCAAGCGCTACAGAAGCACCACCTGATGTTGTACCTTCTTGAATTGCCGCTTCTACTGTTGCTACTTGCGCACTTACTGTCAACGCTGCTAATACGCTGGCTACAATGATTTTCTTTTTACCTGTTGTATTCTTTGCTACTTCCGATACTACGATGTAGCACTGCTTAGATTTGCTCCAAATAACTTTGAATAATTTGTTCATTGAGATACATCCTCCTAAACTATTAAACATCAAACTACTTCAATTTTATATGTAAATCATAACTAATATTGAGCACTTAGCTCGTATATGATCAACTCTTACGAGAATATCATCCATTATAGATACTACTTGCATATCCTAGATGATTTTTTATTTTTTTATATCATATAGGATATACTGCACCATTATATACAATATATCGAAAAATATCAATTGCAATCTTAAGTATCTTTATACATTCTCAAAAGAAATAGGGAGGAGAAGTCTCTACCCCCCCCTATTATTATGAGAAACTGCACGTTTCGTTAATGAGTTCTGTTCACAGAATATCATCAGTATTATGTACTTTCTAGTATATTTTATACATCTAAATTATACCTAATAGATTAAGATTTTTCTATATTATATTTTTCAAAGCTGTATATCAATTCCTCATACCTCTTCTTTTTACAATGTATGTAGAACATATACTTCATAAGGGCACACGCAAAATGGACACTCAGTCGAACGACTGGGTGTCCATTTGTTTGTCATACACTAAGGGATTTTCCTCATGTATAGGTTATTATTTTTTTGCTTCTAGCATAGTTACACGTTCGATGAGCATTTTAATTTGTGCTTTCATTTCTTCGTTTTCTGCTTGTTTTTTAGCATTTTCTACGTCTTTTCTAGCATTTTCTGCTTTCAATGCTGTGATTTCATCTTGCATTACGTATACGGAAGAAATTGGGCCACCTTTATAACGCTCTGGAATCATGCTGTCTTCACCGCCAAATCGGTATGTGACGCCTGCATTCACCATGTTTTCACCATTGCCTACGCTGACACCTACATTGAATAAAGTATCTTCGTTTGCATAGTGTGCTACGCCTAAAGCTAAGGCACTGCTTCCTTTATAGGAACCATATCCTGCCATCACTTGAGATTTTTTCAATGGATCATAGCTCAATGGATTCATTGCTGCTAACGCTGCTGCATGCGCTCCAATGTTATTCACACGTTGGCTTACTGCGCCTGCCAGTGCATTTACTTGCCCTACAGTCGCTGCATCATTTGGTTTTGTGCCAACACCTACATTGTGAATTGGATTATCACCATTATATAATCCGTCTGCTGTTAACTTAACAGATGGTTTATTTGATCCTTCCTCTGGAGTGATAGTTACACCTGTACCATCCACTTTTGTGGTAGCTGCCTTTACAGATGTACCATTCACATCCATGTAATGAACATAGGATGTAGAACCATCTTTCATATCCATATCTTTTTTCAAACGAATCATCATGGTAGCTGGTGATGTGTCATTGGCTTTAATTAATTCCACGCCGATATTGCCATCTATCAGTGTACCTGTTGCGCCACCTTTGATTGCTAATGTTTCACCTAATGCTACTGTTGCAGAAGCCACTCCAGTATCTGCTGTAAAGACACGACCACCTTGCACTGCTTGTTGTAATGTAGTGATATTGCCTTCCGCTGTACCTAAGCGAGTATTGATACCTGAGATTTTATTGATTTCCGTTTTCGTTGTTTCTGTCAAATCAACTGTATATGCTCGTTCCCCTGTGCCACTTAGAGTTCCACCAGTGACAGATACACTGCCTCTTGTTGCTGCTTGCACTGTCGTATCTCGACCGTTTACAGTGTAGGTTGTAACATTGTCTTTCGTTTCTGGGTCAATCGTTACATTGTTACCAGCTTTCACTTTCACAGCCCCTTGTGCTGCATCGGTAATTACTTTTTTACCTTCTGTAGTCAAGTTGCTCAAGTCTTTGTTGGCTACATTGTCAATAGCATTACGAGTGGCCTTATCTAACCCAAAGGTTACTAATCCATCATCACCTGTTGTAATAGTTAAACCTGATTTAGGCCCTTCTGTTGTAGTATCTGTATCTGTAGCAGATACGAAGTTTAAACCTTTTTTCAGTTTCACTTTGTGTGCAGCTGTATCTGCAACACTGTTAGCTCGATATGTAATATCTGTATCCAAGTTTTCAGCTACCACATTGCTTTTACCGAAGTCTACTGTAGCTGTTTTTGCTGGTGTTGTCGTTCCTGTAGCAGGATCGGTTTCAGCTGCTTTCGCTGGTGTTAACGTAATCGTAGCATCGCCGTTTTTGATAACCAAGCTATCTGTATCATTACCAGAAATACCTTTCATGTTGCCAAGGTTTTCTGCTAATTGTACATCAAGTCTATCAACACCTTTATCAGTTTTTTTCACAACTTTGATATTGTTTTCATTCGCACCGCGTGTAAAGTTTTCTCCACCTTTAATCGTTAAAGTTGTACCTAAATCACGGTGCACCTTATCCGTCGTATCATCGCCTGTGAAATCTAATCCAGCCTTAGTCAATTCAGTTTTCACTGTATGGAGTTGTCCACCGTTAACAGCATCATGTGAACCATCTGCTATCTTGCCATCTTTAATGTTAGACAACGTAGTTGGTGTCGTAGTCTCTCCACTGCCATTCACTATGCGTGCTTGTGGATTTGCTACTGGTGTTGGAGGCACATTGTTGTTTTCAGCCTGAGTTTTCACAGAACCATCTGTATTCACTTCACTAGGTTTATAGTAATTTCCATCATTGGCTTTGATGAGTCGTTCCCCAGCTTCATTTGTATATACTACAGAACCAGCTTCACCATTACGTAAAGCATTGACTTTATCTGTTAATGTGCTGCCATTTAGACCATCTTTGCCAGTTAAGCCTTTATCACCTGCGTTACCTGCTGCACCGTCTTTGCCATTAGCTGCTTTACCATCACGACCATCCGATGATGTATTCCCTACATTTGTCACTGCAGTTAATTTATTTTTCACATCATCGGATAAGCCTAATGTATAGGTACGAACATTATTCGTATCTAGCTCTCCACCACTAATCGTCAACTCTGTTCCCGATACAGCTACTTTCGTATCGTATGCATCCACTACATACTTCGTTACATCACCATCTTGTTTTGGTGTTACCGTCGTATTTTTACCAGCCTCAACTTTTACCACATCTTTGGCAGCGGCTTTTGCTAATGCAGTCACTTGGTCTTTACCTGTTTGACTCAAATTGCTCAAGTCTTTATTGGCTGCATTATCGATAGCATTACGAGTATCGCTATCCAAACCAATTGTAACTAATCCATTATCACCAGTTGTGATCATAATACCAGATTTTGTTGTTTCACTATCCGTTGCTGGTGGTGTAGCTGGTGTTGTCACGCCGCCTGTAGCTGGCGTAGTACTTGCAGCTGGTTGCGCCACTGTACCAGTACCTGCCACAAAGTTCAAACCTTTTTGTAGTTTCACTTTGTGTGCAGCTGTATCTGCAACACCATTTGCACGGTAGGTAATATCGGTTTCTAGGTTTTTAGCCACCAATGTAGTATTGCCGAAGTCTACTGTAGCTGTTTTACCTGGTGTCACTACACCTGTATCAGGATCGGTTTTATCCGCTGTTGCCGGTTTTAAGGTGATTGTGGCATCGCCATTTTTAATCACCAAATCAGTTTTTCCATCTCCAGCGATTTCTTTAATATTACCAAGGTTTTCTGCTAATTTCACATCGAACCCATCACCTGTAGTATTTTTTTCTACATTGATATTATTTTTAGCTTTGTCATCACGAACAAAATTCTCAGCACCTTTTAATTTTAAAGTTTCACCAAGGTTACGATGTACTTTATCTGTATCCACAGTGTCTTTGTTTCCGTAGAAATCTAAGCCTTTTGTAGATAACGAGGAGTTTGCATTGTTAATACGAGTATTTAAGTTGCTAATTGCATCCCCTACACTCTTAACTGGTGTCGTTCCATTGGTTCCATCATCTTTCGTGATGTTGTACGTAGGACCTGTGAAAGTTCCATTAGCATCTACTGCAGAACCGCCACCAAGGTATGTTGCTAAGTCAGATTTTAATCCATACAACTGACGACCTGTGACAGCATCGTTAGAAGTGGCAGTTATGGCAGCTTCTTTGATGTTGGTCAACTTCGTTGTGGCTACTTTGTTGATATCATCTGCTGCTAGTGCTGTGGTACCGTCTGTGTTCACAAGGGTTGCCACAATAGTCGTTTTATCTACTGCTACAGGAGTTATGCCATTGTTTTGATCAGCAGTTTTTACCACACCGTCGGCATTAACCTCTGTGGCTTTGTAGTAATTACCATCCGTAGCTTTCACAATACGATTACCATCTGCATCTGTGTACACAACAGAACCTGCTTCGCCATGACGTAAAGCATTCACTTTATACGTTGCAGTAGTACCATTCAAGCCATCTTCTTTCGCAATGCCTGTGGAGGCAATCGCATCCGCTTCGCTGCCTAATTTGCCATCTCGACCATCTGCATTTTTATCAGATAATTGAGCTAACTTATCTTTTACAGCTTGTTCTAAAGAAATTGTAATTGTACCTGCTTGCGCTACAGTTTTAACTTCCCCTGCTGTACCAGCTACTTTTAATGTGCCTGTAGCTAATGCTAAGTTCAAATGATCTTCACCCGTTGCTGCACCTACATTAGTATCACCAGCATATCGTAGATTTGAATTATTAGAGATGGTTTTACTTAAGCTTGTAATGGCTGTATTGACTTCAGATTTACTTGCTGCATTATCGATAGCACTACGTGTATCTTTATCTAAACCGATGTTGACCACGCCATTTGCTTCGGTAGAGATAACAATCCCTTTCTTAGCTGTTTTATCATCTGTAGATGCCGTTGGGCTAGTTGTAGTAGCTGTACCCGCTGCAGGTGTTGTTGCGCCTGCTGCTGGTGTTGTTACACCCGTTGCTGGCGTTGTTGATGCTACTGTGCCGTCACCTGCCACAAATGTAAAGCCTGTTTGCAATTTAACAGTTTTCTTCGCTGTCTCACCGCCTGCTTTATAAGCAATATCTGCTTCTAAATTATTAGTGACTAATTTCGTATTCCCAAAATTGATGCTACCTTTATCGCCATCTTTAGGTGCTTTTACAGTCACCTTAGTATCGCCGTTTTTGATGACTAAGTCATTTGAGCCATCACCAGCGATTTCTTTTATGTCCCTAAGGTTCTCTGCTAATTGTATATCGAATCCATCACCAGTAGCGTTTTTTACTACATTAATATTATTTGTAGCTGTTGCTGCACGCTCGAAGTTCCCTGCACCTTTTATTTTTAGAACTTGTCCAAGGTTACGGTGTACTTTAGATTCGTCTCTAGTGTCTTCATTGCCGTAGAAATCTAAACCAGCGTTAGTCAAATCAGTTTTTACTGTATACAGTTGTCCGCCGTTAACAGCATCATGTGAACCAGCTTCTACCTTGCCATCTGCAATGTTAGAGAACGTAGTTGGTATTTTCGTATCTCCACTGCTATTCACTATACGTGCTTGTGGGTTATCTACTGGCTTTGGCTCTTTACCATTGTTTTCTGCTGCTGTTTTTACTGTTCCATCAGGTTTTAGGTCTGTTGGATAGTAATACTTACCATCATTACCTTTCTGTAGACGTTCACCTTTGTCATCAGTATAGACAACGATCCCAGCTTCACCATTACGCAATGCATTGACTTTATCTGTTAATGTATGTCCATTTAATCCATCAGCTCCTGTTAGGCCTGTAGATCCTGCAGATGCCGGTGGTGTTGTTCCTGGAGTACCAGATGCTCCTGGTGCACCTGCTGTGCCTGTACCAGATGTACCTGCTGCTCCTGCCGCCCCTGGAGTGCCGGATGCTCCTGGTGCACCTGCTGTGCCTGTACCAGATGTACCGGATGTACCTGCTGCACCTGAGGTACCGGATGCTCCTGGTGCACCTGCTGTGCCTGTACCGGATGTACCTGCTGTACCAGATGCTCCTGGCGTACTAGTGGCAGATTTTCCATCACGTCCATCTGCCGATGTATCACCTAATTGTTTTAACTTATCCTGTAATGCTTTTGTTAAGGCAATCTCAACAGTGTCACCTTTTGCAGTGGTTGTAATATCTGTCGCATCACCTTTGATATGTAATGTACCAGTCGCTAACGCTAAACCTACTTTATCTGTATCGTGATCTTGACCATCTTTTGTGACATTACCAGCAAAGTTTAGATTGGCATTATTGGTAATTGTAGTATTTAAATTACGAATCGCCGTATCTACGTATTTTTTGTTTGCTGCATCATTGTCATGTTCTGCGTCAGCCACGTTAGTAATTTTCATGCTACCCGCATCAACACCATTTTTGCCAATAGTTACAGTTTTGGTTACCCCTGTAATCGCACCCGTTGCTGGAGCTTGTGTATTGGTAATCGTTACACTGTCTCCACCAATTGAGATGGTAGTCCCTGGTTTATTATCTGCATCGGCATTTGTGATAGATGTGATATTTTTCAAATCACTTGCTAGTTTTACATTTAATGTAGTCGCATCTGTAGCATCTTTTTTCACCGTGATGTTGTTTTGACCATGGATGTTTAAAGTTTCTCCTAATTTACGAGTCACTTTATCTGCTGTCGCATCATCGCCCGCAAATACCATACCACCATCTACTAAACTAGTAATTCGGGTACCTAAAGTAGTAATAGCTGTATTTTGACCTACATTAGTGCTATTTAACTTATCGAGTGCCTCTTTTAAGGTATTTGCATTTTCATTAGTGCCGTCTGCTTTTGTAATACTGAAAGTTGGTCCTGTTACAGTACCATCTGCAGCAATTGTTGTACCACCGATGACATTTGCCAAGTTACCTACCGCTTTTAATTTATTTTGTGTTCCTTCTGTTAAAGCGATGGTAACAGTGTCACCTTTTGCAGTGGTTGTAATATCTGTCGCATCACCTTTGATATTTAATGTACCAGACGCTAATGATAAGCCAATTTTATTTGCATCGTTATTTTGTGCATCCTTAGTCACATTACCAGCAAAGTTTAGATTGGCATTATTGGTAATAGTACTATTTAAATTAGTTAATGCATTTTCCACATAGTTTTTACTTGCCGCATTATCGATAGCACTACGTGTATCACTATCTAAACCGATGTTGACTACACCATTATTTTCGGTAGAGATAACAATCCCTTTCTTAGCTGTTTTATCATCTGTAGACGCCGTTGGGCTAGTTGTAGTAGCAGTACCTGCTGCTGGCGTTGTTGCGCCCGCTGCTGGTGTTGTTGCACCGGTTGCTGGTGTTGTTGCCGCTACTGTACCATCACCTGCCACAAATGTAAAGCCTGTTTGCAATTTAACAGTTTTCTTCGCTGTCTCACCGCCTGCTTTATAAGCAATATCTGCTTCTAAATTCTTAGTGACTAATTTCGTATCCCCAAAGTCGATGCTACCTGTATTTCCATCTTTAGGAGCTTTTACAGTCACCTTAGTGTCGCCATTTTTGATGACTAAGTCATTTGATCCATCCCCAGAGATTTCTTTGATTTTCGCTAGGTTCTCTGCTAATTTAACGTCTAAAGCATCCCCGTTTTTAACCACTTTAATATTGTGATCAGTACTTCCCCGCGTGAAGTTATCAGCACCTTGAATAGTTAAAACAGTACCTAGGTCTCGGTGTACTTTATCTGCTGTATCATTACCTGAGAAATCTAAGCCTTTTGAAGTCAACGTAGAGGCTACATTTGTACCAGCTTGGGAGATTTTATTAGACAAATCATTGTAATTGCTAGTTACCGTATTACCTAAGTTTGTTACCGTATTTCCTAGGTTAGTGACAGTGTTTCCTAGATTCGTTACATTTGTTTCTAGCGTGCCTACTTTGCCTGCCGTTTCAGAGATTTTTGTATTTTGACCTTCATTTGTAGCGTTTAACTTCTCGATGGCCTCTTTTAAGGTATTTGCATTTTCATTAGTGCCGTCTGCTTTTGTAATGTTGAAAGTTGGCCCTGTCACAGTACCATCTGCAGCAATTGTTGTACCACCAATGACATTTGCCAAGTTACCTATCGCTTTTAATTTATTTTGTGTTCCTTCTGTTAAAGCAATGGTAACAGTGTCACCTTTTGCAGTGGTTGTAATATCTGTCGCATCACCTTTGATATGTAATGTACCAGTCGCTAATGATAAGCCAATTTTATTTGCATCGTGACCCTGTGCATCTTTTGTCACATTACCAGCAAAGTTTAGATTTGCATTGCCTGTAATTGTACTATTTAGATTAGTCAATGCATTTTCTACATAGCTTTTACTTGCCGCATTATCGATAGCACTACGTGTATCGCTATCTAAACCGATGTTGACCACGCCATTTGCTTCGGTAGAGATAACAATCCCTTTCTTAGCTGTTTTATCATCTGTAGATGACGTTGGGCTAGTTGTAGTTGCTGTATCTGCTGCCGGCGTTGTTGTGCCTGCTGCTGGTGTTGTTGCACCCGTTGCTGGCGTTGTTGCCGCTACTGTTCCAGTACCAGCTACAAAGTTAAATCCATCTGCTAATTTAACCTTATTCTTGGAGGTTTCAGTACCTGCTTTATAAGCAATATCTGCGTCTAAATTAGAGGTTACAACTTTTGCATTGCCAAAGTTAACAGTACCATTGTCGCCAGTTTTACCAGCTGTGATAGTTACTGTATTCGTACCATTTTTGATTACTAAATCATTCGTACCATCCCCAGCGATTTCTTTGATGTTGCCAAGATTTTCTGCTAATTTAACGTCTAAAGCATCCCCGTTTTTAACCACTTTAATATTGTGATCAGTACTTCCTCGCATGAAGTTTTCAGCACCTTGAATAGTTAAAACAGTACCTAGGTCTCGGTGTACTTTATCTGTTGTATCATTACCTGTAAAGTCTAAACCTTTTGAAGTCAACGTAGAGGCTACATTTGTACCAGCTTGGGTAATTTTACTAGACAAATCATTATAATTGCTAGTTACCGTATTTCCTAGGTTAGTGACAGTGTTTCCAAGATTCGTTACATTTGTTTCTAAGGTTGCTACTTTACCAGCCGTTTCAGAGATTTTCGTATTTTGACCTGCATTAGTAGCATTTAACTTATCGATAGCATCTTTTAACGTAGTTACAGAATCAGTACCACCATCCGCTTTCGTAATATTGAAAGTTGGGCCTGTTACAGTGCCATCTGCAGTAATTGTGGTTCCGCCGATCACCGTTGCCAAGTTACCTATCGCTTTTAATTTATTTTTTGTCGCATCGGATAAATCTAACGAATAAGCACGAACTTTTGTAGTAGTATTTGGAGTTGCATCATTAATCGTTAATGCATCACTACCTACCGCTACTGTTGTATCAATTGCATTTACTTTATACGTAGTAACCCCAGGTGTTGTGGTTGTATCTGTATCCACTGTTGTGTTGATACCATTGTCTACTTTTACTGCTTCTTTCGCAGCTGCTTTCGCTAATTCAGAGACTTTATTAGTACCAGCTGAATTTAGATTGCTCAAGTCCTTGTTCGCCGCATTATCGATAGCACTACGTGTATCACTGTCTAAACCGATGTTTACTACGCCATCAGCTTCGGTAGAGATAACAATCCCTTTCTTAGCTACTTTACCATCTGTAGATGCTGTTGGACTAGTTGTAGTGGCTGCACCTGTTGCTGGCGTTGTTGGTGCTACTGTGCCCTCACCTGCCACAAATGTAAAGCCTGTTTGCAATTTAACAGTTTTCTTCGATGACTCACCGCCTGCTTTATAGGCAATATCTGCTTCTAAATTATTAGTTACTAATTTCGTATTTCCAAAATCAATACTACCAGTATTTCCATCTTTAGGAGCTTTTACAGTCACCTTAGTGTCGCCATTTTTAATCACTAAGTCATGTGTACCATCTCCAGCGATTTCTTTGATATTGCCAAGGTTCTCTGCTAATTTCACGTCTAAAGTATTACCGTTTTTAGACACTTTAATATTGTTGTTATCAGTAGTTCCTCGCGTGAAATTTTCTGCACCTTGAATGGTTAATGTAGTACCTAAGTCACGGTGTACTTTACCTGTATCTGTTGTATCGTTACCTGTAAAGTCTAACCCTTTTGCAGTCAATGTAGAGGCTACATTTGTACCAGCCTGGGTAATTTTATTAGACAAATCATTGTAATTGTTCGTTACCGTATTACCCAAATTAGTTACTGTATTTCCTAGATTAGTGACAGTGTTCCCTAGATTAGTTACATTTGTTTCTAACGTTCCTACTTTACCAGCCGTTTCAGAGATTTTCGTATTTTGACCTGCATTAGTAGCATTTAACTTATCGATAGCACCTTTTAACGTAGTTACAGAATCAGTACCACCATCCGCTTTCGTAATATTGAAAGTTGGTCCTGTTACAGTGCCATCTGCAGCAATTGTGGTTCCGCCGATCACAGTTGCCAAGTTACCTACAGCTGCTAGTTTACCTTTTGTGGCAGTGGACAAATCTACTGAGTATGCACGAACTTTATTTGCATTTGGAGTTGCATCGTTAATCGTTAATGCATCACTACCTACTGCTACTGTTGTATCAATTGCATTTACTTTATACGTAGTAACTCCAGGCGTTGTGGTTGTATCTGTCGTTACCGTTGTATTGATACCAGGTGCTACTTTTACAGCATCTTGCGCCGCTGTTTTTGCCAATTCTTTGACTTTGTCTTTGCCATTATCAGATAAATTGCTTAAGTTTTTATCTGCTGCATTGTCTACTTTGCTACGAGTAGCTTTATCTAAACCAAAGGTTACCAATCCATCTCCACCTGTTGTAATGGATAATCCAGATTTAGGACCATCAGTGGTTGTCGTTGTGTCTGTAGCTGCTGTGAAATTCAAACCTTTTTTCAATTTCACTGTATTCGCAGCTGTATCTGCAACACCATTTGCACGGTATGTAATGTCCGCTTCTAAATTAGATGCCACAACTTTTGCATCGCCAAAGTTAATAGTACCTTTATCATTATCTTTACCAGGTGTGATAGTTACTTTATTCGTGCCATTTTTGATGACTAAATCCGTTTTTCCATCGCCAGCGATTTCTTTCATCCCCGTCAATTTGTCAGATAATTTAACAAGCAAACCAGCAGCACCAGAAGATCCATCTTTTTCTACACGAATGTTTGTATTCGCTGTGGTGGATGTGTAATTAGCACCGCCTTTCACTGTTAACGTCGTATCTAATGTACGGGCTACGCCAGCATTATCATCACCTGTGAAAGTAATCGCTTTTGCCTTGAAAGTATTAAAATCCGATTGGCTTACTTTTCCTCCTACTTCGGAAGTAAGATTTGTAATCTGTGTCGTATGGGTATTCACTGTCGTGTTAATGCCATCTACTACAGATTTTTTCGCTACATCTGTAATAGTTGCTGTCTCATTAGACACATCCTTGTTTTCACCATCGACATAATTTAACGTAATGGTGCCTGATCCATTTGGAGTATAGGAAGTTGCCTTAATATGGCGTTCTCCTTTTTTTAAGGAACTTTCAATCGCTTTTGCTTGTTTCAAGTTGACTGCATCGTAATCGCCAACACCACCTGCTACACCTGTTAAACGACGGGCAAAGCCAGTATCCGAAGACGATCGTTTTGTACCAATGGCTACGATACCATTCTCTTTATCTGACACCGCATCCGTTCCTATTGTATTTGTTAGCATATACGGATATGTTTTTTGTGCAGCCCCACTAGATGTGCCTACATCTGAAGCGGTGATTTCGGTTCCTGCTCCTAAGGCAATGCTACCAGAACCAGCCAGTACCTTCGCATTTTTACCGATGGCAATACTATTTGGGGCATCCACAGCTGGTGTAGTCCCTGCTGTAGTTCTTCCTTCTGCTATACCAACAGTCGCCCCCTCACCAATAGCAATTGCAGATGTACCAAACGCCTTAGCACCGTTACCAAGAGCTGTAGAGCTGGCTTTTGTGGATTGTGCTGCTGCACCAATGGCTGTAGAATTAGCCCCTGTAGTATTGGCTTGATAACCGATAGCAGTAGAGCCACTACCAGCTGCTGTAGCTGCATTACCAAATGCACTAGCATTGTCATTCGAAGCACGAGATGAACTACCTACTGCAATAGTATCTTTTGCTTGTGCTTGCGCATCATTACCCATGGCAATACCACTGGTACCACCTGAAATTGCACCTTTACCAATGGCAACAGCATTCGCTTTTTCTGCATTGGCACCATCACCGATAGCAGTAGCACTAGCCTCTGTTGCTTCTGCCTCTTTACCTATCGCAATAGCATTACCTTTTGATGCTTCAGCACCTTTACCGACAGCGACTGCATTTGCTTCAGTTGCTTGAGCGCCAGAACCTACGGCTGTAGCATCTCCTTTTGATGCCGTAGCACCTTTACCAAGAGCTGTGGCATTAGTTTCTGATGCAGTGGCACCAGAACCTAATGCAGTAGCATCAGCTTTTTGGGCTTTTGCTTCTTTACCTACCGCTGTCGCTCCTTCTGCAGTAGCTTGTGCACTTGATCCTGCTGCCAAGGTGTCTTTTGCAGAAGCGGATGCACTAGTACCAATGGCTGCTGCATTCTCTGCAGTGGCGGATGCCTTGGTACCCAAAGCAGATGCACTTTTCCCTGATGCTGAAGAGTTATAGCCAATCGCTGCCGCTTTTTCTCCAGAGGCTACTGTTCGTTCTACATTATCATTAAAACTCTTACCATCGCCACCACCGATAGCTACCGCATTTGCTGCTGTAGCCGCTGCATTACGACCTAAGGCTGTCGCATTACCACCTGTTGCCATAGCACGTAAGCCCACAGACATATCGCCCCAGCTATTATAGCCGTCAATCTTGCTTGAGCTATCATTATTAATATCATTACCTGGTACACCCACTGTATATACATCGGCACCAGCTAGAGATTGCCAACCAATAGCAATGGCACCGTTACCATAGCCACGGGAACTAACACCTAGTGTAGTAGCCCCTTCTTTCATGCTGCGGGCTTGTTCACCCATGGCTATACCATGTAATGAAGATCTTGTATTATAACCAATACCAATACCATAATCACCCGTTACCTTTGAATAACGACCTACGGCAACGGCATATGAATTTCTAATATCTGTATCTAATCCGATTGCTAAGGAGGAGTTACCAATAGCAACCGATCTAACGCCGATGGCAATACTAGGGTCAATAGAACCGTGCTGGCCATCAACTTGAGTTCCCTTGGAATAACTATTACTTCCAATGGCAATAGACCCTGCAGAGGCCGCGTATCCACCATCTAGGCCTCCCGCATTAACAGATACACTCATATCTGCCCCCACAGCCATAGCCGCCAAGATACTTACTACTACAATTTTCTTTTTACCAGAATGATTTTTAGCCACTTCAGATACAACGATATAACATTGTTTAGATTTACTCCAAATAACTTTGAATATCTTATTCATGGTGATCCAATACCCCTTTATACACAAAACACGCGACGATACTTACATCTTATTGACTCACTGATATATACTTCTTACTACATTGTGACACTACATAACTCAAACTGACTTGTATCGATAACACCCTCCTGACTCTGGGCCATGTCCTTGCTTAGTGCTGCACGACCTAAGCAAATGCTTATCTATTACATTATATGCCTCTTATTAGGATCTACATAATACGATAGGTAAACATTTGCTCTTCTGAGACACACTTTTCCTATTTTACACATTGTACTATTATATCTATCTTTTATGAAGGAATTATGAAAAACCTATAAATTTAATAGAGTTTTTTTCATATATTAGCATATATTATACACTCAATTTGTACAGTATTGCAAATTGACTTTTTCCATATGCAAAAAGGAACATTGGTATACTACCGATGTTCCTCTGTTATGTATCTGTCTATTCTATTAGTTTGCTAATTCTGCTCGAATTTCTTTGGCTGCTTGTACCATATGCTGTAAGCTAGCTACCGTTTCTCTTTCGCCACGTGTTTTTAATCCGCAGTCTGGGTTCACCCATACATGTTCTACAGGGATTTTGGCCACGATTAAACGTATAGCCTCTTTGATTTCTTCTACGCTTGGTACTCGTGGGGAGTGGATATCGTATACGCCAGGTCCTACTTCTGTTTGGAAGTTATTTTCCAATAATGCATCCAACAATGTTAACTTAGAGCGTGATGCTTCGAAAGTAATCACGTCTGCATCCATCGCGTCGATTTCAGAGATAATATCTTCAAATTCGCTATAGCACATATGCGTGTGAATTTGTGTACCCACTTGTACTTTACCATGACATAGACGGAACGCCTTGATGGCAAAGTCAAGATAATCGCTGTACCAATCGGCACGGCGCAATGGTAATTTTTCACGAAGAGCCGCTTCATCGATTTGGATAATGCGAATGCCTGCTGCTTCTAGGTCAAGTACTTCTTCACGGATGGCCAAGCCAATTTGGTACATCATTTCTTTCGTAGAAATATCTTCACGAGGGAAGGACCAGTTCAAGATGGTCACCGGACCCGTCAACATGCCTTTCACTTCTTTAGTGGTTAAGCTATTCGCATAGGCACTGTAATCTGTAGTGATAGCTTGTTTGCGTTTAATATCACCGAATACGATTGGCGGTTTTACACCACGTGTGCCATAGGATTGTACCCACGCATTAGAGGTGAACACGAACCCTGATAAGTTTTCTCCGAAAAATTCCACCATGTCATTCCGTTCAAACTCACCATGCACGAGTACGTCTAATCCAATTTCTTCTTGCAAGGCAACACAATCCTTGATAAATTCTTTTGCTTTCGCACGGTATTCTGCTTCAGTGATTTCACCTTGGCGGAACAATTTACGGTTTTCTTTCACCACTTTTGTTTGTGGGAAGGATCCGATGGTTGTGGTCGGTAACAATGGCAATTGGAAAATTCCTTTTTGTGCCGCTTGACGTTCTTGGATGGTTTGCGGACGGTTGAAATCTTCTTCTACCAAAGCTGCTACCGCTTGTTGTACGCTTTCATCGGTACGAAGTTCAGATGTTGCAAACAATGATTGGTTCGCTTGGAACACTTTGTGAGATGCGTAATCTGAAAGTTCTGCTAGATCGGTAATTTCTTTCAATTCTCCTAATTTTTCATAGGCAAAGGAGAAATGTTGTAACACTTCTTGTGAAAGTTTCGGTTCATTTGCCACCGTGTATGGCACATGAAGTAAGGAGCAAGATGTGCTAAGCACCACGTCGATACCGGCTGCACGTAATTCACCAAGTTTCGCCAACACTTTTTTATAGTCAGTACGCCAAATATTTTTACCATTCACTAAACCTGCAAAGAGCAATTTATCTTGTGGGAAACCATGCGTTTTTACTAAAGATTCAGTTTGTTTACCTTCAATGAAATCTAAGCCAATGCCGTCAAAGTCAAGATGTGTGACCACGTCATAGGCATCACGAATATCTCCGAAGTAAGTTTGTAGCAAGACGTGTAAGCCCTGTTTTTGTGGAAGCAAGCTTTCATAGATACGAGCAAACAATGCTACATCTGCTTCACTAAGATCATAGACTAAGTATGGTTCGTCCAGTTGAAGCCAAGACACGCCTTCTTCCTTAGCCGCTCGGAATGCCTCTGCATAGGCTTTCACCACATCATCCAAGACATCTTCAATACCTTTACGACCTGTAAAGTCTGCTAACTTCAAGAATGTAAATGGTCCGACTAACACAGGTTTTGTCGTAATACCCAAAGACTTCGCTTGACGATATCCATCTAGGAATGCGGTGGAACGCAATTGCAATGTGGCATCATCATCGATTTCTGGCACCAAGTAGTGGTAGTTCGTGTTGAACCATTTTTTCATAGAGAACGCTTTCACATCCCCCGCTTCCCCTTGGTAACCACGAGCTGCTGCAAAGTAAGTATCTACTTCCCCTAAGCCTAAGTCTTGGTATCGCTTAGGAATCGCATTCAACGTAAACGCTGTATCTAGTACGCTATCATATAAAGAATAATCATTGGACGGAATGAAGTCTGCCCCTGCTGCTTGTTGTACTTTCCATTGCACTTCACGTTGCTCATGGACAACCTTTGTTAATTCCTCTAGACTCACATCGCCACGGAAATACGCCTCCGTAGCAAACTTTAATTCACGTTTTGCCCCAATACGTGGGAACCCTGTTACAGAATATTTCATATATAGTACCTCCATTAGTATACATCGATAAGTATCAATTTGATATGTATACTATACTCCTTAGGTAGGTATTTGTATAATATGTATACAAGATAGAAGGTTATAGGTCTATGTTATAACAAAGGAGTTTCACCTGTGGATACGTAATAGCTGGAATCTATTTGTCCTAGATATATTTACAAACTCAGAATCCAAAAAAAGACAACACAAAGTGTTGTCCTTAACCGGTAGGAGCTCTTGAGAGCCATATCAAGTTGTCTATTATACTATCAGAAAAATCTGTAAATCGTCAACTGAGGAACGCAGTTAGGCGTAGCAGCCTTTGTGGCGGTTCTTACTGACTAAATCACACAAACATAAGAAGCCCATGGCGTGCTCCTGAACAAACATTATGCAATACCGTTTGAGAAGGAGTATGCTGTGCTCTTCCTTTTGCCTAAATCAAGACAATGTGATACACATACCTTCACCTAAGGAACGCAGTTAGGCGTAGTAGCCTTTGTGGCGGGTCCTACTGACTAAATCAAACAAACGCAAGAAGCCCATGGCGTGCTCCTGAACAAACATTATGCAATACCGTTTGAGAAGGAGTATGCCATGGGCTTCCCTTTATCCTATTCAGTTAACACCACCACAGGCTGTATAGCGGAACAAGTGAGTTTTTACTCTGGTTTGATTGTGAAGGACAAGCTAGAGAAGTATTTAGTTTGTTCACCTTTTGTTGCTGTTGGGAACGCTACTTCTACACCTACTACGTTCAAGCCGTTAGCACTAACTGTTACCATAGCTTTACCTTGTGCATCTGCTTGGCTTTCATTAGTCAAATCGTTGATAACGTCTTTGATCAATGGAGCATTAGCATATGGCATACCATCTTTGAAGACTTGAATTTCATAAGTATCACCTTTACGTAATGTCAATGGGTTAACGCTAGGAACGATTTCGATTGGCATATTTAAACGTTCAGGTTTTACTGCTGCATTCCAGTATGTTACATTGTATTTTACAGCATGAGTAGATTTTACAGCATTTGGTACATCTTTCATCATTGCTCTATGAGTTTTACCGTCTTTATCTTTAGTAAAATAGCCATAGTCAAATGTAGTTGCTGTAGTACCTAACATTTCATTTTTATCAATTGTTACATTGTGTTCATGAGGGATTACTTTCATGTCCAATGGGTTATATCCCACATCATAAGCTTCAAAGCTTTTTACCATGGATGGTTCGTATGCATTATCTAAAGGACCTTCCCCTAATACTAGTGTTGGATGATCAATACGTTGCGCAAACCACACACCATGTGCAGACGCATTTGCACCTACAGAAACAGCCCCTACTAACGCCAATGCAAGAATAGCTAATTTACTTTTTTTCATCTCGGATATCCTCCTATGAAATATAAAATTTATAACATCTTTATTCTACACCATTTGAGAATGACTAGCAAGATTTATTTTTAATTATAATTATTTTCTATAATTAATAGTCATAACTATCTATATATAAACAAATCGCATACCTGTATATCACAAAATCAAATGAACAATATTTTCAAAAATCCCTAATATCAGTGCAAACACTGGACGAATCACAGATCCAAGGAATCCAAATTGCCCTAACACCAGAATCCCAATAAAGAACCATAACTGAGCCTTTAGCAATTTTTCTTGCCATTCGTAAGGCAAATATTGCAACAACACATAGAATCCGATAAATCCAGGTACAGGTAGCATGTTAAATACCCCAAAGCCGATACACAAGGTCACAATATAGGACATGACCATTTGTAAACCTGTACTCACTGTGCCTATATCCATAGCGATAGATATACCCAGATAGGCTAAAAATGCCACTAAAATATTAGCACCTAGTCCTGCAAGGGCAATTTGTATCATCGCAGTCCGCGGATTTTTAAAGTGATATGGTGAAAAGGGAATCGGTTTGCTCCACCCAACGCTAGCAATAAGCATCACTAATATGCCAAGTAAGTCAATATGGGCAAAAGGATTCATCGTGTCCCGTCCCCATTGCCTTGGTGTAGTATCTCCTAAACGAATAGCCATCTTTGCCTGAGCATAGTTAAATATAGATATAGCGATGGCTATGGCCGGTAGCATCGCAATGTAATGAATCATATCTTTCATAGTATCTCCTTATTTAAATCAAAACTGTACTTTTTATTATACACGATGGTTACCCTCTTCCTCCATAGGTGACGAAAAATTTCCTCCCAGTCATACACCCTCCTATCAGTGAGTGGACAAGTTGTAGGATTCTATGCATACTGAAAGTAATCTATCTTTCACGGGGAGGTATCCTATGAGCACGCAAAAAAAGTTCATCATTCCTATTCCTTATGAATTACTATACCAACTGTATGTAACAAAACGCATGACCACCAAAGCCATCGCCGAACAATTACACTGCAGTCAAAGCACTATCTGTCAACGACTACGAGACTATGGGATTCCTTTCCACAGTAGAATCCCTAGTATCCCCAAAGACGAACTGACTCAACTCTATGAACGAGGTGAATCCATCAAAGCCATAGCTCAGCACTTTCACGTAACTCCTAGAACCATCTATAGTCGATTACATCAATGGCATTTAAAAGAAGTACGCCCTAGTTCTACACCAAAATCATTACCAACTTCGTATATCCTAGAAGCCTATGAAGAGGGTACTAGTGCGGCTGCCATCAGTCGCGAGTTTCATGTAGCTCCTTCTACCATCATCCATATTCTGCAACGTCACGGTATTCCACTCCGGAATAGTATGAAACGTATTGACTTACCCATCGATGATATTTGCCATCTCTATACACAACACAAACTATCTACCATTCATATCGGTAAACTGTACGGAGTGAAAGCGTCTACTATTGCCTCTCGATTGCGGGAACAAGGTATTATCTTGCGTGGCAACAAAGAGCAGATTCCTGAACACAGCATTATCTCCCAATACTTGCAGGGAACACCCTTACAAATGATAGCTCATACACATCATACTAAATACCATACTATTCGCAATCTATTAATGCGTCATGGGGTCTACCAAAAGGCAAAACGCATCCGAGATCACACCTATGCTATACAAAGTTTACACCAAAGGGAGCACCTATCTGTAGCAGAAATTGCCACCCACTACGGCTGCCATCCGGAAACGATTCGTCGCATCATCAAAGATATACCCTCTAAGGGGAAATCTGTCCATTGATATCCTTGCTATGACTTCCAAAGTAACGTATACTAAAGGTAGGTATATCGTTTTTAAAAAGGAGTTCATCATGGAGTATATCTTTGCCCTACTACCTTACTTTACGATAGGTATCGTAGCAGCGTTTATCTCTCGGTTTACGGGAATCGCTATTTCTTTCTTACTAGTACCTACCCTTCTATATTGGGGTGCTACACCAGTAGAAGTCGTATCATTTATGTTAACATTCACTTTGTATAATACATTTACCTTAGAAACACAAGATGTACGATTAGATTTTAAAGAATTAACCTTCTTTCCAGGGTGGAAATTAGTCCTCCCTCTTGTTATCTCTTTTGGATTGAGCCTCGTATCTCCGCACTTATCCATCGGTTTATTCATCTTTTTCTTTATCTTAGAATTAGGCGCCGCCTTGTACAAGCGCATTCCAGAAGCAGAACGCCCTACGTTACAACAAATTGGAGTTTCCTCCTTACTAGCAGCTGGTTGGACCATCGTTGGCGTTTTAGCTTACCGCTATATTCCTGATACGTGGTACTTCTTAGTAGTAGGTATTGCCATGCTGGGCTTAACTTGGTTTGCTTACTATGCAGGGGCTAATCGTTATGCTATGCGTCAATCTTGGACCGCTATTTGGCCTTCCTTATCTTTACTATTAGGTCTATTCGGATTAGATGTTTCTTCGTACATTCATGGGGTGAGACGGAATTTCCCATCTCCTTTTGATCGCATTGTACCCATGATTACTGTCATCGGAGCCTTTGCGGGCACCATGGTATTATTTGTAGTAGAAAACCAATTCTCCCTCGCTTCCTTAATTGCTGCCGTTGGTTGTGCCTTCGGTATCCGCATGTTTGGATACTACGGATTCAGTAAATCTGGTAAATTTTCTTGGTTAATTATCGGTTTAACCATCCTCATCGTGCTTTGCTTATATTTGGTAAGCCCTACCCCTGTGGGAATGGATACTGGTAACTCTCTATTACAGGCACCGATTGCAGAATAACCTATAGCTAACTATAAAGTGACCCATAACAAACTAGTCCCTAATAAAATAGGACTATAACAAAATAGCCCATAAATAAAAAAGAGGAAAGTTGATTAAAAAGTATCAACTTTCCTCTTTTTTATAAGTTTATCCCTGCGGAAAGGATCCGACATACTCCCACACGCTCATATCTGGCAAATGATTTTTCTCGCACATAGTTTGTAATGTATCCATACACCATGGTATAGTCACATATCTCTTCACATACATATAGTTATATCCATCTTTATCTAAGGCGACTTCCAGATTTAATTGATCCGGATGGTCTTCATCCATAATGGCTTGTACAAATATACAATTTTCCTTAGGGCTATCCCAAAATAGAGTGAAAAAGACACGATCATCTGCCACAATCTGGTGTAACACCGTTTCTACATCTCCCCAAGTGCCTTGTTCATACGTTTCTTCATCTGTTACTAAGCGAAACATTAAGCTTCTCCTTGTTCAATGCGGATGATATCTCCAATACGGTGACACAAGTCATTCAATTGCTCTTGGTCTGGACCTTCTGCCATAACACGAATCAATGGCTCCGTGCCTGATGGACGTACCAAGATACGGCCATTGCTACCCAATTCTTCTTCCGCTTCACGGATTACATCTTGGATAGCTGCATTCGTTTCCCAACCTGCTTTGGTCAATACCCGTACATTCACCAATAATTGTGGGTATTTCGTCATTAAACCAGCTAGTTCAGATAGAGATTTCCCTTTTTCTTTTATAATCGATAAGGTTTGCACCGCCGTTAATAGGCCGTCTCCTGTACTGTTATAATCTAGGAAAATGACATGCCCCGATTGCTCACCGCCAATGGAATACCCTTCAGCTAGCATTTTTTCAAGTACATAGCGATCCCCTACGGCTGTGCTGCAAGTTTGCATACCCAATTCTTTTGCCGCCTTATGAAAGCCAATATTACTCATCACTGTACCTACAATCATATTCTCTTTCAATTTACCTTGCTCTTTCAAATGCAAGCCACAAAGCAACATGATTTGGTCGCCGTCTAAGATTTGCCCTTTTTCGTCAACCATTAGGCAACGATCGGCATCGCCATCATTAGCAATCCCCACCTGGGCACCTTCACGAAGTACTGCCTCTTGCAAGCCTTCTAAATGCGTAGACCCTGCATTGTCATTAATATTCGTGCCATTTGGTGTTACATTGATGGCTACTACCTCTGCTCCTAGTTGGCGAAGAATCTTAGGCCCCACATAGGAAGCTGCTCCATGGGCGCCATCATAGACCACTTTCAGACCCGTCAATGTATCGCTAGTAGATACCACGAAGTTCACATATTCTTCCACCCAGTCTTGATGATAGAAGATTTGACCAATATCACCCTTTGTAGGACGTGGCAAACCATCATCAGCACTGGCGGTACATAATTTTTCAATTTCATCTTCTACCGCGTCAGGTAATTTGAAGCCGTTACCATCAAAGAATTTGATGCCATTATCTGGGTACGGATTATGGGATGCAGAAATCACAACCCCTGCTGTACAGTTTTTTTGACGTACTAAGTACGCAATGGCAGGTGTTGGGGCTTCCCCTAAAATGATGACATCTCCCCCTACCGCACAGATGCCAGATGCCAACGCATTTTCTAACATACCGCCGGAAATACGTGTATCACGGCCAATCAAGAAAGTAGGGCGGTCCACCGATTGTCCAAAATACGATGCCGCTGCACGACCTAGATGATAAGCCAATTCCGGCGTTAAAAATTCATTCACTAATCCTCGTACCCCATCTGTACCAAATAATCTACTCATGACTATCTCCTTTCAAAGGACCATAGGTATTCATAATGACTATGGCCGTTTCTGCCCCATCTAAAGCGGCACTCATGATACCACCTGCATATCCTGCACCTTCCCCAATAGGATATAATCCTTTCGTGGACTGTGAAAGTCTATCTTCATCTCGTACGATGCGAAGTGGTGCTGATGTCCGTGTTTCCACCCCAGTCATACACACATGGTCCGCATCAAATCCTTGTATGCGTCGCCCAAAATATGACAACGCCTTGGCTAATGTATGTGTCACATAGTCCGGCAAGCATTGATGGATATCTGCTGGTGTGACCCCTGGCTCATAACTATAGTTCTTGCGCTGTACATCATTTGCTGTTGTACGGCCTAAAAAATGACCGACAGTCTGAATAGGGGCATGGTAATTGCGTCCCCCCACGATAAACGCTTGTTCTTCCCACTTCCGCTGAAAATCTACGCCAGCCAATGGATGGTCTCCAAAATCTCGTGGCCCTACTGTGACTACTAAAGCGCTATTGGCAATACCACTATCACGAGCGTACAAACTCATACCATTGGTCACAACACCACCTTCTTCAGAAGCGCTCGCTACGACTTGGCCCCCCGGACACATACAGAAACTGTAGCAAGAGCGATCTTGCTCTTTATCATGATACACTAAAGAATATTCCGCAGCTCCTAACCCAATATCTGCTGGATCCACACCATATTGTGACGTGTCGATGACATCTTGATCATGTTCAATACGCACGCCGATAGCAAAAGCTTTACCTTCTAGGTGGACGCCTCTTTCATAGAGCATGTGGTACGTATCCCGAGCACTGTGGCCCACACCTAACATGACGATATCCGCAGAAATCCGTTCCGTGCCATTAACAATAACCCCGGTCACAACTTGATTCTCCATTTCAATGTTTGTCACTTGCGCGCCAAATCGAACGTCTCCACCCCAAGCAATAATTTGCTGTCGCATAGCTTTTACCATGTGGCGTAAAATATCTGTCCCAACATGAGGTTTATGTTTATATAAAATTTCTTCTGGTGCTCCAAACTCTACGAAGTACGTGGCAATCTCATAAAGTCGTGGATGCGTCACACGAGTCGTTAATTTACCATCTGAAAAAGTACCTGCCCCACCTTCACCAAATTGTACATTCGATTCTGGTTTAAAAATGCCTTCTTTCCAAAACTGTTCTACATCCAAAGTGCGTTGGTCTACATCTTGACCCCGTTCTAATACGATAGGACGGTATCCTTCTCGTGCTAAATAGAACGCTGCTAGCATCCCCGCCGGTCCAAATCCTATCACCACTGGACGATGTTGCATCGGTTTAGTACCACATACGATGGGTTCCGGCATTTCTGGTTCCATCAATGTAATGTCCTTATGTCGGCTTAATTTTTTTATCAATTGTTGCTCTTGATCTACTTCTAAAAATAAAGTGTACACAAAAGTAATATGTGGTTTCTTTCTAGCATCCACAGCCCGTCGTACAACGTGGATAGCTGTAATATGCCCTTGTAAGGGACTATATTTTTTAACAAGTAATTCTTCTAACCGTTCTGCATCTTGCACGGGTATCCGAAAATTAATGATACGTAACATGCTGTTCTCCTACATCTGTGGTTCTATTTCTACTTTCACCACAACTCGGTCTGTCGTTGTTGTCACACCTTCTGGCAATACTAAACTATATCTACCGGTAAAACTACCAGTAACGCCTTGGACTGAAATATCAATAGTTTTGACTCCATCTAGGCCATTCAGGATGGACTCCTTCCCGGAAATAGTTAATTCCTTTGGTTCTACCACAACTCGTTTCACTGTATACCCAACAGGGACAGTCCCTATTATATTAGGTTGCACTGGTACTTTTTTCTCCATCCGAATACGTTCTAGCTCGTATTGGATTTGTGCACCTTTAGGTGTAATCGTCAACCCTTCCACCACATTACCTGCCGAATCCACTGGTAGGATATCCCCTACTTCTGTGAAGCTTTCACGGTGATTATCTAAGTTAATACGAATCACAGCATAGGAAGCTTTACTCACTAAATGAGCAGGTCCAGAGATGGTAACTGTGGTAGGCATAATTTTTGACTCTTTAATGGCAATGTCATTTGGCACTGTACCCAATGGGTGTGCCTGCACTTGCAATTCTTTCACCATATACTCATCCACTGTGACGGTTACATTCTCTGGTGTGATACCATCTATGAAAGTTCCTGTAGGCGGTGTAAAATTAATCGTTACATTTTCCTGTCCTACACGGGCATTTTTCATGTTTACGTAGGCTTTCAATACAGATGGATTAATATCAAAAATAGCATTACGAGGACCTCGTAAATGAACACGTACTTCGCTAGGTACCCCTTCTACTAAATAGCTTTGATCCAAGTTTTGCACTTGCACTGGTACGGTATATGTCATGTCAATCACCGGATTTTGATCCTTCATAACGTACAGCCACATACCAATCGCACAAAACAGGCAAAATAGTTTCATTCCCCAATTATGTTTTAATCCTACTATCCAATGCATCATTTCGATTCACCTCGTTTTATTTTAAGCAAAGAACTGACTGCACTTGGCGTTGGCTCAAGTAACGATAACATAATGGTGCGCAATGTATCTTCTGTGACGCCACGGTGAATCTGACCTCCTAGAGCGTAGGAAATTTGTCCCGTTTCTTCGCTGACCACCACCACTAAAGCATCACTCTCTTCACTTTGCCCCAAAGCTGATCGGTGTCGTGTCCCCAATTCCTTACTGACGTCACGATTTTGACTCACTGGAAGTAAACTGGCAGCCGTCTCAATTCGACCATTACGGATAATCACCGCCCCATCATGGAGAGGAGATTTAGGATAGAACAAATTCATTAACAATTCACTCGTTACCAATCCATCGATACGAGTCCCTTGCATGGATAAGACATCTAATTTCATATTTCTTTCAAAGACCATAAGGGCCCCAATCTTACGACGAGACATGCTACGGCAAGCGATGACTACTTCTTTTACAATAGATGTTAATTCTTCTTTAGAAATTTTTGTACGAGATGAGAAAAATCCAGTACCACTACCCAATTGTTCTAACAGGCGTCGTAATTCTGGCTGAAATACGATGGGTAATGCAATCATAAGGACTGCCACACTTTGTTGCATAATCCAACTGATAGTATGTAATCCCATAAAATGCGCCACAATATTAATAACCACTAAAACCCCCAAGCCTTTTAATAGTCCTAGGGCTCTTGTGTTTCTTACTAATCGATATAAATAATAGAATAAGGTTGCTACCACAAGAATGTCTATGACATCTAAGAACCGTAATGTTTCTAATGTAGTTTGTAATTGAAACAGCATAGAATATCTCCTATCCTTTCTAATACAAAATAAGGGCACATGCTTATGCATGTACCCTTTTATTGTATCCTATATTGGTATTTTTTTCTAGTAACGCAACACTTATAGGCGATAGGTTTCGATTAACACATCCATATTACCACCACAAACCATGCCTTCTTTGACCGCTACATCATCATTTAAATCCACATAAATACGTCGGAAAGCTTCTTTCTTTTCCAATGCATCTACGGCACTCAAACGAATTTCATTTTCTGCACGACCACCACCGATGGTGCCAAAGATAGAGCCATCAGGATGAACAATCATAGTCGTTCCCGCTTTACGTGGCGTAGATCCATGGGTGTTTAAAATGGTTGTCACGGCTAGTGTATCTTGTTTATGTTGTTGTAAATATTCTATAAACTCATGCTTCATGTGCATCCCCCTTTTTTGATAAAAACCCACCTCGTCTACGATAGCTAACTGCCATATATTCTGCTACGATAGAAAGTGCTATCTCTTCTGGCGTTTGGGCACCTAAATCTAATCCGATAGGTCCATATAACATATCTAGTTCTTGTTGTGTCCAACCTTCTTCTTTTAACACTTCAAAAGCATGGAAAATACGTTTATGGCTGCCCATTACACCTACATAGGTTGGTAGCACAGATCGCACTTGGTGTAAGCATACACTATCGAACTCATGAGCTCTAGTCACTACTACAATGCCTGTATATGCACGAAGATTCAAATGCTCTTGTAGATTTTTAAAATCTAAATGCACTCGTTTCACACGAGGATCAAAAAAGTCCTCTCGTAAATATTCTGCGCGGTCATCCACTACGGTTACGCCACAACCAATGAATAAGAATTGGTCAGCCACACAACGACTAACGTGACCAGCCCCTAAGATAAGAACTTCTGGATTTTTTTCTATGGGTTGCAAAAAGCATTCCATATCTTCAATAGAAAATAATTGTGGCTCTATTCTTTGCGGTACTGTAAAGCCTTCAATGGCATTACCATACAACACGTCGCCGGTATAGCTATACATCACTTTATCGCCTTGTCGTTCTCCAGATAAAATCGTTACGATTAACGATGCTTCATCTTTTGCCATACGCTCTTGCGCAATATCCATCAGATTCATGGTACTACTCCTTTATCTGCTCATATTCCCATGCAGTGATAGCCTCCATCACACCACCGCCGACAGCTAATGCTTTATCCGATATAGTAAAACAATGACTATCTTCACATCGTGCGTCTATATCCGCTAATTTAAAACCTTTCGTTACTAAAATATTAGAAGCTAAGATGCCTCGCAAGGTACCTGTAATTTTTGCATGCACTGGTACATTCTCTACGTAGCCTATAATAGAGCCTGCCTCCACTTGATCTCCAATATGGCTTTTCGCAACAAATAGTCCTTCCTCTGGGGAGTGTATCACTCGCTCATGAGTATAGCCTCCCACATTGCCCGGAATACCTGTATTCGCCAGAGCTGGTCCTTCATAAATGCATCGTCCCAAAGTATGGCCTCGCATGGTTTCAACCACAACATGGACATCCTTACCAGCGTTAAATCCGGGACCACATCCGATGACGAGCGAGGCGTCAGTTTTTTGAGTCCCTATATTTCGCTTTGCTAAAATCGCATCTACAACAATAGTCGGCTGTATGGTAGCTAACAAGGTTTCATAAGGCTCAGTCACTACAGGAATTGCCTCACGGCTAGCTAACAATTTTGGTACATCTTGCAAGGGTACATGGCGAGAGCGCAAGCGTTCTAAAATCATTTCTCCTCGATGTACGGCATTCCCATAAGATACTTCTCTACGAATCATAGTAGGAATGGCGATTTCATTAATCACCACAGGATACCCTGCCCGCCACAATCGATACACAGCACCAGATGCCACATCTCCACCACTACGGATTAAAATGATTGGTTTCATAAGGTCCTCCTTCGCTCACGATACGTTCATAGTCTTCTTTCGTATCAACATCTATACCACTATGCATAGTACATTGCCTTTCAAGCCATACATGTTTCACATAAGGAGCTCCATCACCTTTAAGAATAACACGACCACCCCTATCACCAGGAATTAAGCGCAATGCATCTGCCCAATATCTTCCAAATACGACGGGATTTCCTCGTTCTTTGTCCGGTCCATACTGAGGTTGTACAATGGTTTTTTCATCACCTATATTCCTGAAAGCATGACACAATTCATCAATGACTTGTATATTCAATAAGGGTTGATCGATGACACCACATAGAATCGCTTCTAGGCGTTCTTTCTGCATACATTCCCATTGTAATAAGGACTCTACCCCTAAACGAATCGATGTGCCCTGCCCTAACTGTGGTTGCTCATTAAGAATTGGAATCCCCTGTACCTTACGTACCATATCATCCACACCCATACGTGGATCGATTACCACCGCCAGTGGCTGTACCATACTATATTTAGATAGGGCAATCTCCAATAAGGTGCGTCCTTGATACGTTAATAATTGCTTGGCGCTTCCCATACGTTTCGATTGTCCAGCACCTAATAATACACACCCTATAGCCATGTTACTATCCTCTGTATACAACAATGTTCACGATACCCATTAGCCAATACTACTTTGTGTAATGGAAGAGCTTGTAATGATTGTAAAAATACATCTCTCATCGATGGGGTTACCGTATCACATCCTGTACAGAAAACAACACGCTTCCCGCGAGCATATTGAAAGATTCCTTTCTCATGTTCTAATAGCTTTGCCACTCCTGCGGGTGTAATCGCATCTCCCACGGGAATCCCTATAATGGATTGCACTTCTTCTATGCGATGTACATAATCCTCTGTGAGCGGTTTGCCTAAAACCTGCATATTCACTACCGCAATGGTAGTCGTCGTTGTACTGGGTATCACTGGTTCATGAGGCTTAGGGGCTTTTAACCATTTCGTTTTCGCCCCATCTGCCTCAACAACAATGGACCAATCTGGATGATGATCATGCAATGTATCCAGTAATCCTGGTTCTAGGCCTACTACTTTATGACCGGCTACCGCTTGGAACCAAGATCCGATCTGACCCCGTTTCATTTGTTCTACAATATGAGTTTCACCAAGTGCTAGGTCATCCCCATAGTAGGGATTCCAGGGAGCCACTTGCGCAGAGCCCATCTTTGTTGTAGTTGTTACCAGAACTGGTCGCTCTAAACTGACTGCCACAGCACCTAGTCTAGATACGACTGTCGTTTTGCCACCAGCCCCTACGACAGCTATAATCCCTGGCTCTAACAAAGACTCCCAGTACTTCTTATCGCCCATCTTGTATCTCCTATTGCTAGTTTTACTTATTTATTTTGTAATGCTGTATATACACGTTCTGGAATCATTGGTAATGTTGTCACCTCAGCACCTGTAGCATTCAAAATTGCTCCTTGAATCGCTGGACAAGATGTATTAATAACAACTTCTCCAATCGATTTAACACCATAAGCACCAGTTGGTTCATAGGATTCTACAAAATCCACATGGATTCTACCAGTATCTAACCGTGTTGGTAATTTGTAATGCATAAAGTTATTCGTTTCTAATACACCACGAGAAGAATAGCGAATTTCTTCATACAATGCCATACCAATTCCTTGTACAATGCCTCCTTCGGCTTGGACTTGTGCCAAGTTTCGATTCACAATGGTACCGCAATCGACAACGCCATAGTATTCTTGAGGAATGACCTTACCTGTTTCTAGGTCTACTTTCACCTCTGCAATGCCCACCATGAAAGGCGGTGGCGATGTTTCACTACCCCAAGTAGCCATGCCGCTTAAGTAGTGACCTTTCGATCCTAACACAAGTTTCGGAGCCAATTCTTGAGTCGTCATTGTTTTAGAACCATCTGCAGTCCACGCTTTTTCCCCATCAAATGAAAGAGTGCTAGGATCCACGTCTAAAATGCGACCAAACTCTTGTAAGATTTTTTCTTTCAATTCGTCACAAGCTAATTTAGTAGCTGTCCCAGTCACATAAGTCGCGCTCGATGCATAGGAGCCTGGGTCGAATGGTACCACATCCGTATCTGCCTCATAGACTACCATCATATCCATCGGACAGCCCAAGGTTTCACAGGCAATTTGAGCCAATACCGTATTGGACCCCTGACCCATATCTGTAGAACCTGTAAACAACATATAAGTACCATCATCCAACATACGCACTTCTACGGAAGCAGTATCTATGTTAGCAATCCCAGAACCTTGGAATGCAAGGGCTACCCCCAAACCGCCTCTATAACGGTCATCAATTTTCCAAGATTTAGGGCGATTATCCCAATTAGACATTTCTTTCGCCTTTTGGATAGCTTCTCTTAATAAACCCGATTCCAACACTTCTCCTGGGTCGAAAGATTGTGCTGTTTCTCCTACACTAATTAAGTTTTTCAATCGCAACTCAATTTCGTCCACACCCATGGTATGTGCTAATTTCGTAATAGCACACTCCAACGGCCACAAGGCTTCTGTAGCCCCATAGCCACGGAATGCACCACCTGGCATATGGTTCGTGTATACAACGTTCGACTCATAACGAATCGCTTTCGTTTTATTATATAATGGCAAGGATTTATGTTCCCCTGCTGTGAGAGTCGTCAACGCATGGCTACCATGTGCGCCAGCATCAGATACAGCTACCATATCAATGACTTGGATAATGCCGTCTTTTGTAGCCCCTACACGAATTTTCCAATCCCGTGCATGTCGACTGGTAGAACAGTTATTGGCTTCGTGACGATCGTATATGATATAGGATGGTTTTTTCAATTTCCACGTCACAAAAGCTGGGAACATTTCTGTGCAGCCTGTTTGTTTAGATCCGAAACCACCGCCAATACGAGGTTTGATAACACGAATTTGAGCCGCTGAAAGCCCTAATGCACGTGCCACATGTCTACGAATATGAAATGGTACTTGTGTGGAACTCGTGATGACAAGACGGTTAAATTGGTCAATGGTAGCAAATGTTCTAAACGTTTCCATCGCCGATTGTAAAGTAGCTTGGTCAAAGTAAGACTCTTCTACTACATAATCACACTTTGCCAACTCCGCTTCTAAATCCCCCACCACATGACTATAGGAACAAGCAATATTTCGTTTCGGATCGCCCCCTACTGGAAAATTATAGTGGAAGTCTTCTTCATCATGAATGATACTTGGATGGTCGATTGCTGTGTGTATATCCAAAACTGGTTCATACACCTCATATTGTACTTTGATGAGAGGCATGGCTTTTAATGCTGTCCGTTCATCCACAGCCACGATTATCGCTACTTCATCTCCTACATAACGAACCACTTGATCTAAAATCAACATATCGTATGCAGATGGTTCTGGATAACTTTGCCCAGCCAAAGTAAATCTAGTTTGTGGCACATCTTTATAAGTATAAATAGCCTCCACCCCTGGTACTTTCAAAGCTGCCTCAATATTAATGTCTACAATTTTAGCAAATGCATGAGGGCTACGAAGAATCTTAATACATAAGGCATTCGATGGAATAAAATCTTCTGTATAGGCTGCTTTACCACTCAAAATCGTTGTGGAGTCTATTTTCTTATAACTCTGTCCTAAGTGTTTCATAGTGTTTCGCCTCCTAAAAATTTACGAATCCCCCGCATATGTGATTCATAACCTGTACAACGGCATAAATTATTGTTTAGGTAAGCTTTAATTTCTTCGTCCGTAGCATTTGGGTATTTACGACGTAGTGCAATCGCACTCATCATCATGCCCGTTGTGCAGTAACCACATTGGTCAGCACCTTCTTCTGCTAAGCAATCTGCTAATTGAGCTGCCTCTTCTGCGACACCTTCTAGGGTAGTAATCTCATGATTCACCGCTCTAAAAGTAGGGTACGCGCAAGATAAGATAGGATCGCCATCTACCCACACTGTACATAAACCGCAGTTCGTGGTATCACAACCGCAACGTACGCTATAAAAACCTAAGTTACGTAATGTTTCCAATAACATTTCATCTGTTTCGATGAGAACTTTTCGTTTCACTCCGTTCACTTGTAACATTATTTCCATTGTGCCACCTCTTTTACCAATCGTTTAAACATGTTTTTTGCCATCTCTAAGCGATACTCTGCACTTGCATGTGAGTTACTTTGAAAGGATAGGTTTTCTTGAATCAAACTTACCGCTTCATCCAAAGCATCTAAGCCTTTTTCATTGATTATCTGGCAAGCTTTTGTTGCTAATGCAGGTTTTCCTGGTCGACAACCAATATATACTGAGTAGCCTTGATCATCTAATCGAGCAGATCCCGTTAAATATGGGAAATCTGAAGTCGATTTCCGCAATGCCTCAATCGCCACTGGCGTTTCTTGTTTAGGCACAATAATCTCAAGTAATAAATCTCTAGTTCCATAGGTTAAGTATTGTTCTATTGGCATACGGCCTGCCTCAAACAAACGTACCTCTGCTCGTAATGCTAATAAGGCAGGAATAATATCAGAGAAGCCAAATTTGGCTGCTATTGATCCCCCCATGGTAGCCATGCTTCGGAATTGAACACCTAAAATATCTTTCACAGCTTTTGGGAGCACCCCGCCACAGAATGTTTTAAATGGTTCATACACCTCTACATCCCGTTGTGTAGCCATGGCACCAATACGAAATTCTGTGTTCTCTTCTTCAATATAACGAAGCCCTAATTCAGACAAGTCAATTACCATAGGCCATTTACGATTTCCCAACCGTGTCCAGCAACCACCTGCTAAGATAGGTGCCATCTTTTGCTTCACCATCAGTGCATGCGCCTCTTCTACTGTTTTAGGCTGCTGCACTTGCATAAACATAAGCATACTTATACCTCCTGACTCCAATATCCCTATATACTTATTGTACCATGTATAGGAAGATTTTGGCATATGGATTATCTCACATATCCAGGTTCTATATACTGAATCCATATACACATGTATTATAGAACCTAAAAATAGAGGTAGGTTGAGTCAACACTTCAACCTACCTCTATAATATATTAAAAGTTCTTTATCTTAGTATGGAACTTCTGTTTTACGAGCTACACCTGTTTTAATAGCTGTTTCAGCTACAGCTTTAGCCACTGCCAATGGAACGCGTTTATCGAAGGCATTAGCTACTACATAGTCTTCTGCTAATTCTTCATCAGTGACAAGAGCTGCTAATGCGTCAGCCGCTGCCAATTTCATTTCATCATTGATTTCACGTGCTTGTACGTCGATGGCGCCACGGAAAATACCAGGGAATACGTTCACGTTATTGATTTGGTTCGGCGCATCACTACGGCCTGTACCCATGACACGTACACCAGCTGCTTTCGCATCATCGTACATTACTTCTGGGTTAGGGTTAGCCATAGCAAATACGATAGCATCGTCAGCTAAGCTTTCCAAAATTTCTTTTGTGAAAGCACCTGCTGCAGATACACCTAACAATACGTCAGCGCCTTTTGCAATTTCTGCCAAGTTGCCAGTTTTTGTTTCTTGGCCTAATGTTTTGATCAATTCAGCTTGCAAAGAATCAAGACGTTTGTAGTCTTTATTCAATACGCCAGAGCTTACCATCAATGTAATATCACGAGCGCCTGCTAAGTATAATATACGAGCGATGTTCGCACCTGCTGCCCCAGCACCATTTACAACGATTTTTACTTTGGACAAATCTTTTTTCACGAAACGAAGGGCTGCTTTTACACCTGCCAAGCAAGCGATAGCTGTACCGTGTTGGTCATCATGGAATACTGGGATTTCCAATTCTTTTTTCAAGCGATTTTCGATTTCGTAGCATTTAGGAGAAGAAATATCTTCTAAGTTAATGCCAGCGAAGTTTTTTTGTACCAATTTCACAGTATTGATTAATACGTCTGGATCTTTTGTATCAATCACCAAAGGAATGCAATCTACATTACCAAAGCGTTTGAACAATAAGGATTTACCTTCCATAACTGGAATCGCAGCAGCAGCTCCGATATCGCCTAAACCTAATACACGAGTGCCGTCAGATACTACAGCTACCATATTAGAACGACATGTTAAGTCGAAGGATTTGTCTTCATCTTCTTTGATGTGAAGGCACGGTTCCGCTACACCTGGAGTGTATGCCACTGTTAAATCATGAGCATCTTTTAATTCATATTTTGTTCCAGTTTGCAAGAAACCTTTTAGTTCCAAGCGTTTTTCAATTGCTTCTTGTTTTACGTCCATGGGAAAACCTCCTAGATTTTCAATGATGGTAAGTTTCTACCGTAGAATATTTCCGCCATCTCTTGTTTGAGTTGTTGGTTGATTTGCTTACGCTCTTTCAGCGTCAAATCTTCTTCGGTAATACCAAACAAATAATTATTAATATCGTACTCTTTCAGCATCATTTTGGTATGGAAAATATTTTCTTGATACACATTCACATCAATCATATTGTAGAGATTACGAGTTTTAGAGTTAATGTAATTTTGAATGGAGTTCATGCGATGATCCATGAATAATTTTTTACCATGAATATCGCGAGTGAAACCACGCACTCTGTAATCTAAGCTAATGATATCTGAATCAAAGCTATCGATGAGATAGTTCAATGCGTTAAGTGGAGAAATTTGACCACACGTGGATACATCAATATCTGCACGAAATGTACTTACTCCGTTATCTGGATGACTTTCAGGGTAAGTATGAACTGTCAAGTGAGATTTATCGAGATGCATCACCACATCATCTTTCTCTACTTTGTCAACAGGTTCTTCCGAGATCAGAATCGTTACACTTGCTCCCTGTGGATCATAGTCTTGCTTTGCCACATTGAGAACATTAGCTCCGATAATATGTGAAACCTCTGTTAAAATATCAGTCAAACGCTGTGCATTATAAACTTCATCAATGTATTCAATATATTGGCGTTTTTCTTCTTCTGTACGCGTATAACAAATATCATAAATATTAAAACTCAAGGTTTTCGTTAAATTGTTAAACCCATAAAGCTTCATTTTATTTGATTTTACAGATGTATCCATAACTTAATATCTGCCTTCCTTATAATACCTACTTTTATTATATCGAATTACATTTATATATTCAAGACTTTCGATATAAAATTTTCATTTTTTTATTAATTACTTAATTATAGTGTGTCGCAATTGCTCCACTAGCGTCCGTAACGCCTTGCCTCTATGGCTAATAGTCTGCTTTTGTTCCATAGAAATATTAGCCATGGTCGTTTTTAATTTTGGAATGTAAAAGTATGGATCATAACCAAATCCACCTTTTCCCATCGGTGTTAACTGAATCAGCCCTTCACACGTACCGGTAGCACGGATACACTGCCCATTTGGTATAGCCCATACAAGAGCACATTGATAGCGTGCTGTTCTCGCTTCTTCTGGTACATCCGCTAGCTCTTTCACCAATCGCGCGTTGTTCGCTGCATCGTTACCATGTTCTCCTGCAAAACGTGCAGATAATACACCTGGTGCACCGCCTAAGGCATCTACTTCTAGTCCAGAATCATCAGCTACACATGGAAGACCACAAGCCTCTGCATAATATAAAGCTTTCAATTCTGCATTTTCCATAAAAGTAGTACCAACTTCCTCGGGTTCTTCCACGTCCACAACATCATCCACGGTACGTACTTCAAATCCTAATTCTTCAAACGCTGCGGTGAACTCACGAATTTTTCCCTTATTCCGTGTGGCTAATACTACTGCTTTCGGTGCATTTTCATGGCCCACCATATGTCCAATTTCGCCTAATGCTTCACGTTGTGCTTGCATCAACTGCTGAGTACCAGCTTCACCTAAATCTAATAGGCTATTTAATTCATCTCTTGTAAAAGTCCCATGTTCCCCTGTACCTTGTACTTCCACTAATTGGCCCTTTCCGGTACAGACCACATTCATATCCACAACAGCTGCGCTATCTTCTTCATAACACAAATCTAGCATAGGACCCTCTTCACCGATACCCATGGAAATAGCTGCTAAATAGTCTGTTACTGGAAATTTGCCATACCCATCATAGATGGAATAGATGGCATCCACTAAGGCCACAAAAGCACCTGTAATAGAAGCTGTGCGAGTACCACCATCAGCTTGTAGTACATCACAATCTACTGTAATGGATACTTCCCCTAGGGCCTCTAAGTCTACAACAGCTCGCAAAGCACGTCCAATCAAACGTTGGATTTCCACCGTGCGCCCTGTCTGTTTACCTTTTGCTGCTTCTCTAGGTACACGGGTATGTGTAGCTCGTGGCAACAAAGAGTATTCTGCTGTCACCCAGCCCGTACCAGTGCCTTTCAAAAAGCGGGGAACACGATCCTCAACACTAGCCGTACAAAGCACTTTTGTATTACCACATTCAATTAAGACAGATCCCTCTGCGTAGGCAGTGTAATGCCTAGTGATCTTCACTGGGCGTATATCTTTTACACCACGACCATCCATCCGCATCGTCATTCCTCATTTCCCTCTAACATCGGATTATATATACCTCTTATTATACACAATCTCATGGTGGATTGGCAATTTATGTTCGCCTTTGACTGATGGCTCTTTTAGTCGTTCATGAGTAGGCGTTTTTGATGTGAATCTCCGAAATGGCAGAATGCAGTGTACTCCCTCAGAAACGGCACTACGTAATGTTTCTGCGGAAGTACACCGCATTCTGCTTAGCGTTAGTGTGAATTTTTCAAAAGCGCCTACTCATATTGCCGTACCATGATATCTATGTATCAGTCAAAGGCAATCATCTATGTTGAATCTGTCTATAAGATTGTGTATGATCATCGGTATGCGAGGGAGTTCCTCAAAAGAGAAGGGCCCTTTTACTATTCCTCTGCCGTCACCAAGCTATATGATGGATGTCCAACCTGTTGATAGTTCCTTTATCTCCTACTGTATATATGTATGATTCTAGCTAAAACTATACAAAATGACATTGCGCATTTAGTTGCTTGTATTCTAGTGAAACTAAGTATAAGGCAAGAATATTTGTGCACAAAAATGCGACATACCTAGTACAAACTATATAATACGGTTTGTACCTCGTTATGTCGCATTTGCTTTGCATTATTTGATGCCAAAACTCGTAGCATGAAGTTTAGGTACGTTTATAATGTTTTAACCTTAAACTCTTAACATAGAGTTTAAGAACGCTTGTGTCCTTGGGTTTTGTGGATTCCCAAAGACCTGTTCTGGGGTTCCTTCTTCTTGTATTTTGCCGTCTGCCATGAAGATGACTCTGTCTGCTACTTCTCTGGCGAATGCCATTTCGTGGGTGACGATGATCATGGTCATATCTTCTTCGGCTAGTTCTTTGATGGTCCGCAATACTTCGCTGGTAAACTCTGGGTCCAAGGCGGACGTTGGTTCATCGAAGAGCATAATTTCTGGTTTCATCGCTAGTGCTCTAGCAATAGCCACCCTTTGCTTTTGCCCACCCGATAAGGTGCTAGGGTATACATCTCGTTTATCCCAAAGGCCAACTTTTTCTAGCAAGGACTGAGCCATAGGTAAAATATCTCCGTCTTTCATTCCTTTCACCATGCGAGGTGCGATCATGATATTTTCTAGGACCGTCATATGCGGGAATAGGTTAAAAGATTGGAACACCATGCCCATTTTTAGCAAAATTTGTTGCTGTTCTTCTTTTCCTACGTACACTGCCTCACCTACATTCGCCGGAGTGTCCACCAAGGTTGCCCCATCGACGATAATGGTCCCTTTTTGTATGGTTTCTAGTTGTCCCAAGCAACGAAGAAAGGTGGATTTACCCGATCCAGAGGGCCCGATGATGGACACCACTTCGCCCCGTTCCATGGATAGTGACACATCTTGCAAGACCGCCACTGAGCCATAGTTCTTTTCAATATGTAACATGTCTATGAAAGCCATGGTTTCCTCCTAATCTTCGTACATCGCCATACGACGTTCTAAATATTGGTATAACTTCGTCAACACAAATGTCATAGCTAAATAGAATACGCCGGCTACGATGAAAGCGGTAATATCAAAGTCTCGTTGTACGATGCTACGAGTGATTCGCAAGATATCATTCATAGCTAATACGTACACCAAAGACGTATCTTTCAGTAATGTAATCGTTTCATTCGCCAATGGTGGCAACACGCGTTTGATCACCTGTGGCAAAATAATTTTGTACATGGTCTGTACATAAGTAAAGCCCAATACCTTCGCCCCTTCATATTGCCCCTTCGGAATAGATTGAATGCCACTGCGGAAAATTTCACATAAATAGGCAATGTAATTCAACACGAAAGACAACACCGCCGCCGTCATATCCGTCAGCTCAAAGCCATCAATCATGAATGGCAGGCCGTAATAGATGAGCAAAATTTGTAACATCAACGGAGTGCCACGCATGACGTATACGTAAGCATCCACGATGGTCGTCACCACTCGGTTCGTACTCAATCGGAGTAGCGCCAAGAGCAATCCTCCTGGCACCGATAAAATGATAACGATAAAGAACAAGGACAAGGTCACTTGGAATCCGCCAGCAATGGCCGGTGCTATCTGTAACATATACTCCAGTAAGTCCATATTTATTTATACTCCTCTTTCGTCAAGATAGATGTACTACCAAACCATTTTTGCGCCAATTTGTCAGCCGTACCATCATTCATCACTTCTTGTAAGGCAGCGTCAATTTTAGCTTTCAACGCTTCATCTTCTTTGCGCATACCTACGCCTGCTTTTTCAGTGGCAAAGGAACCATTCGCTACGGTGAATACATTATTACCTTTTTTGCCGATTAAATAACGACCTACCATTTCATCTACTACAATGGCGTCGATGCGACCTAACTCAAGGTCCATGAAAGCATTCACATAATCGCCATATTCTTTGATTTCTTTAAAGTTTTTAGATTGTGGATCATTTTTCACCGCTTCCAACCCAGTAGAACCGGATTGCACGCCTACGCGTTTACCGTCAAGTTGTGCTTTATCTGTAATACCAGAGTCAGCTTTAACTGCAATGATTTGGTCTCCACGAAGATATGGTTTGGAGAACAAAATATTGCGTTCCCGTTCCTTCGTAATGGTCAAACCATTCCACAACACGTCAATGCGTTTAGATTTTAGTTCTGCTTCTTTACTATCCCAGTCGATGGATTTAAATTCCACTTCAGAACCAATACGCTTTGCTACTTCTTTTGCCAAATCAATATCAAAACCTACTAGTTCTCCTTTTTCATCCTTAAATCCCATAGGAGGGAAGTTATCATCTAAGCCGATGACAATTTTTTTCGGCACCTCTGTGTTCGCCTGCTTCGTAGACGCCCCACAACCTGCCACTAATCCAACAATCACCAACGCACTAGCCGCTGCTAATACTGTTTTTGAACATTTTTGTAACCAATTCATAGCATTTTCTCCTCTCTACAGATATGTAATCTCTATTTCATGATTACATTATACTTTAGTTAATTAAAGTTGTAAAGAGATAAAATGCTAAATTTTATTATTTATTTTGAAGGTAATTTATGCTGACAATCCCCCAATAGCCAACTGTATAAAACAGCGATATGGTAAGTTATATACTCACCATATCGCTGTTTTTCTCTTTACCTATATGTTTATATCAAGTCCTGTGCTTTGCCTATTTCATTTATTTCTTTTAGCGTTAAGTTAGTAACCTTGGCAATCATCTGCATGGATATATTCTCTCTAAGCATTTGAACGACAACTTCGGTCTTCGCTTTAGCCTTACCTAGATTTTCACCTTCTACTAACCCCTCTGCTCTTCCTTCAGCTACGCCTTCTTTCCAATATGTATAATGATCCATTGATAGCATTGAATATTCCTCCCTCCAAGTCTCACAATGTTTTGCTTCATCTACGGCACTTTCAATTTCTCGTAGTAACTCATCCGATGCAGCATGACCGTCCACATAATCTAAAAACCGTTGCAACGGTTTCGAAATATCATTATAAAGAAACTATGTCAGAACAAAAAGTTAGAATCTATAGATTACACCTTAAGCTGATCTTTAAATTATATCTATATGATACGGCTAGTTGAGATACTCAAAAATAACAAATGATAGCATAGTACATAAGAGTACCCACCACCAAATCATTTCATTTCCAGTACCATCTTCCCAACCGAAATTATCGTCAAGTGCTATGCCAATAGCAAAGAACGAATAGATAAACGAAAGAATAGGTGCGATGATAAGTCCTTTATCAAAAATCATAAAAATTCCCATAAGTGCTACTACAATAGCATGGGGAATCACCATGATTCTATAACTAAAGGCATACATTAAGACTGCATAGACAGCATGAAGCAGAAAAGCACCAAACATATAGATTTCCCCCTTGTATGAAAATAGACCCTGCCGAATAACAAACAGATATTGCTTCTTGCCATAAGGGTAACATGTTTTATAATCCTATTCAAGTATTTTTATATCGATTCAGTGCCGCTAAGACTTTCATTTTATCTTGATGGCTCAGAAACTGTAAGCTAATGGGCACGATATATATACCGCCCGTTTCTGTTTGCACATATAAAGTTTTCCAGTCCTCTCCGAACCCCATGATGCCTTGATAATGAACAAAGGTCAGGTATACATCTGGTGCAAAGAATCGTTCAATTCGTTCTTTTACTAATATAGGTGTTCGTTTTAGAATGAGCCCTTCTGTAGCAATATAAATCTCCACATCGTCTTGCTGGTACATGCGCAATAATGCGTAGACAGATACCACCATAAGAAGAAGCATCCACATATTGAAGCTATGACCCAGTTCTCGATATAGAAGTACTCCACGATACAGCCCCCAAGCGGCAATAGCTGCATACACTAGTTGAAACCCCCATACCATAACAGAGGAATTATGTAGTTCTTCTTCTATCCTGCCACAAGGAAATAATTCTTCTACTTCTTCACGTTTCATAGTTCCTCTCCTAAACAGCACTCCAACCTCTATAATGTTCCTATGTACCATGTCTTAGTATGCATGATTAAAAAGATGTAATGAAATACTGTATACGCATCTCATTACATCTTCATCATTATTTACGTCGTAGGCCCATAGCTTCTTCTACATGAGCTAATGTTACATTCGCCACAGAGGCTGCTTTTTCAGCACCTTCTGTCAAAATCGTATCTAGTTCTGGGCTGTCAATTAATTCTGCATACCGTTCATGGATTGGTGTCAATGCTCCTACGAGTAGGTCTGCAATGTCACCTTTGAAAGTTCCATAATTTTTGCCAGCATACATAGTTTCAATAGTCTCAAAGGAATCTCCTGTTAAAGCATTGTAAATGCCCATCAAGTTAGAAATACCGGGCTGTTTTTCTTTGTCGTAGCGCACCACCCCTTCAGAGTCAGTGGCAGCTTTTTTAATCTTTTTCACCACTACATCTGGTGTGTCCAACAAACGGATGGTTGCCCAGTTATTATCATCGGACTTGCTCATTTTCTTTGTTGGATCTTGTAAGGACATCACACGAGCACCACCTACGGTAGTTTTAATTTCCGGCATAGTGAAGACTTCGCCATATTTGAAATTGAAACGTTGCGCCAAGTCACGTGTTAACTCGATATGTTGACGTTGGTCATCCCCTACAGGCACATAGTTTGTTTGGTATAACAAAATATCTGCCGCCATCAATGGTGGATATGTCAACAAGCCAGCTGGGATAGTTTCCCCTTGTTTCGCCGATTTATCTTTATACTGTGTCATGCGCTCTAGCTCGCCGATAGAGCTCAAGGTTGTTAAAATCCAACCCAACTGCGCATGGGCAGGTACTTCGGATTGTACAAATAAAGTCACTTTTTTAGGGTCTAAACCTACTGCCAAATATAAGGCCGCTAGACTTCGCGTATTGTGGATTAAGTCCTTTGGATCTTGTGGCACTGTGATGGCATGTTGATTAACGATACAGTAAAAACAATCATGGTCATCTTGGAATGTCAAGAAGTTGCGAAGAGCTCCAAGGTAATTACCAATGGTCAACTCACCGCTAGGTTGTATTCCGGAAAATATAACAGACATAGTATCTCCTATTCTACGGTTACAGATTTCGCCAAGTTTCTTGGTTTATCTACATCAGCACCGCGAGTGATAGCTGCATAATAGGACAACAATTGCAATGGTACAACGGCTAAGATAGGCACTGTGAAAGCATCAGTTTTTGGCACGAAGATCGTATGGTCTACGTATTTCGCCAACTCTTCATCGCCTTTCATACCCACACCGATGACAATAGCATCACGAGCTTTTACTTCTTTGATATTGCTCATCATTTTTTCACGTACAGATTCTTGTGTTGCCAAAGCAATGACAGGAATACCTTCCTCGATCAATGCTAAGGTACCATGTTTCAACTCACCACCTGCATAGGCCTCTGCATGGATGTATGAAATTTCTTTCAATTTCAGAGATCCTTCCATGGCCACTGCATAGTCAATTAAACGGCCTAAGAAGAACGCATCTTCTTTATAACCATAATGGTTAGCAAAAGCTTTGATTTCATCTACGTTTTCAAAGATTTCATGCGTCAATGTTGGCAACTCTTGTAAGTTTGTCAAGATTTCATGTTTTACCGCTTCATCGATGCGACCATTTAATTGGCCTAAGTACACAGCTAATAACAATAGGGCTACTAATTGTGTCGTGTATGCCTTTGTGGAAGCTACAGCGATTTCAGGGCCTGCCCAAGTGTAGATGACTTGATCTGCTTCACGAGATACAGCAGAACCTACTACGTTTGTGATCCCTAAAGATTTAGCCCCTAAGCGTTTTGCTTCTTTTAAGGCAGATAAAGTATCACTAGTTTCACCAGATTGGCTGATGACGATGCATAAAGTATCTCCATCTGTTAATGGTGTACGGTAACGGTATTCGGACGCGATGTCTACTTCTACTGGAATACGGGCTAATTGCTCAATGTAGTATTTCGCTACTAACCCGGCATGGTACGCTGTACCACAAGCAGTGATTAAGATACGCTTGATACCTTTCACTGTATCTGGTGTCCAGTTCAATTCATCATAGATAACTTCTGTAGCATCTTTATTAATACGACCGCTTAACGTATCACGAATCGCTTTTGGTTGTTCGTAAATTTCTTTTAACATGAAATGTTCGTAGCCACCTTTTTCTGCCGCTTCTGCATTCCATGTCACATGGTAGATATCTTTTTGTACTGGTTGGCCTGCACGGTCTGTAATGGATACGCTATCTGGTGTGACAATCACAACTTCGTTGTCATTGATGATGTATGTTTCACGTGTGCGTTGAATAATAGCTGGGATATCGGAAGCGATAAAGTTTTCACCTTTTCCTAAGCCCACTACCAATGGATTATCTTTTTTCGTAGCAATAATTTTATTTGGCTCATCGGCGCAAACCATTACTAAAGAGTAAGATCCTTCGATGCGTTCTAACATGCGGCGAACAGTACTTTCAAAGTTGCCGTCATACATATCGCGCAATAAATGAGCTACCACTTCTGTATCTGTTTCAGATTTAAAGTGATATCCTTTCGCCAATAACTCTTCTTTTAAGGGCATAAAGTTTTCAATAATACCGTTATGAACTACGGCAAATTTACCATCTTCACTTGTATGTGGATGGGCATTCATATCACTTGGACGACCATGGGTGGCCCAACGAGTATGACCGATACCAATATGACCTGGATTAGGATCTGCTTTTACCACAGCTTCCAAATTCGCCAAACGGCCCATTTTCTTTTGTACTTTAATCACATGATTTTCGCCCACTACGGCAATCCCTGCAGAATCATATCCGCGGTATTCCAATTTTTCCAAACCTTCCAGCATAAAATCTGCTGCATTTTCAAACCCAATATATCCTACGATACCACACATGGTATGTACCTCCTTGATTAATTCTTCTATATGGCTTCTGAAAGTAGTCTTTGTGCACCTAGTCACCTACGTGTTTTGCTCTACTTCTACGACGGAAGCTCGCCGAGAGGCATCCGCTGACATTCGATACTCCTCCACCTCGTCCACTGTAAAAGCTGTCTCTTTCCAGTGCATGCGCTATTCGCATTTACGAATTTAGTTCCTCCTTTGCCTATGTTTCGACAGTTCTGTTGACTATGCCTTCGTGTATTAAAAATAGCAATAATCAGTAGTATTATACTTCATATGAGTAATAACTGTAAAGAAATAAACGAATTGACCCATACACAAAGAGGAATGCTGATGACAATGTCTCAACATTCCTCTCATACCATTATATTTTTCCTGAGATGATGCCACCTTCACATAGCAAATGATGATTCCCTACGGCAGCAGCTTCTTCTTCACTGTGAGTGACCCACAAGCAAGGGATCGCCCATTCCGAAATAATAGAGACTAAGTCTTGTTGCAACTGGGCGCGTAGGTTCACATCTAAGGCGGTGAGCGGTTCATCTAAGATCAGTAGCACTGGCTTAGAGTACAACGCTCGTCCTAAAGCCACTCGTTGTTGCTCCCCACCAGACAAGCCTTTAGCTTTTTTCTTAAGATGTGGTGTCAATCGTAATCGCTCCACAATATGATCGAATAGCTCTGGAGAACCTTGTTTACTATACCGAATATTCTCCTCGACAGTCATATGGGGAAATACAATATTGCCTTGTGGCATATAGCCAATGTGTCGTTCTTGGGTAGGTGTGCTCCTTCCCTTTTCGAACCATATCGTATCATTCGCTATAATCCTACCTTCTTTTGGTGTCAGCAATCCACATAAAGCTTTCAAAAATGTAGTTTTTCCACTACCAGAAGGCCCCATCAAGGTAGTAATACCTTCTTGTAATGTACCTTGGGCTTTCACAATAAAAGAACCTCGTTCTATGACGATATCAAAGGAAATCATAGTACCTCCTTACCGATTTGAGAAGAGGGAACCTTTTGTTAGGACTTGAATAGCCCACACAAGCCCCAATGTTAATACACAAATATAAATCACAAGCTCAAATGCACCACTATAATCGCCGAATTCTACAAGAGAATAAATAGCTAGAGGCATCGTCCTTGTGACCCCCGGAATATTTCCAGCAATCAAAATAGTGGCCCCAAATTCACCTAAGCCACGAGCAAAACACAGGATGGATCCGCTAAGGATCCCTTTCCATGCTAAAGGCAAGGAAATTGTCCAGAACACTCGAAACTCGGAGGCCCCCAAGGTGCGAGCTACGTCTTCCATATCGCGATCGATAGCGGCCAGCGCTGTTCGTACGGACTGATAGAAGAGGGGAAAGCTGACCACGGCGGATGCAATAATAGCCCCTAACTTAGAGAATACTACTCGGATACCATGAGATTCTAGCCAAGCCCCAAACGCATTGCCTGGCGAAAATATGATGAGCAACATAAAGCCTAATACAACCGGTGGTAAGACTAAGGGCAGTGTAAAAAAGGAATCAATCAAAGATTTTCCTGGAAAAGAATATCGTTTCATCACATAGGTAAGACTAAGGCCTACCACCACATTAATGAGGAGCGCTAGGAACGCTACTTCAATAGATAACTGTAAGGTCATCATTGTCGAACCGGTTCAGCGAAGCCCCATTTAGCCAATACTTCGCTCGCTTCTTTACTTGTTAAGAACGCATAGAAATCTTCTGTCAATTTATTTTGGTTCTTTTTCACAATACCGATTGGATATTCAATTGGCCCATGTAATTTGGCATCCACTATAGCAGAAATATCCACTTTATCTTTCAATGCTAAGGCATCTGTTTTATATACGAAGCCTACATCAGCAGCACCTTCAGCAATATATGCCCCCACTGCTTTTACGTCTTTGGCAAAAACAACATTAGGTTCTACCGCATCCCACAAATTCGCTTTTGTTAAGGAATCTTTCGCATATTTACCAGCTGGCACTGTTTCTATTGTACCGATAGCTACGCGTTTTGCATTGGTAATATTGTCCAATGTGACCGCCTCTTTACCTTTTGGTACAATCATCACCAATGTATTCGCTACGAATGGTCGAATCTTATCCATTAACCCTTTTTCATTCAATTGATCCATATTTTTTTTGTTCGCAGAAATAAAGATACTGGATGGTGCCCCTTCTTCAATTTGTTGACGCAAAGTGCCAGAACCTGCATAGACGATATTCACTTGCTCAGGTTTTAGGTTATGTTGTTTCACATAGTCTGCTTTTAACTCTTCTAACGCCCCTTGCATACTAGCTGCTGCTGACACAGTGATGGTTTCATTTGTGGATGGCGCTATAGATGTATTCGCACTTTGTTGTCCACCGCATCCAGCCAATGCCAACATGCCTACCATCACTACCCCCATTAACCAGTGACGCCTCATAATAATCTCCCCCTTTCAAATACTATACAATTAGAGGTTTACTATATATTCTCATTATACTAAAAAAAGCATTGTTATACCAAATGATTTTAGTTACATATGGTACAATAAGGATGATAACAATACAACCTAAGGAGGTTATACCTATGGATTTATTTTTTCACATCATTCTCACCAGTATCATCCCTATTTTATTACTTACCCTCATGGGCGTCCTATTAGATCGTTGGTTTCACCTTGATTTACGAACCTTGAGCAAATTAAACTTTTATTTATTTTTACCTGCCTATATTTTGAAATCCTTTTATGTCACTGACCTGACCCATGAAAGTTTTGTCATTTTCGGTTGTGCTCTGATTATTTTATTTACCAATAGCCTCTTAGCTGGTCTTGTAGCCAAATGGCAAGGCTACAGTCTTGGAAAAACAGAAATTGTCCGCAATGCGACTATGTTCTCTAACATTGGTAATCTAGGTGTCGCATTGGGTACCTTTGTCTTTGCTAATGATCCTTATGTAATAAACGGTACTACCCCTTATTTACATGATGGAGTCATAGCCATCATTGCCACATTCATTATCCAAACTATTTTTTGTAATTCTCTTGGGTTTTATCAAGCTGGTAAAGGAAAACTAACTACAAGAGACTCCATCCGTACAGTATTGCATATCCCCATTATGTATTGCGTACCCTTGTCGATTCTAGCCCATTATTATAGTCCCATCGATGTAACGCAAACGATCATTTGGGGACCACTAGATATTTTTGGTCGCTGTTTCGTAGGGGCTGCCATGCTTACCCTAGGGGTGCAGCTAAATCGTACACCATGGAACTTCTTAAAGAAAGATGTACTCATGACATCTGCTTTACGATTAATTGGAGGACCTGTATTAGCGCTAGCCGTCGTATTACTCATTACCATGTATTACACACCATTGAGTGCTATTGCAGCTCAAAGTATCATCATTGCTTACGCTGTACCTTCGGCAGTAAATACAGCTTTAATGGCTGTAGAAATGAATAATCATCCAGAACTAGCTACGCAAATCGTGCTAGCTACCACAGTCCTTTCCTCTTTCACCATGCCACTGGCCATTTTATTAGCCTATCATGTGTTCCCATTGTAAATACATGCACTTGCAACATCTTTCACGCAACAACATAAGTCCTCATCCCCTATATCTATGCCTACATATGCAAGAAACCAGGGGATACGTATAGAAACCGTGTTGTAGTTATTCCGTATATCGATGTATTATCTCTATTTGCATCACCTACTGACAAGATGTTGTCTGCTATATTACATTGGGTATGGTCCATTTTTATATACAGATAATTATAACTTTTTTTGTACCATAAACTTACTGATTACCTTATACACAATTAAGATTAATGCAATTTCTATAGGAAAGAAAATGATGTTTTTAATAAGACGTCCAACAAATATAGCAGATACTGCTTTGTTATAAAATATTGTCAACCACATTGTATTCAATATTAGATGTATACATACAGTAACAATCAATTCTGGTAACAGTAAATTTTTTACTGTTACATCACGGCCATGTAAAAAATACCCATATGTATAACCTACTAGAAATTCAGATATGATAAAGCCGGGGAAAAACACCCCTTGTCCAAATAGAGACATACCTATAAAACAGGCAATAGCAGCCATGATCCCCGCTGCCATAGGCCCATACAAAATACCAAATATAGCGGTAGATAAAAACCCAAACGTAATATGTATAAATGTCGTATGAATAGCAAATATATAAGATAGTAAAACCGTCAATGCTACAAATATACCTATCTTTACAATCATATCAGTGTTCATGAAATACCTCACTCTGTTTTATTCTTGACGATGTCAAGTAAATCTAATTTTCACGGTGTTTTTTATATTTAAAAAGCTGCACTAGAATGCAGTAAAACCGCATTCTATCACAGCCCCATATGTTTAGTCTTTATTGATGCGATACATGTTCTAAGCCTTGACTAATCAAAACTACTACATGGTCATCATTTAATCGATACCAAACTACTTTTCCTTCTTTTCTAAATGTAACTAATCTTGCCTGACGCAACACACGCAATTGATGCGATATAGCTGATTGCCCCATATCCATAGCATCTGCGATTTCAGTTACACACATCTCTTTCTGAAGCAGATGCCTAACAATACGCAACCGCGTTGGATCACCTAGGACCTTAAATAGTTCAGCTAACAATTGTGTTTCCAACTCTTGTTGATTTATTTCCATCTTAACCTCGCTATCTCACTGTATCCTTTATTCCCTCTAATGAGAGTTTGATATTACTATTATATCATCTTTTTCTTGTTCTGTATCTCCAATTTTTTCTAAAAGTATGCGCGAATCTTTTTCTTGATCCACTACACTCTCTGGTGTAGCTAATTCCAATGGCACTCCTTTGGCGTAGACTCCTGTAACTACACCATAACCATCACGTAATTTTAAGGTTCCAATTAAAGTACCTTTATAATTGGTATAAAATTTACTATCCACCTTACTCAAGTCTATTTTGACTCGATTGAAAGGAATAGAAAACTCCACCACTCCATGGTCAAATCGTTTTACGTTGGCTCGAATATACTCTTGCTCCTTAGGAGCCTCATCTGTGGCAGATACAACTTGTAAGATGCCCGTCTGTTTTGGTGTGACAACAATATATACTTCCTGTCCTACTTCTGGAGCCTGTGTACCTTCCCAATTGGCATAGGATCCTAAAAATTCCACTTCTAAATAATCTGAAGGCACCCAGCCAATATGACGACTTACTTTCACAGGCCATTGATATTCTGTTCCCCCTTGTAGTAAGGTGGTATATCGTTGTTGAATATAGACTTGACTTAGTAGTCCCACGATAGCAGCAAGAGCAAAGAAAATCCACTTTTGATATTTCATCGTTCTTCCTCCTTTACCGTTTTCTCAGATTCTACTACTTTTGTTTCCTCCGACAATGCATATTCCTCCATTGCAGGTTCTACTTCCATCATTTCTACTGTGTTTTGACGGGCCTGACGAACACGTTGATTCACCTTGGCACGTTGTTTTCTTTTACGCCATAAATATAACGCATTGACGACCAATACAATGATTCCTAACACTAAAAAGGACACGCCCCGTTCTACGAAGGTAAAGCTAGGGTCAAAAAAGCGCGCCCCAAACATGGCAATCAGAGTCAAGATACTACTATTTAAAAAGCTCACTTTTTTCACCAAGGTGCCACGAATGAAAGTTCCTAAAGCAGCCACAAAAATATAAGCATTAAATAGAATGGACGTCAAAATAGAAGTTGCCCCAGATACAGTGACGATATAACATCCAAATATAACAAAAGGAATCATCCCAATAGCACTTTCCACTCGTTTTGCCAGCAGTAAGCGACGCAATACGAGGAAGGCTACTCCTAAGCTTACTAGCATGCACAACCATAGCCACCATGTCATGGTACTTTCACCAATACGAATCCACGTACTAATGTAGGTACCTTCCACAATGGTATACAGTAAAGCAATAGCACCTATCCCCTTACAAGGAAGGGCTAAGAGAGTAATTTTCTTTTCTAATGTACCTAATCCATAGGTAACAGCACCTAACACACTGATAAAAAATAAATTCATTTGCGGTTCATAGGTGGATAGAGTAAAAAATACCTCTCCGAAAATGGCCCCTACAAACGCCCATGATACAGATACTAATAAAGGATCTTTCACCTGTTGGTAATTACCGAAACGACGAATATAATATGGTACTGCCACCAGTAAAAGTCCACCTACGGCAGCTGGCCCTACCCATGCATTTAAAGGATGATTAGAAAAGCTCCATCCCAAGACACCAATGAGGTACAATATCATACCCAATGCGGAATCAAGGATATAAATGATAGGCAAAGAACAACATAGGATAATGAGCACATATAGACCCATGTGCTCCCCTGTATAATAGGTATCTGCCACTAATAAGGTAGAGGTCGTTAATATCCCCATATAGATAACGGTAATTGCTTCCGCAATCATGCTAGCTGGCTTAGATTTCCATACGCCCCCACCTACAATGGCGATTGCCAATAATAAAATGACCAATGCCCAATCAAAGCGTCCATTGGGAGAAAATCCATACCAATAACCAGCAAAGAGCAATATAATACCTAATAAAATGAGCGCAGCGCCCCCTAATACCGTAATCAGTCGCATCCAAGATGGCCCTGCTTTAGGAATAAATCCATACTTGGCTTGTAACTGGCGACTTTGTTCCTCTGAAATTAGCCCTTCCTCGCGCCACTGTTCAAGTTCTTCATGTAACCAACGTATATGTTTTATACTCATATATATCTCCATAGAAAAAGGCTTTGCTCAGAGAACAAAGCCTTGTATCCTATTATTTAACAATTAATACTGGACATGTGGAATGACTAGTTACATAGCTACTTACACTACCCATAAACAAACCTTTCAAAGGTCCTAATCCACGGCTCCCCATAACAATTAAATCTGCATCATATTTTTTAGCTACCGCTAATACAGCTGGTCCAGGGGACCCTACTTCAAAGACGCATTTTACTTTCATATCTGCTGGTACCTCTTCTGCTACTTCGCTTAAGATTTTTTTACCAGTTTCTTCCATATCTTCTGCAATTTGTTCAGATACATAACCACCACTAATTGGAGTTTGGTCAAAGTTTGAAATTGCGGATACAATGTTCGCTACGTGCACTAAAATCAATTCCGCATCATTACGTTTTACAATCGCCAAAGCATGTTCTAACGCTCTTTTACCATTTTCTGATCCATCTGCAGGAACAATTATTTTTTTATATTCCACCATAGTAAGACCTCCTCCGAATTGTTACTGTGCTACTATGTAACTTGTCTATATCACAATAATTCGACATAGACTTGAAAATTCCTTTTCTTTACTCTTATTGTCTCACAAAATTCCAATCTTCGCAAATGAAACTTGCGTCACGATGATTTCTTTATTTTAGTCGAATTAATGACAATAAAATCGCTCCAATGATTGGGGAGATGGACAATGCCATTAAGGCTGTTTGGTAATTGCCTGTAGCTGTTAATACTGTGGACAATATAATAGGTGCTGTGAGGGCTCCTATTTGGTTGAACAAGTTCACGAATCCTGCTGTGGTTCCTCTTAGTTCTGGTGGTGCCGCTTGGATGATGATAGCATTGGTTAATGGGCTATACATGAATGCACCCATACCTAATAGGGGTGCTGTAATGTATAACATATCCGGATTGCTTGTGTTCGCAAAGATTAGCAAGGCTGGAGAGAACAAGAACATAACGATAGCAGCTAAATAATTTCTTGGCAACGAAATTCTATCGGAAATGAATCCAATGGTCGGTTTCGCAACCACCGCTGCAATACCATAGATACTCATAATGGCTCCTGCAAAGATAGGTGTCACATGTAATTGTTTCACTAAATACAAGTTAGCCCATGTAGTAACGCCCCAAGTGGTACCTGTTGCAAAGAATCCCATCACTGCCAACAGTAAAATGTTACGATTTGTTCCCACAAATTTTAAACTCTGTGCCAACGACATGGACTGTTGCCCTGTTTCTTGCGTCTCTTCTGTTTGGCCTTTTCTGAAAGCTTGTACTTCTTTCACTGTGAATAAAGCCAAGAAGAACACAATGAGTGGCAATAAAGCGGTAATCAAAAATGCCATTTGCCATCCATAATGGACCGCCACAAATGGTGCATATCCATTGACCACGGTAATACCAAAAGATGTACAGCTCATGAAAATGCCTACCGCTGTACCACGTTGTTCTGCACTGAAATGCTCTCCAATAGCTTTCAAACAAGCAGATTGCACAGGGCCTGATACAATGCCTAATAAAAAGCGCAATCCTAAGCCATATTCATAACTTTGTACAGTACTCATAAAACCCGTTACAATAGCCATAGCCACCAAGCTACCTAAGATAGATTTACGATAGCCAAAACGATCCGCTAACAACCCACCTGGCAATACGGTCAATGCATAACCAAAGTAAAATGCCGTCAAATAGGACGTTCCTTGCTGTGCTGTAAAATGCAACGCTTCATTTACGATTGGCATCAACGATGACCATGATAAGCGCATGACAAAACTTAACAAAAAAGTTAACCACAAAGTCAGCAGTATACCTGTTTGTGTAAGAGTAAACCCTTTTTTCATGTAATACCTCCTATGGAATACCACAAACTATGTAAAACATATAATCTGCATAAAATTATAACATATAGAAAGTAATTTCACATCTATATTCTAATTGACAAACCCCTTCATTCAATGATAGACTATATCTAGTTTTTATATATGGAGAGGTGTCCGAGTGGTTTAAGGAGCTGGTCTTGAAAACCAGTGACTCCGCAAGGGGCCGTGGGTTCGAATCCCACCCTCTCCGCCACAATACGCTGTTACCAATATGGTGACAGCTTTTTTATTTCACAAAATCATTACGATGTATATTTCACCTTCAAATTTCAATTTGTCGCAGGATAATGCATAGTCGGTAAATTGATTCTGTTCTTCTATACTAGCAACTGGAATACGTAAGGATAGTATTCCATCTTTTCCAATAGAGTCAAATGAAACTCCTGTTTTTCCTAAAATATCTCCTTCAACACTTCTAATTGAATAGATTAAGAACGTAGGTGTAGCTTTACCATTTATTACTCTTATACTAGCGAGTCCTCTGCCGATGCAACATTGTTTTAATGTAATATTGGTATCTCCAACTGGGGCGCGAACAGACATTAATACATCATTTACCTCGGCAATTTTAATTGGGTTTGTTGTCCACACTCCCGAATCATTTATATATAGATTTCCAAAAGCAATTTTACCCTGATGGAATATCATTCCGTTGCCGTCATTATTATAGCTATTTCCACTTGGTGACTGGCCCATTTCTACAGTAGCAATTCTGGAAAGTGGAGCTAAGTTAGACAATCCAAACATTTCGACAAATTTGGATTTTATCTAAAATACTTATCTACCAATGAATTCCTTTCAGCTATGAGAGTAGCAATTCTTTTTTTAGCATCAAATTTGGATTTGAATCAGCCTATATACTTATGATGGGAAGCTTTTACATTATTCTGGTTTACCATTGCATATCTAAGTGTTGTGTCAATTTGCGAGTGGCCTAATAATACTTGAACCTGCTCTATAGGCATTCCTTTATCAATGGCTTTTGTAGCTAATGTCCGTCTAAATTTGTGGGGATGCACTTTTGTAGACTTTAAATTAGAACCAATTTTATGCAAAATAGTTTCTATGCCTCGTATTGATAGTCTATTATGTGGATTATTTAAAGATACAAACAGAGCATTAGTTTTATCATGTCTATTGGCAACATACTCATACAAGTGTATTTTTGTTCTGGCATCAAAATATACCTTTCTCTGTTTATTTCCTTTACCCAAAACTACACATTCGCGTTTTTCAAAATCAACATCAGCTATATTAAGATTAACCAATTCTCCCACACGAATACCGGTGGAAGCAAGAATATCAATAATGGCAAGGTCACGCGAATTAGTACAACTGTCTCTCATTTGTTCTAATTCTTCATCAGAATACACATCTTTAACGGTCTTACCTGTTCTAATCTTATGGATTCTTCTTGCAGGGCTTTTTACAATATAATTCTCATCTTCAAGCCAAGCAAAAAAGCTTGATATGATTCTTCTGATATTATCAAGCGTCACTTTTCCGGCATTGCTTATATTTTCATAATTAGAAATATAGCTTCTAATGTCATTAGTTTCTACTTGCCTCATAGATTTGTTTATTTTCGTAATCATCTTAGATAGAGTAGTTCTGTAATATTTTAGCGTTTTTTCTGAACAGCCTTCTACCTGTTTTGCTGATAGAAATAATTTTAAAAGTTCATCATTAGATTGCTGAGTGTCTCCGCTGTCTTTTGTGAGCAATGCAAAGCTAGCTTCCAAAACTTCATGTAATTTTGCAAGTTGTTCATTATTTAAAATGCCTAACATTCCCTGTTCGATAGTATTAATCAATTTCTTTTTCATAACAAAACCTCCTTAAAGTATTTTTGAAAAGGAATACAGGTAATATTAGGCATTTTTTATCTAAAGTATCTGTCTATTAGTTCTTCGCGTGTTCTATTTAGTTCTTTTAATCTTTCTTGCGCTTCAAATTTCAATTTGTCGCAGGATTTTTTATATTCGCAGAACTCACCATGCTTTAGCTTATCAGGAATTGGAATTTGAATAGAATCAATATGTTCATTTTTTAAATTGTTAATATTGATTCCTTTTGCTAAATCCATAATTTGATTCTTACATTCTTCTAAACTCAAATAAGTTGCAACATATTCTGATGACAATTCTCCTATCGTTCTGATTACGGTGCAGAATGCTCCAAAAGTATATCTACCATCTTTGTTAAATAAAGCTGATTTTCCAACATGTTTAATGCTCCCACTAGAAAAACTCATTAAGATATCACTTTTATCTAAATATTGTGATGGGCTAATCTTAGTATTTGATACATATTGAACATCATCAAAAAGTAACTCTCCATTATAAATATTATTTGCCCTTAAAAGAGTTGTATAACCATCAGTTAAGCTATAATTCAAATCTCTTGGCTCATATGAAACTCCACGTATTTGTTCAATATATGATTTTAATGGTCTTGTAGGGGTGCCACTAAACATTTCGACAAATTTGGATTTAACCTTCTCAGATTGTTCTATTATTATGGTTTGCTCATCAGCAATTTTCTTATCAATAGCTTCAATCTCACCAACAATTTTTTGTTGCTCACCTATAGATGGAACTTGAATGATTAAATTTGCGATTCTTTGTGTAGATGCTCTATTGCTACGAGAAAATCTTTCAAATTCTCCTTCTACTTGGAGCGCTAGTGCCATATATTTAGGTAAAATATCATCTGTTTTTATGCGCAAAACACCACAATGGTCTGTTGGATAGAATGGTTTATTAGCTGGCATAATATTTACCATCCAATCCCCATCAATACCCCATAGAATAGAGGGCATAGAAAAGTCAGTTATATTCTGTTTATTAATTCGTCCAAACTCCTCAAATACGTTAGCACTGTAGATAGGGGTACTGCCATTCTCAACTACTTCATCAGAGAGAACTCGATTTCCAATACTTAAGTCAAAGAAGTTTTTATCGGATAATTTATAATTTTTAAGTCCTGGAATATCTTTTAACACTCTTGTCGGAGTGGTTTTTATAGACTTATTAAATGAAGTTCCGGAAAAATCAAGCATATCTTGTAATCTCAAGCGATAATAGTAGGTATCCAATTCTTCAACATCAAATGTATCTTCCTTAGAGAAAGCATTTCTAACCAGACCCGCTATAGAATTATTATCTCCTCGATCAGATGCATTATATAAACATCCGCCTGCCTTTATTATCTGAATTCCTTCCTGTCCTTTTCTATTGCTCCATTTATAGCCTAAGAATTTTTCTTGTTCCTTGTTTTCATCTGGAGCTGAGATAATCAATGTATCTTGTTTGTAAACTAATGAATAATAGAATAATTTTTCTTGTTCAACAGAAAAAGCATACTCATAGAATTTTTGATTAAACCATTGTTTCTGTTCTGCTTCGGATAAATTCAAGAATGTTTTCTGCGTACGCTTCTTATTGTAATCGGTTGAATTCACAAATTCATTGTAATGCTGACAGAAGTAATTATCGTCTTTCCAGAACGCATAGTCTTCGTTTTTGGATAAGAATGTATTGTAAGTATCCTTCGTTACACCTATTTTCTTTAGATATTCTCTTAAAATAGATGCATCTTCCCAACCAGTAGTATCTGCTCTGGAAAGTATGGCTTCAACACTATCTAACACCATATCTGTTCGTTTTGGTGGTTCATTGAATTTCTGTAAGAAAAGAATCACTGTGTTTGTACCAGTGGCTCCAAAAGTTTTACTTCCTAATGTTGCGATAGCAATCATATTAAAGTTTTTAAGAAGTGATTCACGGGCAGTAATAAAGCTTTCATTTTCTTTATTCAATATACTGCTTGGTAGGATAACGGCAGCAACACCATTTGGCTTTAACAATTGGGATATTCTTTCCACAAATAATGTTTCAATTTCTGAACCATCATTTGAAATTTTCTCTAAAAGATCGAATTGATTATTGGATAATTTCAAATGAGGCTTAAACGCTTTTACTGAATAGGGGGGATTGGCAACAAGAATGTCAAACGATTTAGGCGTTATCTCTTTGTCTGGATAGTTCTCAAGGCCATCACCGAAAATTATATTTCCGCCACCGGCGCCATGCATGAATAGGGAAATTTTAGAGACTCTTGCTAGTCTATAGTCTTTTTCAATGCCGAATATTTTTTTCTCTACCCAGTGATTGGATGAGCTTTCATTATTATTGATTGTATTAGCACTGACCTGAATCGCTTCAAATCCCTCCGTTAAGAAATGACCTGCTCCACAGGCATAATCGATAATTTTAGGGTATTCAATGCCATCAGTTTTAGTCATTATTTCTTTTAACGGAAGACTGTCCCATATAAAACGAGTGATAGGAGTAGGTGTGAAAAATTGACCTTCATTCTGTTTAAAACCTTTATTCAGCAATTGCTCAAATAAATCTCCTAGCATCTGAAGATCTGCGGAACCGATAATTCTATAATCTTGAAAGAGCTGTACCATTTCAACCAAAATTTTACCATTTTGATAGAAAAGTTCTTCGTTATGAACATCTTTAAATGCAAAATCATTATTGGTATAGAATTTTAGGATACGAAGTGTATTCTTTAATTCTTCAATCATTTTTACTCGTTTTTGGCTGGTATATTGTTTTACAAGCTTCTCTGCATAATCATCAGACACATAGTAAATCTCTTCACGCATAAATTCCTCCATACCTTCCTTATGAAGTCTTTGTAGGCGATCTTGTAGAGATTCATAGGTATCTGTACCTACTTTATATTGAAATTCAACGATATCATCATCATCTTTTTGCAATTCATCTACCAATTTACAAATAAAAAGTGCAATTAATCTATTGAATGCATTCTCTTTATCAGAGACATTGTTATGTCTCAAAATCTCTTCAAAGCGATTGACAACCTTATCATCTCCCGAAAAATCTACTAAATCTCTTTTTCTTAATGGTTTTACTCCTACTTGATAAGCCACAGAATCATCTCTAAAAAAAATATCGTCTAATAGTCTTCTTTCATGTGTTTCCTTCCAAACATTATGAAGATCAGGAACAGTATATGCATTTTTATATAGTTGTATAGAGGAATCCTTTTTTGCTAATTCTTCTAAGTTTTTATCATCACTACAATCTATCGCACGAACTTTATATTCAACTTTCCCTTTATTCAGCGTTGATGTATAAAGCGCCAGCCATTTACAATGTTTTTCTTGTTGCCAATATGAAAATAGTTGAGCACCATCATGTATCGTATCCTTTAGCGCCTTTTCATATTCTTTTCCATAGGTTTTGCATTCAATAATAAAGAGTGTTTTACCAGTATCCTCTTTTACTAATACATCCGCTCTACCACTTTTTTGTTCATGTCCTAACGACCACGTCTTTTCTAACTCTATATGTTCTGGCCTGTATCCCTTGTCTAATAATCTTGTCACACATTCCAAAACCACAAAATTTTCTGACTCACTAAAATTACACGTTGTTTTTTTATGAACCTTTAGTCCACTTTCTTCTGGATATTCTATAGTTTTTTCTTTAAAATTAACTATAATAGCACATCCAAATTCTTGATATTCCTTTATAAAAGTATCTTTATCTTCTTTATACCCAATAGAATTAAGAACATCTTTCAAATTTGATATTGTTATCAATCTTAATCCTCCCTAATCTTTAAATATATCTTCTAAGGTCTTCTCTTTAAGTATAACATACTTCAAAAAAACTATATAAGCCACCTGTATCTTTTGATTGAGAATTTGCTTAACTAGCACTGATCTAAAAAAGCCCAATACCTCTATATCCCACAGAATCGCAGTTACGCGTAGTAGCCTCGTGGCGTAGCTCCCACCTAAATGACACAAACACAAGAAGAGCACGGTATGCTCCGAACAAACATTATGAAATACCGTTTGTGAGGAGTATACCGTGCTCTTCCCTTTCATCATATTCAGTTAAAACGCCACAGGCTACATAGCGGAGCAAGATTAGTCTTTGAGTTCAGAATTTCCAAGCCCTGTTTTACGGAATATAGCAAAGATAACGCTTAATAAGATTGCTGTTACTGTTGCCAATCCCATACCTTGCAACACAACGGGGCCAATTGCTAATTTCGCACCGCTCAAACCAACAACTAGTACTACAGATGTTAAAATCAAGTTAGAAGATTTCGTATAATCTACCTTGCGTTCTACTAGCATACGTAGACCAGAGGCAGCGATGATACCGAATAATAAAATACTTACACCACCCATAACTGGAACTGGAATCGCATGGATTAACGCGGCTACTTTACCAACGAAGGAGAACAAAATAGCAAGTACTGCAGCGCCAGCAATAACAAAAGTACTGAACACGCGTGTAATCGCCATAACACCGATATTTTCTCCATATGTTGTATTTGGTGTAGCACCAAATAAACCGGATAACACATTGGATAAACCATCTGCAAATAAAGAACGGCTCAATCCTGGATCTTTCATTAAATCACGACCAATGATATTGCTTGTAACTACAATATGACCAACATGTTCCGCAAATACTACGAATAAAGCTGGCATAATCATTAAGATAGCATTGATATTAAATTCTGGCTCATAGAATTGAGGGAATGCAAACCAAGGCGCATTCGTTACACTTGTGAAATCTACTACTCCCATGATGGCAGCGGCCACATAGCCAGACACTACGCCAATTAATACAGGAATGACTGCAAAGAATCCACGGAATAATACAGTACCTAGGATTGTTACAGCTAAGGAGAACAAGGATAAAAACAACACTTGTTCATGAGTCATACCAAAAGTTTGCCATTGATCTCCAATGATACCTGCCATTCCCATAGCTACTGGAGCAACTTCTAGACCGATAACGGCAACAATAGCGCCCATCGCTGCTGGCGGGAATAATACATCAATCCATTTAATACCAATGAATTTAACTAATAAAGCCAATAGCATAAAGGCCACACCAAAGGCAATAAAACCACCTTGCGCAGCTCCATACGTCATCCCAGAGGCTACTACAGCACTTACTGGTCCAATGAAGGCAAAGCTAGATCCCAAATAGGAAGGAATCTTTCCTTGACAAATTAATACGTATAAAATAGTACCAATACCATTCATAAATAAGGACGTAGCTGGATCAACTTTCAATAAAAATGGTACTAATACAGTCGCCCCGAACATAGCAAATAAATGCTGGAAACTAAGTGGTAGCAACTTAGCGAAAGATGGGCGTTCTTGAACATCAATAAAATCTTTCATAGTTCATCTCTTTCTGTGTGAATCACACTTAATATATTAAGACCTAGGTTGAAATCGATGCCATGTTTCTTCACCAATGGATGGTAAATGACGGGTCGTTCCAATTTGTTTACGTGCGTATTGATTGCGACGCGCAATATTTAATAATATTCCTATAACAGCAAAATTCGTTACCAGAGAGGAACCACCGTAACTAATAAATGGCAAAGGAACCCCAGTAACTGGTACTAAGCCTACTACCATAGCAATATTAAAAAATGCTTGAATCGTGATAAAAAATGTAAGTCCTATAGCTAATATTTGACCTAATACATCTCTAGATTGACGAGCAATAGAAAGGCCATATTTCGTAAACCATAAGAAGAAAAAAGCTACCAAGCAAACACCTAAAAAGCCAAATTCTTGAGAAAAAATAGAGAAAGCAAAGTCTGTATGAGCTTCTGGCAAGTAATTGTATTTAGAAATTCCTTTCGTAAATCCTTCTCCCCAAAGTCCCCCAATGGACACACTCAATATACTTTGAGTTACCTGGTATCCATTGACCGTGGTATCTGACCATGGATCATAAAAGGCTACTACACGGAGCCAACGATATTCCGTATAGCGAACCAACACATACCCAACAGCGATGAGTAAACAAAATACTACGCCCAAATATTTCCAGTCTGATTTTCGATAGCCTATGCAAAATGTCATTACTGTAGGAAATAATACAATCAAAACAGCTGTCCCCATGTCTGGTTGAAACATGGTAATCACAGCATATAGAATGGGTACTGCAAAGGCCGATGGCAATAGCAAATTTGGATGTAATTTACCGGGAGTTCCTCGAAACTGTTTCCACAGTCTGTTCATTTGAAATGTAATGAAGGCCCACACTTTCCAAAGCCAGCCTAAACCTTTATATTGTCCCCATTCATGAAGCTCAAATAAATGCATAATGCCTCGTTGTTTCACTTGTTTATCAATACGATAAGCAGCCCAAAGCATGGCTGCCAACTTTGCGAACTCTGATGGTTGAACAGTTAACCCCAAAGGTACACTAATCCAGCGTCGTGCTCCATTGGCACCATGTCCCAGAAACGGTATAAAAACGACGCCCATAAGGATGAGCACAGCAATCAACAGTTTACGTTGTACCTTAGGATCTCCCCATTTACGATAATCAAAGCGATAGAAACCCCAAGCTACTAAAATACCTGCCCCTAAGAATAATGCTTGTTTACCTAAGAGAAGCCAAAAGGGTTTCCAATTATCTCCCCCTTGCAATGTCGTTGTATAGGTCGCACTATAACCATTCAAAAAACCTATTAAGATAATGCCAAAAAGAGGGACTAAAATACCTTGTCCATCATGTTTAATAACACGTTTGTAGAGCATTTTTATTTGCTGCCATACCCCAGGGGATGGAACTGGCGAACTAGTTTTCTCCTGCATTTGTCGTATCACTTCCTTTAGCTGGCTTAATCGCCTCTAAGCGGAAAATTGGCTGCCCTTTAGCACTGAACTTTTCTTCATATTCTGTGCGTACATTTGGCATATCCGTACTATGTAAATCATAACTTACATTCTTTAATATCCAACCAGAATGTTCGAACTCCTCCAAGGAGAACATAAACAATCCTTCATTATCTGTTTTAAAATGGATCTCTCCATTCTCTTTCAACAATCTTGCATAGCGATCTAGAAACGTATGATAGGTCAAACGGCGTTTTGCATGCTTTGCTTTTGGCCAAGGATCACAGAAGTTGATATAAAAACGGTCAACCTCACCTGGTGCCACTACTTCTTCAATCCCCGCAATATCAAACAGGCTCACTTTACCATTCTCAGCTTTTTGTTCATACAATTTTTGAGCTGCATAGTATAACACACCAATTTGCACTTCAAAACCAACAAAGTTTGCCTCTGGATGGGCTTCACACATACCGGCAATGAACTTTCCTTTTCCTGTTCCTAACTCCATATATAATGGCTTAGAAGGATCTGCGAAACTTTCACGCCATTTTCCCTTGAAAACTTCGTGATTCTCTAGTACAGTATATGTATTATATTCCAGGATTGCTTCATCAATCCATGGTTTTCTACGTAAACGCATAATATCTCCTTTTACTACAATCTTATCTTTATTATTATAGTACAACATCTGTTCTATGTCAGTACTCACTTATAATTTTTTTGTTTCTATGAAAGGTTTTCCTATGAAAGCATTAGTATTATCTAGTGGTGGGGTAGATTCTACCACCTGTTTAGCTATGGCTATCGATGCTTTAGGCAGAGACAACGTAAGTGCCCTGTCCATTTGGTATGGGCAAAAGCACAAAAAAGAATTAGATTCTGCAAGAGCCATTGCTGACTATTATGTCATTCCTCACTATGAATTAGACTTGACTCAGGTGATGTCCTATTCCAACTCATCCCTCCTATCTTCTTCTACTGAAAGCATTGATCACCGTACTTATGGCGAACAAATTGCAGAGACCGGTTCCGTATCCACTTATGTTCCATTCCGCAATGGTCTTATACTCTCCATGGCAGCTAGTTTAGCCCTTAGTCTATATCCAGATGAAGAAGTGACAATTTATATCGGCGCCCATGCTGATGATGCCGCAGGCAATGCTTATCCCGACTGTCGACCCGACTTTAACCATCACATGAATGAAGCCATTTATATTGGGTCGTATAACAAAGTACGCCTCTATGCTCCCCTCAATGATATGAACAAATCCCAAGTTGTCCAAGAAGGATTACGCTTACAAGTACCGTATCGTCTAACATGGTCTTGCTACGAAGGTGGCGATATTCCTTGCCACACCTGCGGGACTTGTCGTGATCGAGAGCAAGCTTTCGCCGATAACGGCATCGTAGATCCTTTACTATCATCATAATATGCAAAAAGCTATTCAATCCTAACGGAATGAATAGCTTTTATTGTTCTTTAGTCACTTCGATGACCTGACTTGAATTCGCATCAATCGTCACATACATGGTGTCTCCATGGATAGTCAACACCATATGGTATCGAGCAATATATCCATTTGTTTCCAATTCCCAACGAACTAGTCGAGCATCACTACCCAACATAGCAATTGCTACTTGCGTAGCCTCATCAGGATTGATTACATTTCCTAAATCAATGGTAGCAGATTCTACCATCGGCTCTTGCGCACTCTTTACAGCAGCACTTAGTACTTGCCCCGTTGTGGCATCAATGGTCACACTATGACCTGCTTCAGAGGATACACCCGCTACTTCGTAACTTTTACGGTTATCTTGTGCTTCAAATGATATCCCTTTCACTTGTGCTGTTGGATATTGTTTCTTATAAAGATTGACAGCCCCCTTCGCATCTACTAAGATGGGATCTGTCCCATCACTAGCCTCTACTGCATCCGATGAAGTAGGCGCTGCTTTTATTTCAGCTAAAGGTAACTTTTTCATCGTAATGGGCTCTGCATCTGGCGATGTTATAGTGGTGGATACTGTTTCTTCCCCAGTATAACATAAATACCATGAAATTATCCCTACAAAAACAATCGCACAAATGCTTAGGATACTTATGAGTATCTTGCGTTTCATATGGCATCCTTTTTACACACTAATTGTTTCCCCATTAGTATACACCATCATTATGAAAGTAAAATGAACTACTACTTTATACTTTCACAATATATCGTAATACACCATAACTGATTTCATAGAGTAAAATCATAGGACCTGCAATCATGGTTTGAGATAACATATCCGGTGTTGGTGAAATAGCTGCACCAATGATAAACGCCAATAGAATAAACATTTTCCGATATTGCCGTAATCGTTCCGATGAAAGAATACCAATCACACCTAGAGCAATCAATATAAGTGGCAGTTCAAAGGTAATACCAAATGGCAAAATGAAAGCGATGACAAAATCAATATACTGACCTATGGAAAACAAAGGCTGTAATTCATCAGTACCAAAGCCAATAAAAAATTGTATGGCCATTGGCAAGACTAAATAATACGAAAACAGTACACCTACCACGAATAAGGTAACTGCTGTAGGCACTACCATGAATGTTACCTTTTTTTCACCTTTTGATAAAGCTGGTATAATAAACGCCCATAACTGATAAAACCAAATAGGGCTAGATATAATACACCCTGCAACTAGGGAAATTTTCATATAGGTAAAGAAAGCTTCCGTCGGTTTTGTATAATATAGCTTTCCAGCCGGTGCCACTAAAATCTGCAGAATATCTTCCACATAATAGTAGGCGCCCAAAGTGCCTATGATAATCGCTACAATGGCTACCACTAGACGAATACGAAGCTCATCTAAGTGATCCACAATTGACATGGATGACGCTTCTTCCATGAGTTTCGCTTCCGTTTCCGTATAGTTGTCCTGTTGCAACAAGGCGTCTTGCTCTGCCTGTTGCTGAGCAAGACGCTTTCTTTGCGCTATCACACTATTCAAGGATGGACGTTTGGCAGTCATATCAAAGTCTTTTACTTGAAATTCTTTCATACTTACACCTTACGGTTCGATAATTTTTCAAGAACAGTTTCTAAAATATCTTTTCCTTTGAAGGACGGTAATTGCTCTAATGCTATCTCTGCTTGTCTGCGATACATCGCCTCAAGGGTTAAGGCTTTTTCTATACCGCCTTCCGCAACGACATAATCCAACAATTCTTTTGTATCTTGTCCATGACGAATCTCTTCTATCATCGTCGTCAAACGAGATGTATTTTCTGCTGTCACGATAGATAATAATGGATAGGTCAAAATACCTTCTTTTACATCCTTACCTACCGGTTTTCCTGTTGTCACCGTTTGCTCACGATAATCCATGACATCATCAGTAATTTGGAAGGCCATTCCTAAGCCATGACCATAGGTGCGCAATAATGAAATACGCTCCTCTGACCACCCACCAAGAATGCCACCTAATGCCAAACAACCTTCAATAAAGTCTGCTGTTTTCTTTTGTGTTTTTAATAAATATCGGTCTGTACCTTGATCTAATCGGTACACATCTTCCATTTGCATAAATTCGCCTTCTACCAAGGCCGAAATAATTTCAGAAAAAATAGTTAAACATGGAATAGATCCGATTTCAGCTACAATACCAAATGCCTTAGCAAATAAATAGTCTCCGCTGAGGATAGCCACTTTATTGCCTTTCGTACAATGAATAGAAGTCACACCACGTCGCACTTCTGCTTGGTCTAATACATCATCATGAATGAGTGTAGCCAAGTGTAACATCTCAATGGCTGCCGCCATACGTACTCTATCTTCTTGTTTGGAATCTCCACTTAAGGCAATCAGCAAACACAATTGCGCCCGTAATCGCTTGCCGCCCCCTGCTGAAAGAGGACGAATGAGTGTATTAAAATCTTCTGCCCCAGTTTGTAGAGATTGTTGCAAATATGTTTCTACGCGTTCTAAATCTTTAGATACTCGTAGTTTCATTTGTGCATCTGTAAGAATACTCATTCCTCTTCCCCCAATAAGACTGCATTAATACGTGCTAATAAACAATCACGACCAGTATGTTTTAAAGAACTATATAAAATTGGCGAATGTCCAGTTGGGTAGCGTTCTTCAATAGCTTTTAACTGTTTTTGTCGCTCGTTCATTTTTAATTTATCTGCTTTGGTCACCACGATTTGTAAAGGCACTCCATGTGATTGCAACCAATCAAAGGCTTCCTGATCAATAGGTAACTCAGGATGACGACCATCAATGAGTAAGCATAATAGCATCATCCGTTCACTTTGTAAAATATAATTGGCAATGAAGGAAGACCAAATATTAGTATTGAATCCACCTGTTTTAGCATATCCATAACCTGGTAAATCAACTAAGAACCAATCAAAGCGACGTTCCATATCATCTGGTAAATCTTCCTTTGATTCTATACTAAAGAAGTTGATTGTTTTCGTTTTACCCGGCGTACCGCTAACCAGTGCTAACCCTCGATGATTGCATAAAGAGTTTATCAAAGAAGATTTTCCCACATTGGAGCGTCCCAAGAAGGCGATTTCAATAGTATCGCCTTCTGGATATTGATCCGCCTTCACCGCAGACGCAATATATTTCGCTGCGATGATGCGGGGACCTGTCGTCTCTTTTCTGGTATACACTGGTTTGGGATGGCGTTTTACTGCTGGTTTCTTCTTCATAGTAATGCCTTTTCTAATACTTCTTCCATCGTTTTCACAGGAGTGATAATCAATCCTTCTTTGACGATATCCGGTAAGTCTGAAATATCCTTTTTATTGCCTTCTGGAATAAGTACTTCTTTCACTCCATAGCGTAGAGCTGCTAATAGTTTTTCTTTCAAGCCTCCGATTGGTAATACTCTACCACGTAAGGTAATTTCTCCAGTCATGGCAATATCAGAGCGTACTTTTTTACCGGTCAAAGCAGATACGATTGCCAGTGTCATCGTAATTCCCGCAGACGGACCATCCTTCGGTGTAGCCCCTTCTGGTAGATGAACATGAATATCCAGTTCCTTATGAAATTTTTCTGGCAACTTCAACTCTTGTTGACGATGACGAATGTAGGACATAGCCGCTTGACCAGATTCCTGCATCACTTTTCCTAGGCTACCCGTAAGATTTAATTTACCCGTACCTTGCATAGTTGTGGCTTCACATGGTAACACCACACCGCCTACAGAGGTCCAAGCCAATCCATATACAAGACCGACTTGTGCTTGTTTTTCCCGAGATTCTTCCACAAATTTAGGAATACCTAGGTAATCTTCTAAATTTTTTACTGTTACTTTAGGTGCTTTTTTGCCCTCTGTAACTACAGCAAATGCTAATTTACGACAAATTTTAGCGATGGTTTTTTCTAGGGTACGCACTCCTGCTTCACGAGTATATTCAGAAATCACACGTTTTAATACAGCATCCGAAAGTTTTACGCCTTGGTCTTGTAAGCCATGTTTTTCAATTTGTTTTGGTACTAAATAACGTTTAGCAATTTCTAGCTTTTCTTCTTCTGTATAGCTACTGAGCTCGATGATTTCCATACGATCCAATAATGGTCTAGGAATATTGCCTGCTACATTGGCAGTCGTAATCCAGAATACATCAGAGAAATCAAATGGAATTTCAATGTAATGGTCACTGAATGTACTATTTTGTTCAGGATCTAACACTTCTAATAAGGCAGATGATGGATCCCCTTTATAGTCGGATGCTAATTTGTCAATTTCATCAAGCAAGAATACAGGGTTACGAGTCCCTGCATTTTTAAGCCCTTGAATCATACGACCTGGCAAGGCCCCTACATAAGTACGGCGATGCCCTCGAATTTCAGCTTCATCACGAACACCACCTAAGGAAGCGCGGATAAACTTACGATTCATAGCTTTTGCAATAGAGCTTGCTAAGGATGTTTTACCTACCCCTGGTGGCCCTACTAAACATAAGATAGATCCACCTTGTTTACCAGATAATTTGCGCACCGCTAAGAATTCTAAAATGCGTTTCTTAATTTTTTCTAAACCATAATGGTCGCCATCAAGTACTTCACTAGCTTCTTTCAATTCTAGACGATCATCTGACAAGGTATTCCAAGGTAATTGTAATAACCAATCAATGTAGTTGCGCAAAATATTGGATTCAGGCATCATTTGAGGCATACGACTATAGCGAGTAATCTCTTTGTCAATCCTTGTATGGATATCCTCTGGCAATTCTAATTTTGCCAGTTGCTCACGTAACTCTCCTGCCTCTTGATCAGGGTCCATTTTATCCCCTAATTCATCATGAATAATACGTATTTTTTCACGCAAGAAATATTCTTTTTGTGCCTTTTCCATGGATTGACGGACTTGGTTATTGATGGAATTTTCTATATCCGTGATTTGTAGTTCTGTATTTAATACGCCTACAACCATATTTAAGCGTCGATTTATGGACAATTCTTCTAAAATACTTTGACGCACTTTTATTTGGATAGGCACAAGGAATGCCACTTGATCTGCCCATTCACTAGCATCAGAACTACCCAATACATGATCGAGTCCTTCGTCAGTATTTGGCTTAATCACTTCTACCCATTGAGCAAATTTAGATTGTAAAATACGACGGTATGCTTCTTCTTCCATTGGATCTTCATGAATCGATTCCAACGGAGTTACTGTAGCTTCATAATAAGGCTCCATAGATAGAATGGCATCTAGTCTAACACGAGTTACGCCTTCTACTAAAATGCGAACCACGCCCCCTGGTAAACGGAGCATTTGATTTATTTTAACAATCGTCCCAACCTTGCCTAATTCTTCCAAGGTAGGAGTTTCGATACTTTCATCTTTCTGAGTAGATACCACCAAATATTGGTCTTTATCCATAGCTGCTTTGACAGCTTGTACAGATGTAGTGCGACCAATATCTAATTGTGTTACTACTTTGGGAAATACGACCATTCCACGTAGGGGAACCATCGGTAATGTCATAGGTTTAGTTTCCATTGAACCTCCCAGTACTATATGATAAAAAGAAACCCATTCCGCCTTTGAAATGAGTTTCTTTGCCTTTACTATCTGATTACTTCAGCGTGGACTCATTTATTGAGTATTGGCTCTTCTTCGCCACGAACCGCTTTATCTGTTACAATGCATTCTTTTACATCCTTCATAGATGGGACTTCATACATCACACGTTTCATAACTTTTTCAATAATGGCCCGTAATCCGCGTGCTCCCGTATTGCGTTCTAAGGCTTCTTTTGCAATCTCATGGAGTGCATCTGATTCAAAGACTAATTTTACATCATCTAAAGCCAGCATTTTTTCGTATTGCTTAGTCAATGCATTTTTAGGCTCTGTCAAAATTTTAATTAAAGCCTCTTCATCAAGTGGGCTGAGCGTAACCATCACTGGCAATCGTCCGATAAATTCAGGAATTAACCCGAATTTTTGTAAATCTTCTGGCACAACTTCTTTCAAAATAGAGGCTACATCTTTTTCCTCTTTCTTTTGAATATCTGCACCAAAACCTAATGTTTTCTTTGCAGTTCGTTTCGTAATCACTTTTTCCATGCCATCGAAAGCACCACCGCAAATAAACAAGATATTTGTTGTATCTAAATGTAACATCTCTTGATTTGGATGTTTCCGTCCTCCTTGCGGTGGTACAGAGGCTACTGTTCCTTCTAGGATTTTCAGTAATGCTTGTTGTACACCTTCACCGGATACATCGCGAGTAATAGACGGATTTTCTGATTTACGAGCAATTTTATCGATTTCATCAATATAGATGATACCGCGTTCAGCTAGCTCGATATCATGATCGGCAGCTTGAATGAGTTTAAGAAGAATGTTTTCTACATCTTCCCCTACATAGCCTGCCTCTGTCAAACTAGTAGCATCTGCCATAGCAAATGGTACCTGTAACATTTTTGCTAATGTTTGGGCCAATAATGTTTTCCCACTACCTGTGGGTCCAATAAATAGTACATTGGACTTTTGTAGTTCCACATCATCAATGACATTATCATGTTGCAAACGTTTGTAATGATTATATACGGCTACAGATAAGGAAACTTTAGCATCATCTTGACCAATGACATACTGATCAAGATGCGCTTTAATTTCTTTTGGAGTCGGGATATCGTTTAAATCAAACGTTTCCGGTAGTTCTTCAATTTTGTCTTCCTCAATAATATGCTGGCATACATCAATACATTCATTACAAATGAATACATTAGGTCCTGCTATCAATCGTTCGACTTCCGTTTCTGCTCTACCGCAAAAATTACAACGTCTTTCTTTATCGTCTTTATTCAAACCCCTATCTCCTTATTTTTTTGCCGAAGACGGACGTGTTAACACCTCATCAATCAAACCATATGTTTTTGCTGCCTCCGCAGACATGAAATTATCACGATCTGTATCTTGCGCAATCACTTCTATTGGTTGACCTGTATGGTAAGCTAACACACCATTCAATTCTTCTCGCAACCGTAATATTTCACGAGCGTGAATTTCAATTTCAGATGCTTGCCCTTGAACACCGCCCAGTGGTTGATGAATCATAATGCGAGAGTGTGGTAAGGCGTAGCGTTTACCTGGTTCTCCCGCTGTGAGCAACAAGGAACCCATACTAGCCGCTGAGCCTACACAAATTGTAGATACATCTGGTTTAATGTACTGCATAGTATCGTAAATGGCCATACCAGCAGTTACCACTCCCCCAGGGCTATTAATGTACAAGTGAATATCTTTATCTGGATCTTCCGATTCTAAGAATAGCAATTGGGCTACGATACTGTTAGCTACCGTATCATCAATTGGGCCACTCAATAGAATAATTCGATCTTTTAATAGACGAGAATAAATATCGTAGGAGCGCTCACCGCGACCAGTTTGCTCTACCACGATTGGCACATACATAGACATCTAACACCTCTTATACATGTACCTGCATTAGCAATTATTCAGCTTTTTCAGCACCTTTAGCATTGTCTACGATGAAACGAGCTGCTTTTTTACGTGCTACGGAACTTGCTAACATAGATACACGACCTTCTTTTACAATGATATCGTATACTTCTTTAGGGTCAGCACCGAATTGTTGGGACATAGCAAAGATTTCGTAGTTCATATCTTCTGGAGTTACTTGAACGTTTTCTGCTTTTGCGATTTCATCTAATACTAAGTCAGCGCGAACGTTTTCAGCAGCTGCCACTTTATTTTCTTCACGTAATTCTTCAATAGTTTTGTTGGAGAATTTTAAGTAGTCTTCTAATTTCAAACCACGGCCTTCAAGGTTCATAGCTAATTCTTGAACCATTTGTTCAGCGCGATCTTCAATCATGATTTCAGGAATATCTACGGTTGCATTTTTAACAGCCAATTCCACTAAACCTGCATTGTATGCATCGATAGCACGACGTGCTGCATCATCTTCCATACGTTTGCGAAGGTCTGCTACGAACTCTTCTGCTGTATTGTAGGATGGTTCAGTTTTTCCTTTGCCTACAGATACGGAACGTACAAATTCATCAGTAAGTTCTGGTAATTCTTTACGTTTAATGTCATGAATATGGCATTCAAATTTCGCTTCTTTACCAGCTAATTCTGCTACGAAGTAATCTTCTGGGAAAGATACAGTAACAGTTACATCTTCACCAGCTTTGTGGCCGATTAGTTGCTCTTCAAAGCCAGGGATGAAGCTGCCAGAACCGATTTGTAATGGGTAGGATTTACCTTCGCCACCATCAAATGCTTCACCATCGATGAAACCTTTGAAGTCGATTGTTGCAAAGTCATCGTTTTGTACAGTTGCATCTTCTGGAGCTGCTACCATTTTTGCTTGTTGGCTACGGATATTGTTTAATTGTTCTTCTACTTGCTCGTCAGTAACAGTAGCATCCTGTTTTTCAACCTCTAAGCCTTTGTAGTCGCCCAAAGTTACTTCTGGTTGTTTTACCACTGTTGCTTTAAAGATTAAATCTTTACCTTCTTCGAATTGTTCACGTTCGATCTCTGGATTGCTAACAGGAACGATTTCGTTTTCACGAAGTGCTTCTGTATAAGCACGACCTGCTAATAATTCAAACGCTTCTTCAGCGATAGCTTCTTTACCATAGTTCATTTCCAAAATTTTACGAGGTGCTTTACCTTTACGGAAGCCTGGAATATTAACTTGTCCAGCGATGCGTTTTACAGCTTGTGCAAAGCCTTTTTTCACGTCTTCTGCTGGAATTTCGATTGTAATAGATACCTTGTGCTGATCAACAGCAGTTACAGTTGCTTTCATGAAACTATTTCCTCCTTAGGGTATACTGCACCCAAATTATAAGTTTTAATATTGCATTCTTAATATTATCATAAAGTTGTCAATCGTGCAATTATTTCCCCTATTTACCTTGTTCTTCTGCGATAAGTTTCATAATATCATGACGACTTACCATACCAATCAAATGATACGCATCATCAACAACTGGCAAGTTCTTCAAATGTTTTTCTACCATGGCACTAACTGTTACTTCCACCTCTGCATCTGCATAGGCAGTAATTACTTCTGTACTCATAATTTCAGCTACTTCAGTAGCAAGAAGTTTTTTAAATTGTCCATCATACTCTCCAATACCGCCATAGTAAATATTAGCACCTAAAATATTAATATAGTGTGGAGCATGAGGGCGGACTTTTTTATATAATAAATCCCCTTCCGATACAATACCAATTAATTTGTTCTCTTCATCTACTACAGCAATGGCTGTTAAATTATGTTTTACCATCAATTTAGCTACATTCGTAATTAGTTCGTCTTTACCAACAGTAATTGGGTATTTGTTCATAATTTCTTGTAAAATCATAGTAATTCCTCCTATTTCATATATACATATGCAGCAAAGATAGCTATTACTATCGCTGTTACAACCAAAATGGCAGCCAAGCTTTTCCGGTTACCACCGTCGCCACCTTCATGGGTTCCGATATGATTTCCTTCATCATCATAGGCATGACGATATTGACCTTCTAAATCGGCGTAATCCATCACATCTTCCACTTTTGCTTGTTGACGCAATTCCTGCAATCGCTTTCTACGTTCTTCTACATCATTCGCTACGGAATGGACTTGGACTTTCATCACATCTTCCCGTAACCCTTCAAGACGAGGTACCATTAACTGTAAGCGTTCTACTAACATTTTATTGATATCTACACAAGAACTCAATGCCGTTTGATGTAAAAATAAAATTTGTACTGTTTCTTCTTCCGATATAGTTGTAGTGCTTGCTAATACTGCTTTCGCAAAATCTGTTTCTTTGGCAAGCATATCTACCACTGTAGAAATATAATAATCTACACGATCAAAAATTGTATTCAGTGCTGCATTTTGTTCTAATAATTCTTGTTTACGATGTAGTAAATATGCTGGATTGCCACCAGATGTTTCCATTTGTTGAATCATGCTAGCCATATCCATGTAGGTATCTAATACAGTACATACTGTATCCGTCACATTCGTATACTCTCGTATACTATCTGCCACCATATGACGACGTTCTTCTAGAGTCTCTGATTGCCCCTTCTGTTCTAATCCGACAAAGAGTCCCTCATATCCTTGTACCAATGTTTGTATTTCACTTTGAATCGCAAGAATATCTTCTTTTCCTTCTGTTAATTCTGTTGTATAGTATCTAACAAACTCAGAATCCTCTATAGGCAGTTCCTGTATATCTGCAGATACATAGGTAATTCCTTTGTCAATTGCACTTGCCATGCATATCTCCTTTCCTACCAATGATATGGTTCATTCCGATTAATTTTACAAGCCCTATATAATTGTTCAACTAGCACAAGTCGTACCATTTGATGTGTAAAAGTCATAGGGCTGATGGACAATTTCCACTGTGCCCGTTGTCGTAATTCTTCGGACACACCAAAAGCGCCGCCAATGAAAAACACCATCTCGCTATGCCCCTGTACTTCTAATTCACCAATCCTCTTTGCTAATTCCTCAGAACTCATTTGTTTTCCGTACACATCTAGTAACACTACAAAAGATTGAGGCGTACAATATTTGAGTAATCGTTGTCCTTCATCATAGAGTGCCTTTTCTTTATCTGATGGACTTGGTTTATCACCTAATTTGCTTTCCGGTAATTCCGTAATGCTGACACCCCCGTAGGGTTGCAATCGTTTAACAAACTCTGCCACCCCTTCACGCAAATAGGGTTCTTTTAGTTTTCCTATGCAGTAAATAGAAAATTTCATAGCATCGTATCTCCTAATGCGTACATTATATTTCAAACTACAGCATTTTATATATCATAAGATATCCCAATAGAGGTATACTCTTTTGGATCCCCATGATGTGCTGTAAATTCCTCTTGTCCTTGCGCTTTACACCAATCTAGCAAGCGATCTGATAGTTGTTCTACTAAATGAAGCGAGTTATTTTGCTCTGAACGGTGGGCAAAAACAACTTCCATATCCTTAGGTCGTCTTAGTGCTGATAACACTTTCATAGCCGTTACGTTTGATAAATGCCCGGCATTTCCTTTTACGCGCCGTTTTAATTCTGGAGAATAGGGTCCATAGATTAACATCTGTTCATCGTAATTGGCTTCTAACACTAATAAATCTGTATCATGTAAGTGCTCTAACATCTCTTTGGACACCATTCCTGTATCTGTTAGCAATCCTGCTTTTGTCTGTCCTTTATAGCAAGTAATACCAATAGGATCTACCGCATCATGACTCGTAGAAAATGGCTGTAATACCATATCTCCTATAGCCACTTCCTTTGCTCCCAAAGTTTGAAAGCACTCCGTAGGTAAAGAAAACTTATCCATGAGGCGTCTTGCTGTATTGGGTCTTGTGATAATAGGCAAGCCCATTTGCTTAATCATTTGTGGTACCCCTGCAATGTGGTCGGAATGTTCATGTGTAATAACAATACCTTCCACTATATGCTTAGGTATCTCTAGCTCTTGCAAGGCATTGGTTATACGTCGACAACTAATACCAACATCAATAATCACTGCACTGTGGGAACTGCGAATAATGGTGCAATTCCCTTTACTACCGCTAGCTACGACATGAACTTCTAACTCTTTATTTTTTGCTGTCATTGTTCCTAGCTTCTTTCTAATATCTCTATGAAAGCTTTCATATTCTCTGTTAAATCTGGCCCTCGTCGGAACATATCGCCTCCTACAAGGAACATAGTATCCTTTCCATACATAGTAATCAATTCAGGTAATCTTGCTTCTGTGACACCACCACCTGGCGCAGGGCAAGACGGTTTGATAGTCGCCAAGGGCTCTCGATTCGCATCGCAAATATGACGGCATACGTCTGGTTCGAATGTAAAGCGTCCACCATAGGATACAAAAATATTCATATCTCCACCGAAAATACGTGGCAATAATCCCATCCAAATCGTAGCATCAATCCCTGATGTACCTGGTAAGGTGAATCCACCCATCATAGCCGGGTGCACAATCAATGGTAACTGTAAAGAATCATCGGTAGCCAATCGATGAAGCCAACCAAATCCGATTAACGAAGGAGCTACCATCAAAGCGGTGGCACCTGCTTCTTTCGCATAATGGGCACGTTCTAGCACATCTGTACCATCGCCAGACACATTGGCTGCATAGAGGGTATGATGTCCGCTCTTAGCATTCGCCTCTTGCACCGCATAGGCACAACGTGATACACGATCTTTAAAAGGCGAAAACGATTGATTCGTCAATCCATGGTCATCCTTGATCACATCGGCGCCACCCATGGTGTAGGCATGACACATACGAGCCAATTCCTCATTGGGTGTACCCATAGGTTTAATCACTGCTTGGATCATAGGTCGAGTAGGTGTGTGACATAGGTTTCTAATACCTTCTATACCAAATTTAGGACCTTTAAATACCTCTACTAAACTTGGGCACAACTCAATGTCCACTACCCAAATATGCGGTTGCAAAGAGGAATTTCCGAAGACTACATTTAAAAACTGTGTCGCTTCCAATGCTGATGTCTCTACAGGATACGCAATTTTCGCCAAAAAACAATCTTTTGTTTGTTCCAACGAAATCAATTGCCCCACCATATGACGGCGTGCATCACTTTCGCCTAATAATTCGTAAGGAAATTCTATAGTTTGTTCTACCTGTATGGACCAAGCCACTTGCTTCGCCTCTTCATAGGTAGGAACATGCAATGCATAGGTAACGGAAAATGTTTCCATCGGTAGCTCCTTTCCCATCATTACAATAGTATCTATTCTATCTTTTTATCATCCATCTGAAAGTTTGTTACAATAATAATACGGTAACAGCGTTTGAGAATCCATCCTATCATTTCTCTACTCTTATAGTATGACATAAGTTTCTATGAAATACTATGTCATACCTACAATTATACACTATATGCAACAAAAAAGAACCTTTTCTCGACTAGGTTCTTTTCTTAGAATGTGGTACACTGTTACTATTGTTAACGCTATCATTCTACTAGATCTTGTATAACTACATATGACCTCTACCGAGTACCATTATGTAAGATATACCATTCCTATACTCGTATAAGATATATGATACATACTGTATCATGCTTTGTATTTGGTATATCGTTTATTATACATCCCACATTGTACATCGCATATAGAGATACAGCTGTATCGGAAAGGACAATCTATGAACTGGAACAATTATCTTTCAACTATGACACAAACATTACCCCCTTCTGGGATTCGTAAGTTTTGGGAAAAAGCAATGGCCATGGACGATGTCATCTCTCTTTGCGTGGGGGAACCCGATTACATTCCTCCCCAACCGGTTCTTGACGAGTTAATCACTAGTGTGAACCGAGGCGAAACCAACTACTCCCCTAATGCAGGCATCTTGCCTTTGCGCGAGGCTATCAGCAATTGGTACAACCGCCGTTATCACGTACACTACGGCACAGATGAAATGATGCTCACCATCGGTGCTAGTGAAGCTATCGATTTATCCTTACGTGCACTCTTGAACGAAGGTGATGAAGTACTTATCCCAAACCCATCCTACGTGGCTCATGAAGCGGAAGTCCACATGTGCGGAGGAAAAGCTGTACCTGTACCGACGTATTTAGAAGATGGTTTCAAACTTCGTGTACAAGAGTTAGAGAAACTTGTGACAGATACAACGAAAGCCATTTTAATGTGCTACCCAAGCAATCCTACGGGTGCTATCATGGACTATGAGGATCTATTACCGATTGCTGAGTTTGCGAAAGCCCATGATCTAATCATCATCTCCGATGAAATATATTCGGAACTTACCTACCATAAAGATCATGTATCCATGGCATCCTTGCCAGACATGAAGGAACGGACCATCATCTTAAACGGTTTCTCCAAAGCCTATGCTATGACAGGCCTTCGCATTGGTTTCCTCTGTGCCCCAGCACCATTCATCACAGCCTGCATTAAGTTGCACCAATACAGCATCGTTGCTCCTGCTACTCCAGTGCAACATGCTGCCATCGTAGCCCTCAATGAATGTGATGACTCTGTAGTGGCTATGCGCCAAGACTACTTAGAACGCCGCGATATGATCGTCAAAGGATTCCAAGATATGGGCTTACCTATCGCCGTTCCAGAAGGCGCCTTCTATGTGTTCCCAGACATTTCGCAAACTGGTTTATCCGATGAAAGTTTCTGCGAACAATTGCTAGAACAACAACATGTAGCTGTGGTACCAGGATCTGCCTTCGGTACCTGCGGCGCTAACCGTATCCGTTGTTCCTATGCGTCCTCTAAGGAAACGATCCAAGAGGCATTACGAAGAATCAAGATTTTCTTAACCACATTGCAGAAGTAACCATAAAAGGGTTGTACCAACACTACTACAGTAGTTCGGTACAACCCTTTTCTATCTCTTCGATATGTAATTAGGCACGTTCACAAGAGGCTGTCGTGATATACACAGCGTTATTTTCTACTTCTAGGAATCCCCCTGGAAGGATAAACTCTTCACGCTTGCCCTCATGGTCAATGCGAATCGCCCCTGGCGTCAAAGCGCTCACTAAAGGCATATGATGTGGTTGGATACCAAACTCTCCATCAAGAGCTTTTCCTACCACCATGGTTGCGTCTCCAGAAAACACTGTTTCATCAGGAGTAATAATTATTACATGCATGGTACTCATAGATTATTCTCCTTTCCCTAACATGTCCCTTCCTTTGGCAACAGCTTCATCGATAGTTCCCACCATGTAGAAAGCACTTTCAGGTAAATCATCATGTTTACCTTCTAGGATTTCACGGAAACCACGCAATGTTTCTTTCAATGGCACATATTTACCAGGACTGCCTGTAAATACTTCAGCTACGAAGAATGGTTGACTCAAGAAACGTTGAATTTTACGAGCACGAGCTACTGTTAATTTATCCGCTTCAGACAATTCTTCCATACCTAAGATAGCAATGATATCTTGTAAATCTTTGTATTTTTGAAGTACTTCTTGTACGCCACGAGCGACGGAGTAATGTTCTTCCCCTAATACCAATGGATCCAAGATACGACTTGTGGAGTCCAATGGATCCACGGCTGGGTAAATACCAAGTTCTGCAATGGAACGAGACAATACTGTAGTAGCATCCAAGTGAGCAAATGTTGCTGCTGGCGCTGGGTCAGTCAAGTCATCGGCTGGTACGTATACGGCTTGTACAGACGTAATGGAACCTTCTTTGGTCGATGTAATACGTTCTTGTAAGGCCCCTACATCATTAGCCAATGTTGGTTGATAACCAACGGCAGATGGCATACGACCTAACAAGGCAGATACTTCCGAACCTGCTTGGATGAAACGGAAAATATTATCTACGAATAACAACACGTCTTGTTGTTGTACATCACGGAAATATTCCGCCATCGTCAAACCTGTTAAAGCTACGCGCATACGAGCTCCAGGAGGCTCATTCATCTGTCCATAGACAAGGGCTGTTTTAGACAATACGCCAGACTCTTTCATTTCATTCCAAAGGTCATTTCCTTCACGGGTACGTTCACCAACGCCTGCGAATACGGAGTAACCACCATGTTCTGTAGCGATGTTATGAATCAATTCCATGATTAGAACTGTTTTACCTACACCGGCACCGCCAAATAGACCGATTTTACCACCTTTTACATATGGCGCAATTAAGTCTACGACTTTAATACCAGTTTCTAAAATATTAGTTTCTGGTGCTAATTCATCAAATTTTGGAGCAGCACGGTGAATTGGCCAATGTTCATTCACTTTCACTTCTGCTGGATCATGGTCTACTGTTTCGCCTAATACATTAAAAATACGACCTAATACACCATCACCAACAGGAACGGAAATAGCGGCACCTGTATCCACTGCTTCCATACCACGAGTCAATCCATCGGTGGAACTCATGGCTACACAACGAACTGTGTCATCACCCAGATGTTGCATAACTTCTACAACAATCTTAGACGCTTGTTCGTCGCCTTTTGTAATAGTAATTGCGTTGTAAATAGCAGGCAATTCGCCTTTAGGGAAGACGACGTCTACCACCGGTCCAATAACCTGAACTACTTTACCTATATTTGTACTCATATACGAGATACTCCTTTATCAATTATTGCAATGCGTTTGCACCGCCTACGATTTCAGAAATTTCGTTAGTAATACCTGCTTGGCGCAACTTATTGTACTCTAAGTGCAAGGTACCAATCAATTCGCCTGCATTATCTGTAGCGGATGTCATGGCCGTCATACGGGCACCTAATTCACTAGCCGCCCCATGTAGCAATGCATTATATACAGTGCTTTCCACGTAGGCTGGCAACAATTGTTCCAATACAGAGCCTTGATCTGGATAAAATAAACTTTCTCCAGTTGCTTCTATATCTGTTTTTAATGAAAGAGGTAATAAGCGCTCATGAGTCACTTCTTGCAATAAGGAGTTCACAAACTTGGTGTATACCAATACCACTTCATCTACCTCACCAGACAAGAACATGGTTTTCACTTGTTCCACAATATCTTGGGCATGATGAAAGCCTGGTTTATCAGAAAAACCTTGCATATCAGAGACCACGGAATAGCCATGACCTGTGAAGTATTCCGTTGGCTTACGCCCTACCGTAAATAAACCGTAAGCCTCCACAGGCTTATCTTGTAGTAATGCTTGCACGTATTTAATGATATTACTAGTATAGGCACCGGCTAAACCTTTATCAGCACCTATCACCACATAGGCTACCTTCTTCACAGGACGAACTGTAAGTAGAGGTAACCCCTCTCCTCCATCAAAGGCGGATATACTTTGATACAGCATATGGCGAAGACGTTCTGTATAAGGTTCAGTACCTTTCGCTTTTTGTTGTGCACGACGTAGACGAGCAGATGCTACCATTTTCATAGCTTTTGTAATTTGCTGCGTATTAGTGACACTTTTTATACGCTTGCGTAAGTCTTGTGCACTACTCATAGATTACGCCTCCTCTGGTAATAATTCGTGAGTAGCACCAAAGACATCAATACATTCTAAAATCGCTTGTTGCAATGTTTTTTCTGTATCTTCTTCTAATTTCTTAGTATCTCTAATTGATGCTAATACATTGGCATAATTACCATGTACATAATGTAATAATGCATCTTGGAAGGCTGGTACATCATGAACCGCTAATCGTTTGAAATAGCCATTAATGCCTGCATATAAACATACCACTTGTTCTTCTACTTTCAATGGAGAATATTGTGGTTGTTTCAACATTTCTGTTAAGCGTTCACCGCGATCCAGTTGTGCTTTTGTAGACGCATCTAAATCGGAACCGAACTGTGCAAAGGCCGCTAATTCACGATATTGTGCCAATTCCAAGCGCAATTTACCAGCTACTTGTTTCATCGCTTTGATTTGTGCACTACCACCTACACGAGATACGGATAAACCTACGTCAACTGCCGGACGAACGCCAGAGTAGAACATATCTGTACCTAAGAAAATTTGTCCATCAGTGATGGAGATTACGTTCGTTGGGATATAGGCAGATACGTCACCTGCTTGTGTTTCGATAATTGGTAAAGCCGTAATAGAACCGCCACCCAATTCATCGGATACTTTGGCAGAACGTTCCAATAAACGAGAATGTAAGTAGAACACGTCACCAGGGTACGCTTCACGTCCTGGAGGACGACGTAATAACAAACTCATCGCACGGTATGCAGCAGCTTGTTTTGTTAAATCATCATATACGCAAAGTACATGTTTACCTTGGTACATGAAATGTTCGCCCATAGCTACCCCAGAATAAGGTGCTAAGTACTGCATAGGAGCCCCTTCAGAAGCACCTGCAGATACGACGATTGTATATTCCATAGCTCCTGCTTCTTCTAATTTTTGTACCACACGAGCTACAGTAGATTCTTTTTGACCAATCGCTACATAGATACAAATCACATCTTGTCCTTTTTGATTCAAAATGGTATCAATAGCAATCGCTGTTTTACCAGTACCACGGTCACCGATAATCAACTCCCGTTGACCACGACCAATTGGTACCATCGCATCAATGGCTTTCAACCCAGTTTGCATTGGTTCAAATACAGATTTACGATCTGCAATACCAGGTGCTGGATATTCTACAGGACGATGTGTTTCCGCTACAATTTCGCCTTTCCCATCGATAGGTTGACCAAGAGCATTCACAACACGACCAATTAAGCCATCTCCTACAGGTACCTGCATGATGCGACCTGTACGGCGCACTTCATCTCCTTCTTTGATTAAGAAGTCATTACCTAGGAGAACGGCGCCTACATTATCTTGTTCTAAATTGAGTACCATGCCATATACGCCATGAGGTAACTCTAACAATTCGCCAGCCATGGCTTTTTCAAGACCGTAGATATGCGCAATACCGTCCCCTACTTCCAGAACAGTTCCCACGTCATCTACGTTTAATTCAACATTATAGTCCTGAATCTGCTGTTTAATAATGGCAGTAATTTCTTCAGGCGTCATTTTCATAATTAACCATTCACCCCAATCTTATTGGTACTTGCATTAAGCAATGATTTTTTCAATTCTTCCAATCGTCTAGCCATACTTCCATCAATCCGAGTGTCTCCCACTTGAATGACCATACCACCCAAGATGGATGGATCCACATGTTCTTCGATGACACATTCTTTGCCAGTGATTTCTTGTAACTTTTTCAATACTTTTTCCCGCATTGATTCTGAAAGTGGTTCGATAACCGTCACTTTCGCTTCCAAAATACCACGACTTTCACGGGAGCGTTTTACGTAGGCACGAGCTGTTTCCAAAATATATGGACTGCGACGGCGGTCCACCATGACATAGAGAAAATTCATAATCAATGGATGCACTTCGCTACCAAAAATTTGCTCTAGAATCTTCTTTTTTCCAGCTACTTCTAACATAGGATTGATTAAAATTTGGCGTAATTCCTCATGGGTGGAAAATAAATCTTGCACATAGGAAAGATCTGTATCAAATTGCGGTAACAAACCTGATTCCTGTCCTAATTCAAATATAGCGGAGCTATATGTTTCTGCAATTCTTTCTACACTCATCGTATCACGACCTTATAGTTGTACTATCTAGTTTTGCAATGGTATCCTCTACAAGAGCCACATTATCAGCACTGGAAAAATCTTTTCCAATTAATTTGCCAGCTACCTGTACAGACAAATTCACTACTTCTGCACGAATTTGTTGCATTGCTTTTTCCCGTTCCCGTTCAATTTCTTGACGGGCAATTTCTTTTTCTTTCACTAGTTGAGCTCGTAACTCTTTGATTTGTGCTTGTGATTCTGCCTCTGCTTGTTGTTTTGCCGTCTCGATAATACTTTGTGATTCTTTACGAGCTTCTTGCAATTGTGCTGTATATTCAGCTTTCAACGCAGCTGCTTCTTCTCTAGCTTGTTCTGCACTGGTAAGATCATTCTCAATGCGACGTTTCCGTTCTTCCATAGTTTGCAATAACGGTTTATACGCATACTTTGCTAAAATCAACACTAGCACAATAAAGTTTAAAATCTGAAGTACGAGTGTGCCGTTTAAATCTACCAACGGTCATACCTCCTCTTAGCTAATGTCTATTATTTAAGTAAGTCTACCAATGGGTTTGCGAACACTAATACAATCGCGATAACTGCTGCAATAATAGGCACTGCTTCGATCAAGCCTACAGAAATTAACATATTTGTAAACAATTTACCGGATTGTTCTGGTTGACGAGTCATACCTTCTAAAGCTTTACCAGATACAAGACCGTCACCAATACCTGCACCAATCGCAGCTAAACCAATTGCTAAACCAGCGCCAATGGCAGAACCAACCAATACATACGCTTTTGCTAATAATAATTCCATTATGATTTCCTCCTAAACTATTAATGTCCATCTCCAATTGTCATCCCCAAATATGAGGTAACGAGCATGGCAAAAATAAACGCTTGAATAATACCGATTGCTAGACTAAACGCTAACCATACGATAGGAAGTACATAGGGTACCAATGCATATAACAATTCTAAAAGAATTTCCCCCGCAAGTATGTTACCAAACAAACGGAATGCTAATGTGACAGGTTTCGCTATTTCTTCCATTAAATTGATGATGATAAATAATTTAAATGGTTGTACAAAGTGCTTAAAATAGCCAATTCCTTTGACTTTCAAACCTACAATCCACACAAGAATTGAGCTTGAAATAGCTAGTCCCAAGGTCGTATTAATATCATTTGTTGGCGATGCCAAGATATGTGGACTTGGAATCAATCCCAACTCATTACTTACCAAAATAAATAGAAAATACGTAAATAGTATGGAGCTTAAAAACTTCCATTGATTGCCTAAATTTGTTTTAAACTGACCAGTCAATCCTTCTAACACGCTTTCCATCACATTTTGAATCCCTTGTGGTACCATGGCACGTGAGCGCGTAGCTAATAGGGTAACAACAATAATAATACCCATCACTAACCACGTCATATACAACGTATCCATATTAAAAGATGTACCCATCCATTGAACAACATGATGATGCCCTGCATGCAACTCCATATTCCCACCCCCTTTCACATAGATGATTACCTATTACGTTGGCGCACATACATACTATACTCAATATATTGCATGGGAACAAAGACGCAAACTCCCCCTAATACACCTTTCATGGAAATCGAGGGTATTTGTGTACTGATACCTACCAACAATACAATTAAGCTAAATCGGCTCATAACACCAATCCAAACTCGTCGTTTTACATCTTCTAGGGTGGCGTCTTTCATCTTGTAGGTTTGCAATGCTAAATACAAGAAATATACGACATAGGTCATACTTCCCCATAGCCAACCAGTAATATGACTAGACCAATCTAGTAACCATAACACAACTACACCTAGTATAGCCACTGCAAGTATCCATCGACAATGACTTTTGATATAGGTGATATATTCTTTCATACAGTCTCCTTACATGTACTGACGTATGACGCCATATAGTCCTAGAAATCCACCGATTAATCCACCTAGAAGTAGCCCCCAAGGATGGATTCCTGCGTAGTAATCAACGGCATAACCAAGACCCATACAGACACCGATAGAACAAAGTATAGTAAATCCTGTGGTAGATGCTTTAGAGATAGCCATCCATAGTTCCGATTTTTCTTTCCCCATAGACATACCTCCTACATTCCTAACATTGTAAATTATACCATTACTGAAAACTATTTTAACAATATATAAATTTTATATTTGTCAAAACTTTCTACAGGATTTGATGCAAAACCACGTACAATTCATACTTGCACTGTCAATGAAAGTAGCTGTCGACTTAATTATAACTAAAATGCATGACCTGACTATTATTTCCCAAAGGAAGATGGTTTTTCTTGTTGCTCAAAAAATTCATGCCGTAAGGCTTGCACAATTCTCTCTGATGCTAATCCATCCCCATAAGGATTCACTGCATTTGACATAGCCGTATACATTTCTGCATTCGTAATTAACTCTTTAGCTGTAGAGTACACAGTTGTTTTATCAGTACCTACCAATTTTACTGTGCCTGCTTGGACCGCTTCAGGACGTTCTGTCGTATCACGAAGCACCAATACAGGCTTACCCAAGGATGGTGCTTCCTCTTGAATACCACCAGAGTCTGTCATAATGAGGTAAGTGCGATCCATCAAGTTTGCAAACGGTTCATATTCCAATGGCTCAATCAAGTGTACCCGTGGCATATCACCTAGGACCTCTTGTACAATACTGCGCACCTTTGGATTGCGGTGCATAGGGAAGATGACTTCTACCTCTTCATGTTCTCCAATAATATCACGGATTGCCTCATACACATTGCGCATTGGATCACCTAGATTTTCACGACGATGGGTGGTAACCAAAATAACCTTTTGGTTCACATAATCTATGGTATTCAACAACTCTTCTTTAAAGGTATAGTCATCCTTTACTGTCGTTTGTAATGCATCAATAACTGTATTTCCAGTTACATATAAGTGATCTGGATTTATATTTTCTTTTAATAAGTTCGCTTCCGATGTAGTAGTCGGTGCAAAATGGTATGTCCCAATGGCCCCTGTCAACTTGCGATTCATCTCCTCTGGGAAGGGGGAGTAAATATTGCCTGTCCGAAGACCTGCCTCCACATGGCCTACAGGAATCCCTTCATAAAACGCTGCCAAGGCTCCTACAAAAGTTGTTGTTGTGTCTCCATGCACAAGTACAACATCAGGTTTTGCCTCTTGTAAGACCTCTTGCAAGCCCATCAAAGCACGACAAGTGACATCATACAAGGTTTGCCCTTGGCTCATAATATTTAAATCATAATCAGGAGTGATAGAAAACAAATGCAACACCTGATCTAACATCTCTCTATGTTGTGCCGTCACCGTAACAATAGACTCCATATCAGGCGCCGCTTCCAACGCCTTAACAACAGGCGCCATCTTAATTGCCTCAGGACGTGTCCCAAATATGGTCATGACTTTTAACATAGTACCTCCCACATATTTCATTTACTTCCTTTACCATGAAAGCTGTCATCCACAAACTTTCCTAAATCACTTTATTAAGCTTTTTCAATTATCTCTATTGTATCATGTACAAGCCTTCCATACTAGTACAAACTATAAAGAAGTATAGCCAAACAAGATACCATGTGCGAACACCATCCCCCTCCCACCACGGAATGAGCAAATACAAGGCAAAACGCCATAAGCGTAAGCAACATGGCGTAATACACTTAATTCTACAAACGCCAGAAAGCGTGGCATGTTCCTGAACAAACATTATGAAATACCGTTTGTGAAGGAATGTGTCACGCTTTCCCTTTGGCAAAAAATGAAGAACGCCATGAAGCATGAGCTCCTGGCGTTTTGCATAGCTATTTACGAACGTCGTTGTCTTTGGATATAATCCCAATTTTCGTTGCTGTCCACACGCATGCACAGAGTATAACAAGCACTAGCAAGACTCCGATAACAAAGTTTGCTTTCGCCGCTACAATAGACACGCAACCTAAGAGTGCCGTGATGGCATACATCAACAACACTGCTTGTTTTTGAGTGAGTCCCATCGCCAATAGACGATGATGTAAATGTCCTTTATCTGGTTGGAATACAGGGCGACCATTAATACGTCGACGTACAATGGCAAATAATGTATCTAAGATCGGTAAACCCAATACAATAACTGGTACCACTAATGCCACAGTCGCTGCCGTTTTAACACTGCCCATGACGGAAATAGCCGCCATGGTATACCCCAATAACATACTGCCTGTATCACCCATAAATATTTTGGCAGGATTAAAGTTATAACGCAAGAATCCGCAAGCTGCCCCAGCTAGTGCCAAGGTAATGCATGCCAATTCAATTTGACCCATTTGCAAAGTCACGATGCAAATCGTAATACACGCAATCAGGGAAATACCTGCTGCCAATCCATCTAGTCCATCAATCAGATTCACAATATTCGTAAACCCTACAATCCAAAATACCGTTAACGGTATAGCAAAATATTCTAAATACAACAGATGGTCACCAATGCTGATAAAATGTACAGCATTGCCAAATAGTGGCAACATAAGTGCCGCCAAAATTTGTCCCATCAATTTCGTTTTCGGTCCGATTTGCTTAATATCGTCCCAAATACCTACTGCTACTATGATGATAGAACCTACAATCAATCCTTTCACTGAAGATATATCTTTCACACTATACAGCAACGATACCATATAGCCAATATAAATGGCCAATCCCCCTAATCGTGGAATCGACACTTGATGCACCTTACGTGCATCTGGTTTATCAATAGCACCCACCTTAACAGCGAATTGTTTCACCAAAGGCGTGCAAATATACGTTACTACGAGAGCAATGACAAAGGCCCATAAATATACTGTCATTCCAACACCTCCATACGCGGTATCTCATGATGATTACAAGTGATTATCAATAGTCTGTCATTAGAATACTAAGTTCATTGTATATAGACCATATTTATTAATTATATCAGTTACACATCGCACATACAAGAACAGGTGCAGTAAACTTATAGAATCCCTTGCTCTTTATTCACTTGGTATAGTTTTTACAAATCATGCAGATTTTGTAACTAACCCCTCAATGATGCATTTACCATCTTCCATCAGATGTGCCAATCCTTCCTCGCCTAAGTAGGACTCCGCATACATTTTATATAAATTTTCCGTTCCTGATGGGCGCGCAACAAACCATCCAGTATCCGTCACAATTTTAACACCATCAATAGGCTGATCTTCAAACAACGAGGTCGTACGAATATTTAGGATTGGACTGCCCCCTAGCTTTGTTACAGTCACATCGCTCGGGTTCATTCCTTTTAGAGCACTTTTAATTTCTGCCGTACAAGGCATATCCACACGTTGGAACACTGGAGTGCCCCATTGTGCCGTAATATCAGCATAGTGTTGAGTAGGTGTTTTCCCCGTAGTTGCCACCATTTCCACAGCTAATAGCCCTAAAATGATACCATCTTTATCGGTAGTCCATACAGATCCATCGTGTTGCAAGAAGGAAGCTCCTGCACTCTCCTCTGCCCCAAGGCCAATACGCCCATCAAATAATAAAGGTGCAAAATATTTAAACCCTACTGGCACTTCATACACTGGATGATTAGAATCTTTGCAATACGCATCCATCAAACCTGTAACAACCGCTGTTTTACCAACACCTTTCCCCTCCCATGGACGGGTTTCATTCAAATACTTAGCTGCTACTACTAAATATTGATTTGGTGCTAATAAACCTTCTTCTGTCACGATACCATGACGATCATAGTCTGGGTCATTTCCAATAGCTAGCACATGGTCACCTAGGCTTTTCACCACTTCTGCCATAGCATATGGGGAAGAACAGTCCATACGAATCGCGCCATCATGGTCGTAAGACATAAAACTAAATGTTGGATCATAGTCACTATTGATAATGGTCAAGTTTAGATTATATTCTTTAGCGATGGCATGCCAATAAGCGCCACCACTACCACCTAAGGCGTTAATTAATATGTTTGGATTAGCTTGTTGAATCGCTTTCATATTGATAATCTGAGGCAATTCTTTTACATAGGCCATTTTAAAATCATAGGGCTCTAGGTATTGGCCCGCTTCCTCTACAGAAATAGCAGCAGGAGCTACTCTTTTCTCTTCTTCATGATGACAGCAACCACAATGAGCACTTTCATGAGCGCCCACTAGATGATGAAAGGAGAATCGTTGAATACTGTCTAACCCTTTTTGCAAATATTCGTTAGCTAAGGCTTCAATCCGTTTTGTTACCCCTGTATCGGCTGGTCCACCATGTGGAGGATTATATTTAATACCACCATGTTCTGGCGGATTGTGGGACGGCGTAATGATGATACCATCTGCTATAGTATCTTCTGATGCGTTTGCATTGTGTCGCAAAATAGCACGAGATACACTGGGAGTAGGCACAAATTCACGATGTGCATCAACACGTGTTTTTACACGATTCCCCAATAAGACTTCAATGGCTACTTGCAAGGCTGGCTGTGATAACGCATGTGTATCTTGTCCGATATAGCAAGGTCCTGTGGCACCAAACTCTTGACGTACATCACAAATCGCTTGCACAATGGCTGCCACATGTAATTCGTTAAATGTTCCTTTAGAGGCAATCCCACGATGTCCAGACGTACCAAAGCTTACCCGCTCTTCTGGAATCTCATAATTAGGGACGATACGAAAAAAGTCTTTCACAACTGTATCTACATGAATCAAATCTTCTTTTTTTACAGGTTGTCCTGCCAATGGATGTGCCATATTATCATTTCTCCTTCTCTTCTTCCACAGGAATCTCATGTCTAGCAATTTGTACTTCATGAATCATTTGTTCCGCTTCCGCTGCTTTCACTGGATCACAAGTTTGCAATACCCGTTCTACCGCACCATTTGTAGATTTTGCTGAGAAACCCGTGCCGATAACCTCCGCCGCATCAGTGATAACCATAAATGCTGTCGGGTCTTCTGCCTCTACGGCCGCTTTCAATCGAGCCACTTGCAATAAACTTACTACTACCATAATAACCTGTTTTGGTTGATGTGTATAGGCACCTTCTCCGTTTAAAATCGTAGCCCCACGGCCAATTTTATCAATAATTAAATTACAAATTGTTACTGGTTTATAGGAAATGATAAACATCGCTTTCCGTTGATTAAATCCACTAATTACTTTATTGGTGACCATAGCCGATAAGTAAGTACTAATCAAGGTTGTAGCTGCTGCTTCAATATTAATCAAAATAGCACCTGCTACCAAAATCATCATATTAATAGAAAATAAAATACTACCAATTTGTAACCCCAAACGATTTCTAATAATCAACGCAATGGGATCGATGCCACCCGTATTTCCTCCACCACGATATACAATACCTAGACCCAAACCAGAAAATAAGCCCCCTAAAATACCGCCAATAATTGGATTATGAGTCAACCCCAGGGTAGATAACGGAGCTAATACGTTAATGACAATGGACATAAATAAAGTCCCGAACAGCGTAACTCCTAGATGCCATGGTCCTAACCATCTCCAGGCTGCATATAAGACAGGAATATTCAACAAAAAGTTAATCGACCCTAAACTCAAGATGCCTTGAGTCACATAATAAATAATCAAGCTTAGTCCACTAATACCGCCGCTCAATAATTGATGGGGAACGATAAATCCTTGTACCCCTACGGCAAAGACAGTGGCTCCTACAGTGGTATATACTAATGTTTTTAAAGTACTTACATATTTTGGTTTTTGTGTCATACTTTCACCTATACAAAACTACTAATCTATCCTCACCATTATACCGCATATCGAATATGCAAAAAGCTGTTACATTAACAAGTACGCATAATGTAACAGCTTTTTAAACATTCCAATGCCCTAAGGTAGATGTAATGCTTTTATTCTGCTAAAGCAATCACTTCTACTTCCACCAAGAAGTTCGCTGGTAATGTTTTGACCGCTACACAGCTACGAGCAGGTTTAGACGTAAAATACTCTGCATAAATGGCATTAAATTTAGCAAAATCATCTATATCCGCTAAAAAACAAGTCGTTTTTACTACTTTAGAAAAATCCGTACCTGCTTTTTTTAAAATAGCCTCAATGTTTTTCATTGCTTGTAGAGTTTGTGCTTCAACGCCGCCCTCTACGAGAGCCCCTTTACTTGGGTCAATCCCTCCTTGACCAGAAATAAACACGAATCCATTCGCTACATAAGCTTGCGAGTATGGACCTAGTGCTGCTGGCGCCTGTTCTGTATGTATCTGTTTCATCGTATCTCCTTTCATATATACGTCATATAATATACAATAGTATAGCATGTTATGCTTAGCAAGTGTAGTTATTTTTCATACATTTATTGTACTATATTCACCTCTAGGATGAAAGGATATTTCTTATGGCTATTTGTTATACTCATTATGAAAGCCCTTTGGGCACCCTCACCTTATACGCCACCGATTACGCTTTGGTGGGACTCACCTTCCCCACACAATCCATCACCTTTTCAGATCCTATCTTGCAGGTGGAGAGTACCACCTCCCCTATACTCACACGAGCCGTGCAGTGGCTAGATCAATACTTCGACGGGCAAGTCCCTTCTATGACGATTCCCCTAGCACCTCAAGGCACAGCCTTCCAACAAAAAGTATGGTCTCAGTTACAGCACATTCCCTACGGTACATCCCTTACCTATGGTGAGCTGAGCCAACGTGTATTTAACTCACCCACACCAAGAGGAGCCCAAGCCATCGGCTCAGCTGTCGGCGCTAACCCTATCTCCCTTATCATACCTTGCCACCGTGTACTAGGCAAAGGAAAAGCCCTCACGGGGTACACCGGAGGGCTGTCCATTAAGAGAGCCTTATTGACTATCGAGCATATCGATTTCGTGGACAAGTAGGCTTACTTGATATGTTGTAACATGTGTAGGAAGTATGGCTTAAAGAATGTACCTTCCACTTCACTAGTTCCCATCACAATCGTTGTCAAATACTGTGGCGTTCCCACTATAGCTAACCGCAGATATCCAGGATATTGAACTCCTTTTATATCATAGGTCATATTTCCCGCTGTTGTCATCGTACCATATTTAGCATCTGTTAAGGTATGTAATGGTTCTACATTGCGTAATCGTATCTTTGCTGGAATTTTATTCTGAGAATAATCAATATCTCTGTCTTCTGCAATATGAATATTAAAATGGTTTAATAAGTCGTTTGCATCACGAGTAATTCTATCCATTTCTGTTGATGAAAGTCCCTCTTTTCCATATGATTGCGACCTTCGTGAGCTCACAAGCAACTCTTTAGGTAATGGGAATACCATTACCCAAGCTGTATTTAAACCATATTGATCAGCCCCTTGTAATTCATAAACATCCATATAATGTCCTAGCTTAAGTCCCTCTTTCATGTTCTTCAGTCCCGTATAGTCCTTTACCACACCAACTGTAGTACTCACTTTACCTAGGTTGGCATACACATACCCTTTTCCTACCTCTGCTAACTTTGAAGAAGACAATTGCTTAATGGTAATCTCTGGTCCTACGGTTTGACGCAAATCAGTCAATGGATTCTGTTCTAGCATCGCATCGAACTCTGCCATGATTTCATCCCCAGTTTGACGTTTTTTCTCGGCATCTAAGATAGTACCCGAAGGAACTCCTACTTTCCCCTTTGCCATTGGCTTAGTACTAGCTATTGTACTATAAGTATCATCATGTACTTGTGCTGACACTTGTCCGTAGCCCATCATAAGGCTAGCCACTATGACAGCCAGTCCCGTTTGTTTCCAAAATTTCATTGACTTATTCTCCCTTCACACCTAACAGACTCTTGATAACAGGATTCCAATAGGCTCTCGATGTATCAGCCGTTGTGATCCATGTGATAGATACCCCATCTTGACCATACCGTCCTACAAAACTAATATACGCAGGTAACACAAATCCATCTACATCTAATTGTACTCTACCATGCGTATACAATCCCTTATCACCTTGTAGGCGCACAGGTTTCATCATCTCTCCATCCAGAAATCTTACGTTGACAAGTGGTAATACGGCTCTCAAAATCTCAGTACTACTGAACTCTGGCTTAGTACTTATAACGAAGGGAGCTAAAGCGGCGCCATTCTTTTCTAACCGCTTTCCTCTCATAAGATCCACATTGTAAAGTCCAATATTTTGTACTTCTTTCACTGTTTTATTATATAATATGTCTCCTACAGATTGTGGCGCTATCGTAGTTCCTTTATATTTAATCTTCCATACTTCGGCCGCTTCCGCACCTGTCATATGAAGGTGTACTAGCCCTGCCGTATGTAAACCCCGCTCATCACGCCCTTGTAACTGATAACGTTGACCACGTTGCATTACGTTTTTGACAATTGTATCTAGCACCTTAGCCTCTGTTTCATCTATATGCCAATGATTAGAACTTACCTTACGAACCGTATCTTCTTTTTTTAAACCACCGTCAATGAGATCATCATGGTTAACTACTGAAACATAGCTAGGTAACTCTACACTACCTTGCCCATCTAATGTAATCGATGCTGCATGTCCTGAAAGCATCGTCCCTACTAACGCTACACTAGCCATCATACATTTCCAATTCATAATAACTCCTTCCTAACTAGGGTCCCCTACTTTTTCCAACAATAATTTAGATTTCAACTGATGCAATTCTTCGCTGATGTTGACTTTCACCTCTGGTGCTCGACGAAGTCGTAAAAATTCCGGCCATAGCAATTGAATTTGCTCTTCTCCATAGGCTTTCACTTGTGCCAAGGTTGGTACATCGTACACTAACTCTCCATCTACAAAGATAGGTACTAATAGTTCTTGTACTCTGAACGTATTGGCCTTGAGCACAGTTTGTTTCCATGGGTGCAATGGATTTTTAAACACATAGTCCTGTGTGCTGTCCACTGTTTCATAGTCCAAACAAATTAAATCGCCAATGAGCTTGTTATTTCGTACATTAATGAAACGTAATACTTTTTTCTTGCCAGGGTTTGTCACTTTTTCAATATTATCGGAGAATTTCATAGCTGGCATAAAGGTGTCACCTTCCCATTGACCTGCTAATTTGTATACACCACCTAAAGCTGGTGTTTCATCAGCAGTAATCAGTTTAGTTCCCACACCCCAAGCAGTAATGGCAGCCCCTTGCTGTTTCAAATCCGCAATTTTATATTCATCGAGATCATTGGTGGCAAAAATTAATGCCTCTGGGAACCCCGCCTCATCTAGCATCTTACGTGCCTCAATGGATAAATACGCTAAATCACCACTGTCCAAACGAATGCCATACACAGACGGCATCGTGCCTCCTCGACGTTCACGAATTTCTTGGAACACTTGGATGGCTGCAGGTACCCCTTTATGTAATGTATTATAGGTATCCACTAAAAATACTAAGTTATCTGCATATTGGTCTGCATAGGCACGGAACGCATCAATTTCAGTAGGAAAACTCATGACCCAACTATGTGCCATGGTTCCCACTGGTCGCATGCCATACAAAGCAGCACTGTATACATCACTCGTACTATCGAATCCACCTATGAAAGCCGCTCTAGCACCTTGCACAGCAGCGCTCACCCCCTGGGCCCTTCGCATGCCAAACTCTGCTACCCCATCCTTACCGATGACGGAGCGAATACGACGAGCTTTTGTAGCAATCAAAGACTCATGATTCAAGAACATCGACAAGGCAGTTTCCATTAAAATAGCCTCATCCTTGGCCGTCTCTACTCGAAGTAATACTTCTCCCGGGAATACAACCGATCCTTCGGGTGCCGCATAGATTGTCCCTGTGAAACGGAATGTTGTTAAATATTCCAAAAACTCTTCTGTAAACACACCCGTTTGACGTAAATAGGTAATATCTTCCTCTGAGAAACGCAAGCCTTTCACATACTCGATAACTTGTTCCAATCCGGCTACCACCGTGTAAGCTCCTTGAAAAGGATTTGTTCGGTAAAAGCGATCGAACACACAACGAGTACGATGTTTGTTTTGTGCAAATAAACCTTGCATCATGGTAAATTGATACATATCTGTTAATAGAGCATGTGTAATCATGAATAACTCCTATTCTTATAGGTCCACCCTATAATATACTAAGCACTTTTCTATGACAGTTTGAATATATGCCTATCGTCTACTTATTTCTATTATACTCCACTAATACATTTCATGTATAATTCTTTTTTTATCGTAGAGTTTGTCATAATCTTTTATTTAAGTTAGAATGATACCATATATTATATAACTCCTAATGATGAAAGGATGACTATGAATCTGTCACAATTTTTTGCATTAATTCGTCCCCGCACCTTAACGGCTGCTTTCAGCCCCGTTGTTTTAGGCGCTGCTATGGGGGCTACGCAATTTAAAACCGTACAACCTATTTGGCTATCCTTAGTCTATACTCTAGGTATTTTAATTTGTGTGTTAAGTGCACAAATCGCCGCTAATATTTGGAATGAATATTTCGACTTTAAATCAGGTCTTGATCTCACACAAGTTACAGGAAACAGTGGTTCCATCGTCCGTGATGGCATCGCCCCTAGTGTGATTAAACGTTGGGGGTACATCACGACTATACTTCCACTCATCCTAGGCATCGCCCTCGCTAATGCTATCACTTGGTGGTACATTCCTGTGGGTATGCTCTGTATTATGACTAGTATTTTATATTCCGGCGGACCTAAACCCATTTCTCGCACTCCTTTTGGTGAGCTCGCCTCTGGCCTTGCCATGGGCTTTGCCATCGTGGGCATTACCCTCTACGCATGGACTTATACCTTGCAGTGGACCTATCTCATTCCTGCAGTGCCATCCACCATCTTAATCGGTGCCATTATGATGACCAACAATTTGCGAGACTTCACCAACGACGCTAACCATGGTCGTCGCACCTTAGTCATTCTCTTAGGTCGTGAAAGAGGACTTCAACTCTTACGAGCACTTTTCCTCATTAGCTCTCTATGGGTAGTACTATGGACTACCTTAGGCATCATTCCTTGGTCATCTTTATTAGCTCTGCTATCTTTACTACCAGCTATGAAAGTCATTCATATCTTTAACACCTATGCTGATTCAGTACGCTTAAACGAAGCTATGAAATTTACGTCTATAGCTTGTACCTTGTACCATTTCTTGTGGGCTATAGGGCTTCTATGTAATACAATTATATAATGCTAGTATATATTTTTATGATATACATATATGTACCCAGATATAAAAATAATGATTCCCCTCATTACGAATTAGCATTCTCTATGAGGGGAGTTTTTTATTACTTTCATAGTAGCATTTATATAATCCATAGTCTATAACTATAACAGCTTAGATATATAACATATTTTACTTATAACAAAACTCTTGTTATACTAAGCAAGTAGAAATTCACTATGTAAGTACACACAAAAAAGGAGATAACACATGAAGAAATTATTTGGTTTAGCAGCAACAGCTGTATTAGGCGCTGCCTTGTTATTAGGTGGCTGTGGTTCCACTGGTAGTGATTCCGCTAGCTCCAGCGCAAGTAAAACATTAAAAATTGGTGCTTCCCCAGTACCACACGCTGAAATCTTAGAACAAGTAAAACCAATCCTTGCTAAAGAGGGCATCAAATTGGAAATTGTTGAATTCAGCGATTACGTACAACCAAACGTTGCCTTAAATGATAAAGAACTTGATGCGAACTTCTTCGCTCACATTCCTTACCAAGAAAACTTCAACAAAGAAAAAGGTACACACATTGCAACAGCTGGTGCAGTACACATCGAACCAATGGGTGTATATTCCAAAAAAATTAAAGACTTAAAAGATATCGAAGATGGTGCTCAAGTAGCTATTCCATCTGATGCAACAAATGGTGGTCGTGCATTGCTATTGCTTTCCAAAGCTGGTTTAATCACATTAAATGATCCTAACAGCATCTCTGCTACAGTACAAGATATCAAAGACAACCCTAAACATTTAAAATTTGTTGAGTTAGAGGCTGCTCAATTACCTCGTGCTTTAGATGATTCCACAATTTCTGTCATCAACACAAACTTTGCATTAGGTGCTAACTTGAACCCAACTAAAGATGCATTATTCTTAGAATCTAAAGATTCCCCATATGTAAACATTGTATCTGTTCGTGAAGGCGATGAAAAACGTGATGAAATCGTAAAGTTAGTAAAAGCTCTACAAAGCCCAGAAATCAAAAAATTCATTGAAGACAAATACAAAGGTGCTATTCTTCCAGCATTCTAATAGAACCGCTTAGAATAGACTCCTCCAAATAAAAATAAACACTAACAACTATCATACATACTTAACATACAGCAACAGAGGCAGGTTGATTCGCTCAACTTGCCTCTGTTGTTTGTCATGTATAAAACAATATAAATGCAATTTACTATATCAGCTTTCATAACCAGTAATAGTAATAACATATATAAATATGAAAAAAAGTAACCTATACTACTATCCCAATATATAATAGATTTAAATACCTGTTCAAAATAAAAAAGGGCCCCGAAGGACCCTTTTATTATTTATGAACCATAGCTCTCAATTCTTGCATTTCTTGTTGCAATACTGCAATGTCTTGTCGTAAATTATTATTTTCCTGTGTCAACACCGTAATCTCACGGCCATACGCTTCTTTCATAGCTACCATTTCATCATGCAACACAAGTACAGAGGAAATAGGACCATTACGATAACGTTCTGGTATCGCTTTTTTCTCTGGACTATTGCCAAATTTGAATGTAGCTCCACCATTGATCATTGTCGCACCGCGTACCATGGAAATACCAGCATGGAGCATAGTAGATTCTTTCGTATAATGCGCAATACCGATAGCAACGGCATTAACATTTTTATAATGTCCAATACCAGCCATGAATTGTGTGGGTTCTAGTGGATCGTATTGAATTGGTTTTAGGGCAGATAAAGCAGCACCTAAGGCATCACCATTACGGCTTTCCTTGCGCAACTCTTGTAGATCATTACCGAGTTCACCGATTTGACGCTCTAATTTTTCGTGCTCTAGAGTATTGATTTTGGTTCCACCTTCTAAAGCTTTTCGGAAATCATCTTCTGTTTTATTTTCATTACCTTTGATTTCTTTCCAGTATTCATAAGCAGATTTACCAACAGATCCATCTTTACCGGCTGTACCAGTATCGCCTTTATCTCCTTTAGATCCTGCTGCTCCGGTTTCACCTTTTTCACCTTTGGCTCCTGTAGCTCCAGTTTCACCTTTATCGCCTTTAAGAGATGCTAAGTATTCAGCCTCACTCTTACCTGCATGACCTTCTTGTGTTTTCCATACTTCATAAGCAGATTTACCATTCTCACCTTTTGGTCCTGTAGCTCCAGTCTCACCTTTTTCACCCTTAGCTCCTGTAGCACCAGTGTCGCCTTTCTCACCTTGAATTCCTTGGTCTCCTTTATCCCCTTTATCTCCTTTGAAGTCAGGGTCTCCTTTCAACTCAGTCTTGTTCAAGCTAAGTGTATACGTTTTACCGTATTCTCCTCCATCTTTTTCGGTGATTTTAATACCTGATTCAGCTTTTAATACATCTTTTAAAGAAGCGACTGTCAATACAGGGCTTGTAGTGGATGTAGCACCATCACCTTTACCACCCGTTGTTAACGTCAATTGCCCTTTATCATTTCCACCTAAGGTAATATTCATAGTAGGATTAGCAAAATTAACACCCGTAAAAGTTGGCGTATTAAGTAAGCCAATGCGCAAGATAGAGTCAGTTGGATCCTTATAGGTAATTAAATTATCAGAGCTATATAAGGTTGGCGCTGCATACTCGCTTTTACCATCAGGAGCTTTAGCACCTGCTTGTGGAGCCACTCCATACACTGTATTTGCCTTACCTTGGATCTTAATTTCTTTATCCCCTGGCGTATATACGCGTGTATCCGGTGTAGCATCAGATACAGTACCATCAGCCTTAAACGGCACATCATTACCTGCCAAAATGGTATTGCGTTTTTCTAGTGCTTTTAACTGCGCTACATTGACTGCATCTGTATCTTCTCCACCAGCTGCCACATTAATGATTTGACGAGTTTTATGATAACCGGTACGACTGTCACCTACAGATACGGCTGAGTCAGTGGCTTTCCATTTACTGCGTTCTAACCTTTCTACTGCTGCCTCTGCCGTAGCATCGGCAAAGTGAGGTCCATGTAAAGATGGATCATACCCCCGATTAGAGGTAGAATTTACAGCCCGATCTGCATAAGAACCTGTACCTAAGGCAACACCAGTTCTAACTACTGTTTTAGCATCCATCCCAATACTGATTCCAGCGTATGCTGGGGTGTCACTTTCTCCGACTTTACTATTATGACCAATAGCGATAGATCCATTTCCATGGGTCTCTGTTTGAGCGCCTACAGCAATAGATCCAAATTGATACGCATGTGCACTATATCCCACACTGATAGACTGGCTTTCATCTGAGTTTGCTGAGTCACCTAGCGCAGTAGCTCCTAGTGCAGTAGTTCCAACTGTAGCCGTACGACCTACTGCCACACTATTCTTACTTTCAGCTTTAGCTGAACCACCGATAGCCAGCGCAGAATCCCCTGCTTTTGCACCTTGACCTACAGCTGTACTATTTTCACCTGACGTAATCGTACCTTCCCCAATGTTTACACTTCTTGTCCCCGTCTTATTAATTCCAATACCAACAGCTACTGTATTTTTTGAGTTTTGACCGATTTGTACATTACGCCCAATAGCAATGGCATTTTCACTTTCTGATTTTGCTCTTGGGCCAATGGCGATCGCTCCCTCTTGTGTAGCACCATTATTATTTTCATTGCTATCTACACCAAGGTCTCGGCTTTTGATAGAAATATAACGTGGTTTTTCTCGTTCTAACCGATTACGAACTACTCGTAATTGTCCTACTGTAGCTGCATCTGTATCTTCATAACCAGCTGCTACATTGATAATCTGACGAGTATGTTGTTTTCCATCTTTTGTTCCTCCTACAGATACGGCTCCATCACTGGCATTCCAAGCACTACTAATAGCATCATTTCCTGCTTTATTCGCTTCTTCTATCGCTGCTGTATAAGCATTCTTAGCATCCACCAAATCTTGATCTGCCTTTGCCTTCTGCGTGTTCGCAGTCGCTATAACTGTAGCATTGTGACTTGCATTCGCCCTTTCAATTTCTTCTTCCGCTAGTAACACTTTATAATTAGCTTGACGAATAGCTTCATATAAAGCTTCAAGTTTTGGATTATCTGCTCCGGCTTCCCCAACTTTATATTGTGCGTTACTCATGGGATTATACCCAATGTTAGACGATCTGTTCCCCGCTCTATCAGCAATAGAATCTACCCCTAAGGCCACGCCTCCATCTACTGTAGCCTTACTGTCTTTACCTATAGCAACAGCTTGATTAGCTTCCACTTTAGAAGCATCTCCTATTGCCACGGCAGATTCCCCATTCACACTGGATGTACTACCAATAGCTATAGCATGAGTATCCGTCCCCGACACTTGTCCACCATCCAACACATAGGGATGCGTATCGCCATCTGCATAACCTACTGCATGACTTCCCAACACTAACATACTTGCTACATACACTGCTACTTTTTGTTTCTTCATGTTATTATCCTCATCTTCCGATCTAGTCATCTTGCTCGGCTAGGTCTTATACATATCATCTTGAACATAACTAAAGCGATTACTTCAAATACTGGTGTGGCATCTAAGCTAGACCCAAATGACTTTATACATATGATTGACTGACATATCTCCATTCTCCTTTATTCCATACTACCAATACACAAGTAGATAATATACACACTCTTTGCATACATACCTTTATAAAAAACCGACTATAACTCGATCTGTGATGAAGCTATAGTCGGTTAATACATGGATTTGCTTATATTTATAAATTTATAAAGGTCTTGCATTTTTTTCTGTATCTATATTTAATTTTGTCATCCTCATTATATAGTCTACTTTTGATTTTTTCAATGCAAATCATCTTGATATTCAAAATTGGTATAATTACATATTTAAACAATGTATACAATACCCCCCCCCGCATTTTTCAAGATTGAATATTTATTCATTTTTATTCTTAAAATTATTTTTTATTTTTCTATTTATCACATAACCAATTACACCAAACAAAGATATTTTCACAATTTATAAAATTTATGAAATACATGATATACAATTCGTATAACTTTTTCATTTGGATAATAATTTACATTTATATGATTATATACATTTTGTATAACTTATTTGAAACACATTCTACAATATCAAGTATTACAAAAACTCATCACAAGATACTTCCATAAGTTTTAAGTTATTCTCTCAGCATTGAGGGCAACACAAAACCCCCGACTTTCACAATCCTGTGAAAGCCGAGGGCTAGTCAATTTAATATTCGATTATTTACGTGCCATAGATTTACGTACGTCGAAGGCAACCGCTACAACAATGATTAATCCTTTAATAATCAATTGCCAATATGGTCCCATACCAACAAATGTTAAACCATAGTTAATAACTGTAAAGATTAGTACACCAGCAATAATGCCAGGTACAGTACCGATACCACCAGTAATGGATACACCACCTACAACAGATGCTGCGATCGCATCTAACTCGTACATGTTACCGTAGTTATTAGTAGCACCACCAGTACGGGCTGCTTCCAAGATACCACCTACGCCATACAATGCACCGGCGATAACGTAGATAATCACCAAGGTTACGGCTACATTGATACCGGATACCACAGCTGCTTGTGGATTACCACCGATAGCAAACATGTTTTTACCAAGAATTGTTTTGTTATATACCACATACATGATCAAAGAAATAATAGCAGCGATAATAACAATGTATGGGATCGTCATAAATCCTAAATCTAAAGAACCTGTACCAATTTGTGTAAATTCAGGACGTAAACCACCAATCGGTTGGGAGTTATTAGGCTCCATATCAAAGTACAAGGAACAAATACCGTAGGTAATAACCATAGTACCAAGGGTCGAAATAAATGGTACGATTTTTAGATAGGCTACGATGACACCAGATACTAAACCGATGATAGCACCAACTACGATAGCAATCACAATTGGTAGAATTAATGGCAGTTCAGGTAAATGTTCAAAGAATGGACGCGGATAATCTGGCAACTGTGTTAAAGATGCAGATACCACTGCAGTCAATCCAACCACACGGCCTGCCGATAAGTCACAACCTGCGGTAATCAAAATCATAGCGGACCCTAAGGCAATAATAACACGTGGGGAAGACTGAATTAAAATATCACGAAAACTTGTAACGGATAAAAAGTTTGGGCTATACATAGAAATAGCCGCTACTAGTACTACTAGTACCAAATAGATAATATTTTGGGAAAGAAACTTTCCTAGTTTACCTTGGCTCATACGATACCTCCTAGACTAAACCAGCTGTTGCTAGTTCCATTATTTTTTCTTCTGTCGCTTCATGGGCATCCAAGATGCCACTCATATAACCATTACTCATAACCATAATGCGATCACTCATACCTAATAACTCAGGCATTTCTGAGGAAATCATAACGATACTTTTACCTGCACTGGCTAGTTCATTAATAATGGAATAAATTTCGTATTTCGCTCCTACGTCAATGCCCCGTGTCGGTTCATCTAACAATAGGATTTCTGGATTGGTATTCAGCCAACGGGCAATCAGCACCTTTTGTTGGTTACCTCCAGAAAGACTTTGAATTTTTGTATCTGTAGAAGGAGTTTTAACTCGCAAAGAGGCTACTCCTTCTTTTGTATCGTCTAGTCGCCTTTCATCATTCAATAGTTTGAACTTATTTTCATATTTGGGCAATGCAGCCATTGTTGTGTTATCCACAATAGTGAGCATTGGGAAAATCCCTGTAGCACGGCGTTCCTCGGTTAGCAACGCCATACCTAATTTCTTAGCATCTCGAGGATGACGTATACGAACTTCTTTATCATGTAAGTAAATTTTACCGGATTCAATACCACGAAGGCCGAATAGAGCCTCCACGACTTCTGTCCGCTGCGCCCCTACAAGACCACCAATTCCTAACACTTCACCTTTCTTTAAAGAGAAAGTTACATCTTTAAAGGAATGTGGGTTCACAGATGTTAAATGCTCTACACGTAATACTTCTTCACTTGGAGTATTTGTTTTTTCTGGGAATAGCTGAGTCATTTCACGGCCTACCATTCTTTGAATGATAAGATCTGTCGTTAATTCATCAGCATGCCATGTGCCTATATATTGACCATCACGCATAATCGTTACTTCATCAGATATGCGTAGGATTTCTTCCATTTTATGAGAAATATATATAATTGCAACTCCTTTTTTACGCAAGGAGTTAATGATTTTGAACAGATGCTCTACTTCATCACTCGTTAGAGAAGAGGTAGGTTCATCCATAACAATAATTCTAGATTGATGAGATACCGCTTTTGCAATCTCAATATTTTGTAGCTTAGAAACAGATAAATCACCAGCTAATTGTTCTGGGTCGATATCTACATCGATTTCATCAAACAAGGCTAGTGTCTCTTCTTTCATTTTTTTATGGTCCACAAATGTAAAAGGACCAATTTTTTTGGTTGGGAATCGACCTAACCATAGATTTTCCATTACATTACGTTGTAATACAGGATATAACTCTTGGTGAATCATGGAAATTCCGAGTCCAAGAGCTTTTCGGGAATCTGTCATTTCTACCACTTCACCGTCAATGACCACGTCCCCTTGATCAGGCTTATAAATACCGAACAGGCATTTCATAAGAGTAGACTTCCCCGCGCCATTCTCTCCCATTAGAGCATGTACGGTGCCTGGTCGGACTTTGAAAGTGACATTATCCAAGGCCTTTACGCCAGGAAATTCCTTCGTAATTTGGCGCATTTCTAATATGTACTCGCCCATACATTTTCCTCCTATTAATCAGACAATAAAGGGGGCGAATGCCCCCTTACTGCATTTTCCTATCTGTCACCTAAAATTTTATCCGCATTTTCTTTTGTTACAATTTCATAAGGTATCCAAATATATTTACCATCAACAATATCAAACCCTACATTATCTTTATTAGGTGTTTCGCCTTTAGCTAAGACATAAGAAAGATTGAACACAGCTTGACCTTGTTTTTTAGCATTATTCAATACTGTACCCAATAAAGTGCCGTCTTTCAACGCTTGTACAGCTGGAGTTGTTGCGTCAACACCTACTACTGGAATATATTTGCCATTTGTGAAGTAACCTGCTGCTTTCAACGCTTCAATAGCACCCAATGCCATATCATCATTATTACTGATTACAGCATCGATTTTATCGCCGTAACGACTCAAGAAAGCTGCCATTTTTTCTTGACCTTTAACGCGGTCCCACATACCTGTATCGCTAGCAAGTTCTTCTACTTTCATACCTTCTTTTTTAAGGGATTCTACAGAGTATTGTGTACGAAGCACAGCATCTTGGTGGCCTGGTTCACCAGTAATCATAACATAGTGAATAACACCATCTTTGCTATGGTATGCTTCAGGATGTTTTTTGAAGTAATCTGCTAAGATTTTACCTTGCATTTCACCACTTTGTTCAGCTTTCGCACCTACATAGTATACTTTATCCCATTTAGCCATATCTTCTTTCAATGGTTCACGGTTCAAGAATACCAATGGAATGTTCGCTGCTTTTGCTTTATCGATAATAACGCCTGCTGCTGTACGGTCTACTACGTTAACGCTGATTGCTTTATATTTCTTATTAATGAATAAGTCAATCTTTTCGTTTTGTGTCGGTTGAGAGTTTTGGCTATCTACGATATCCACTTTCGCTTTGTCTTTAGCAGCTTTATCAATTTCTGCACGCACGCCACTCATGAAAGTATCATCAAATTTGTAAATAGCAACCCCGATTTGAGGTTTTTCACCGCTTGCTCCTTGATCGCTTCCGCAACCACCTAACACAAGTGCACCTACTGCTGCTGATGCAAGCAACGCTGCTTTCCAAGATCGTTTCATAATAATATCCTCCTTTTAGATATCCTATATACCTATAAGACTAGTCTTTCTAGTCGTGGTACCTACCGTAACCAAGCTTCTTCAGCTCGTTTTGCACTGACAATATCAATCATCCCTAACAATGTAAAATAGGAACCATTGCCAGAATATTCTATATTAATCGTATGTGCTTTATATGAATTGCGTTCTAATACACTTCTGAGAATTGGGTCCATTACTCCTACCGCATTGCCCATAGCACTGCTCAAAATAATCCGCTCTGGATTAAATAAGTTTGCTATATTAGCTAAGGCAATGCCTAAATAATGGCCCACTCGTGAAAGCGCCTCTAAACACACTTCATCACCCTCTACTGCGGCCTCATAAATAGGCTCTACACGGAATGCTTTGTTCACAACTAATGGATTATCTTGCACCGATGTGTATCGGCCCTTTTCCATTTGTTCCATCACATACGTATGGATTGATGTTTCCGATGCAATATCTTCCAAGCGCATTTCATTGCCCTCTTCATCCAATCGAATCACACCATATCCAATTTCACCAGCACTATCATTAAAACCGCGATAGAGTTCACCGTGATAAATCAACGATATACCAAGTCCATAACTAAATTTGAGAACAATAAGGTTATCCATCTCTTTACCACTGCCATAGTAATATTCACCCGTCGATAAACAACGGACATCATTTTCTACATAGACGGGCACATGGAATCGCTCTTCTAAGATATACTTGAAAGGAATATTATTCCATTTTCCATTAGGCGAATAGATGGAAATTCCTTTACCCGAATCTACAGGACCTCGCAATACGAGTCCTATACTTTTAATCGTATACCCTTCTTTGAAGACATCCTGCATGCCACGATACATATGTTGCATGATTTCATCAGAAGTACAACCGATAATTGATGTTTCTCTTTGATGTAAAATTTGCCGTCCTACCGTTGTCACATAAAACACAATGGCATGCGTCCTTACATGGACGATAAGATAGGTTTCAATATCATGATTAAAGTCTAACAACATTGATGGGCGTCCCAATGCAGACCGTTCTTGTCGATCTTCATAGACCAACCCTTTCCGAATTAAATTCGTGCAAATATTAGTCACTGTGGGAGGCGTTATTTTGGTTTGTCTTGCAATCAATGCCTTTGATACGGGGCCATGACGCCTGATGTAATTCAAAATAATTTCATCATTGCTTATTTGTGGCTTTATCATGATTCTATCTCCTTTACAGCGAATACACCCCATCACCAATATCAGCAATATATAGACTAGGGATAACACCTATTTGTTTCTCGTACTCTTCTGGAATAGCTCTCATAAAAGCCTCAATATGCTCATCTTTTACAAGGGCAATAGCACAACCACCGAAACCTGCACCCGTCATACGAGATGCAATACAGCCTTCTTGGGAGCGCGCCAAATCAACAATCGTATCTAATTCTTTACCTGTTACTTCAAAATCAACCTGTAAAGATCGATGAGATTCATTTAAGCAATGAGCAATACCTATCAAATCAGCTGCTTCCAAAGCTTTCATAAAATCTAGAACACGTAAATTTTCAGTAATGACGTGACGAGCTCGACGCATCAACACATCATCGGAAATATAGTCTAAATCATCCAGTGTAGCCAATGCCAATCCAGAGATATCCTTATGTTTGCGGATAATTTCATGAGCTGCATCGCATTCACCTTTGCGCTCATTAAATTTAGAATCCACAAGACCTCTTTGTTTATTTGTATTCATGATGACGAGAGTATGTCCGTGCCAGTTCAAAGGAACTAGTTTTCGTTCCATATGAGCGCAATCTAGTAAAACACCATGCCCTTCTTTACCATGTGCAATAGCATACATATCCATGATGCCCACTTTTACACCTACGAAGTGGTATTCTACATGCATGGCCATTTTAGCCAATTCCGTACGGTCAATTGGGGATACTCCCAACTCTGAAAGCAACATATAACCAGTTAAGTCTAGCATACAAGCAGAAGAGGATAAGCCTGCACCAGCTGGCAAATTACCATTAAAATAAATATCCATACCTGGCATTGTGTGACCTTTATCTTTTAAAAATTGAATCACACCTAGCGGATAATTGGCCCAATCGTGCTCTAAATTGTATTGCAATGGTTCATTGACATCTACCACCACAGTCTTTTCCATATTATCAGAGTGTAAACGTACCTTGCTATCTTCGCGCAAGCGAATCGCTCCGTAAATACCCACTTTCAATGCGGCTGGGAACACATGACCACCATTATAGTCTTGATGCTCACCAATCACATTGACACGGCCTGGAGCAAAATAACAATGCACATCTCCTGAACCCTCTCCAAAGAAGGACAGAAAACGCTGTTGTAATTCTTCTTTATTCATTTTCTTGTTCAACCTCACTATATAGTTTGCGCAATTCTGGTGCCGTTTCTTCTACAGCACTTGTATTCGCCGCTGCCCATGCACCCATTTCAGAAGATGCATAGTATTTAATTTTATTCGCTTCTCTGAAAGGAGGATAGAATTGAATATTAAAGTGATAATACTCTTCATGTCCTGCATATTCAGGGCTATTTACAGGATTTTGATGATATACCATCATATAAGGGAATGGCATATCAAATAAACGATCAAAGGCTTCTGTTAAAGTCTTTAACATATGCGCCAAATCTTTGGTTTCTTGTTCAGTACAATCTGTGATGTAATTCATATGACGTTTTGGCACGACAAATACACCATAGGGATAATCTGTAAAGAATGGAATATAAGCTAAGAAAGAGTCATTTTCTCCCACAATGCGAGCATCTTTTTCTTTCTCAACTTGATTCATTTTACAGAATAAGCATCCACCATGTTCATGATGATGATCTTTCGCACTATCTAGTTCCACTTGTAGCTTCTGTGGCACAAAGGAATAGCCATATAATTGACCATGTGGATGTGGCATCGTTACACCTACAGCTTCCCCTTTATTTTCAAAAGGGTAGATGTATTTAATTTTTTCATCTTTTGCTAATTCACTATGACGCTCTTTAATAAGGTTTAGTAATTTAACAATATGATCTTCCGATAATTCGTAAAATTTAGCAGTATGCTCTGGAGAATATAAGATAACTTCACATTTCCCATAGTTTTCTTGGCTTTTGTAAAAGTCATTACCATCTTCATAAGGAGCCTCTGGCGTTTGCGTTAAGGCTGGAAAATCGTTATCATACTTCAACACATCATAATCTGCTGGGACTTTTTTATTAATACCTGGACAGAACGGGCACCAATCCTTCGGCATCGTTGGGCGTGCTTTTCGGTTTGAAGCGACCATTGTCCAAGTCCGCAATAAAGGATTCCATCGTAATTCCGACATGGAATACCTCCAATCTATAGCTATATCATGTTAATAAATAAAGATAATTTTTATATAGTTCTATTCTTTCATATTTTAACATTTTTTTCAATACTTAATTAAATAATAAGTTATATGATTTACTCATAATCTGATGAGCAGCATGATTTTTATCACAAATTTTCCCTTATAAGATACAAAACCGGCGCCACATCCCCCTTCTCTCACTGCATTCTGAATGTTCATTCAGGGGAATATGGCACCGGTTTCTTATTACTACGGTGTTAATTTGTATAAAGCTATAGTAGTCAATAGATTATGAGTAAATCATATGGGGGCTTATTAGGGAAAGTGGGGCTAATGTAGTGTATCTGCTAGTATGACTAAATGTAATAACTATGTGGAGTACTCTTGCCCATGTATAGGTCTATTGAACACAGGTATCTATGAACACCTACATAAAATCCACCTTACCTATAAAAGCCCTAGTAGATACTACGACTCACTAGAAGAATGTATCTTGTGTACCGCTTTGTTTGACTTCCATTTGGGCACGTCGTTCGTCGGTAATGAAGGAATCTGGTTTCATATTGATTAAGTGTAACAAGCCTCTCATGGAGTCAACCCCTTTTTCTTTTGCTGCTGCAATGGCTACTTTCGCACATACTTCAGAGTCATCCAGCGCATTGTGATGGTTAAATTTAATACCTAAAAATCCACCCAAGGTATTCAATTTATGATTCACCAAATCAGGCCATACTTTTCGTGTAATACGGACGGTGCAAGTATATTCTAAATCCGGCCATTCAATATTGTAGTGGTCCAATGTAGCACGCAACACGTCGATATCAAACTTTGCATTGTGAGCCACCAATAGTTTTCCTTTTAAATGATTGTTATAAATAGCCGGCCACAATTGGTCAAAAGTAGGTTTATTCAACACTTCTTCTGGTTGAATACCATGAATACCGATAAACTCTTGGTTGAACTGCATCACTGGTGGCTTGATTAAGCTATAGCCACGTTTCGTAATTCGACCATCTTCCACGGTTACTACCGCTAAGGAAATAGCGCTATTCTTACTTTCATTAGCCGTTTCAAAATCTAAGGCCACAAAATTCAACATATATCCTCCTTACGCAAACTAAAAAATCTGCGACTATCTCAAGAAAAAAGCAGATGCATCCATAGCATCTGCTCTTATTATATAGTATTTTTAATGAAAGTAAAACGATTATTGAACCGCTTTCTCAAACACAGCTTTGATTAAAGCTTTTGTTTGTGCGTAGCTTTCACCAGGTTGTGCTTCATATTGTTTGTCCAAATCGAACCATAAGTTTGGATAGTACTCGTATGGATGTGTTTTGAACAATTCCACCGCATCTTGATCTTCTACCCAGTTGATTTTGATATCTTTGAATGCAGGGTTCTCTGCTTGTAGTTCTTCAATAGCACGGAACGCATTCGCACAATATGGACAATGATGTAAATGGAAACCTAAAATTTCTTTCATAGTATACTCCTTTCATGGAATCAATATATTATATCGAATTTATTCAATTATAAGGATAGTATACCACAAGGAAATTCATGTTACAACTATACGCCTACTTGGTATGTCAAAAGATATGAACGACATATGATATTGTCATAGTATAAACACAAATGAATTTGTCAATGCATAGTACAATCTATATATACAGA
>NZ_RQVN01000002.1 GCF_003992135.1 Veillonella sp. VA142 | reverse complement strand
TGCCAACGATATGTAAAGAAAACAACCAAGAACCCAACTAAACAAATTTGCATTACTCCAGGATATGACTCGGTATTGCAACATAACCAGGAAAGAATCTTAAGTACAGAAGGAATTCGATTACGTACCAACCGATCTATACAAGTAGAAGGAGCCTTTGGAGTGCTAAAACAAGACTTTCAGTTTAGGCGGCTACTACACCGTGGAAATGATCATGTGCGAAAGATGTTATACCTATTAGCAATGGGATTTAATATCTCGAAACTACACCATAGAATCCAAAATAACAGAATACATACCTCATTATTCTGCCAAAAAGAAATTGCGTAAGCCTAGAAAACAAGCCATTTACATAGGCTTATTTAAGTGCGCCTAAAAACGGAAAAACTACCAAGATATCTTGTGATAGTATTATCTCAAGAAGTTTGGTAGTTTCTGCATGCAAAAGGGACCGTAACGAAAATGTAAAAAAGTACATTTTGTTACAGCCCCGTTCATTTCTCTTTTATAATATATCGATTTTCTCTCCCTCTAAGGCTTTGTTGATGCTTCGTACGGCACAGAATTTCCCGCACATACTGCAAGCTTCTTTGTGTCCCTCTTCTGGGGCACGGCTTTCACGGATGCGACGTGCTTTTTCAGGATCTAATGCCACTGCATATTGTGCTTCCCAATCTAGTTTCTGGCGCGCCTCTGCCATGCGGTCATCACGTTCCCGCGCATTTGGTATACCTTTCGCAATATCTGCTGCATGGGCTGCGATTTTGAAAGCCATAATGCCTTCTTTTACATCGTTTTCATCTGGTAAAGCCAAATGTTCTGCTGGTGTTACATAGCAAAGAAATGCTGCCCCATGCATAGCTGCCACAGCACCACCAATAGCCGCTGTAATATGGTCATAACCTGGTGCAATGTCTGTTACCAATGGTCCTAATACATAGAACGGAGCCCCATCACAAATTGTTTGTTGCACTTCCATATTTGCTTGTACTTGATTCAATGGCACATGACCAGGACCTTCCACCAACACTTGCACACCACGTTCACGAGCTCGTTTTGTTAATTCACCAAGTCGAACGAGTTCTTCGATTTGACAGATATCTGTGGCATCTGCCAAACAACCAGGACGGCAGGCATCTCCAAGAGAAATCGTCATATCATATTCTGCACAAATGTCTAAAATTTCATCATAATATTCATAGAAAGGATTTTCTTGACCAGTCATGGACATCCAAGCAAACACTAAACTACCGCCACGGCTAACAATATTTAACTTCCGTTTATGTCGTTTAATTTGCTCTACTGTGTGTTGTGTAATCCCACAGTGTAATGTGACAAAGTCTACGCCATCTTCTGCATGAAGACGGATCGTAGAAATAAAGTCCTCTGCAGTTAATTCACCTAAATCTTTTTGGTGATGGATAACGCTATCATAGATAGGCACAGTGCCGATCATAACAGGACACTCTTTTGTCAACAGACGACGGAACACTTTTGTATCACCATGTGTAGACAAGTCCATAATAGATTCAGCTCCTAATGCCACTGCATGATGGACTTTCTTCATTTCTTCTTCGTAATCTGTACAATCTTTGGACGTGCCCAAGTTCACATTGATTTTTGTGCGCAACTTTTGACCAATACCTTCAGGTTGTAATGAAGTGTGATTTTTGTTGCATGGAATGGTTACATGTCCTTTTGCTACTAACTCTCGCAATACCTCAACATCCATGTTTTCTTTTTCTGCTACCACTTTCATCGCGTCGGTAACAATGCCTTTTTGGGCTGCTTGCATTTGTGTGTAAAACATAAAAAGCTCCTTTCATTACAAAGGAGCCTATGGGGTACTCTATATACAAAAAGGTATCGATATTACATCGATACCCACATATGTCAGCGTGCTTCCTACGCGGGCATGATCCCGATCAGGTCAAAAGGTCAGGTACTTCATAGTCCTTTCTCAGCCTATTACATAGGCTCCCTTGCAAATCTAAAATATTTACTTGCTTATAGTATAGCATGGATTAGTAAATTTTTATAGTAAATTATTCTTCCACATCCATAATGGCATTATGATACACATCTTGTACATCATCCAAGTCTTCTAGCATATCCAATATACGTTGCATGTTTATTGCATCATCACCGGTTAATTCCATATTGGTATCTGGAACCATTGTGATTTGCGCCATATCTGTAGCGATAGATGCTTCTGCTAGGGCAGATTCTACAGCATCGTAATCATCTGGCAATGTGTAGATAACGAATACATCATCTTCTACTTTGATGTCTTCAGCGCCAGCGTCAAGAGCCAACAATGTCAATGTTTCTTCATCATTGCCTTCTTGTGGAATTACAAATACACCTTTGCGTTTGAACATCCAATTGACGGAGCCACTTTCACCTAGGTTGCCACCACGTTTGGAGAAGGCGTGACGAACGTCTGCTGCGGCACGGTTGCGGTTATCTGTCATCACTTCTACAAGGATGGCAGCGCCACCTGGGCCGTATCCTTCATAGGTAATTTCTTCGTAGTTGTTCGCATCACCAGCACCAGCACCTTTATCGATGGCACGTTGGATATTATCCTTAGGAATGTTATTTTCACGAGCTTTTTGTAACGCCAATTTCAAGCGCATATTGCCGGTTGGATCTGTACCGCCAGCTTTTACAGCCACTGTGATTTCACGACTAATTTTTGTGGTAATTTTTGCTTTTAATGCATCATTTTTACCTTTTCTATGTTTAATATTTGACCATTTAGAATGTCCTGACATTGTGTCCTCCTATTTATTCCACCACGCTTCGCCTCGTAAGCGGTCTAAGATAATTGATACGGCACTACGAACTGAAAGGTGATTGTACTCTCCATGTCCATAGATGGGTTCTAAGATATAATCGAAATCTTCCATTGTTTCTTTCGTCATACCATACCCCGTTCCAAATAATACTACCACAGGACGGCTCTCACTTTCAAGTGATTTACGGATCGAGGCATAGGTAATCGTATTCTCATAGGTCCTCGCATCAGTGGTACACACGATCGGCTTCTGTCCTTCTAATTCCGTCACCGTATCAATAGCTTGTCGAATAGAATTAACTAGTTCTACATGTTTGAAAGCATCCTTTCGATCCGGATTGTAAGTGCTACCAAATCCTGTTTTCCAATGACTCATAACGGTCTCAGCCAGTTCACGTTGGCTCGGCACATTATGAATGATAAAATACCGTTCCACATCGTAGGTTGTGGATGCTCTGGCAATATCGTGGATGTCGTAGTTCGTGATGGCCGTCGTAATGACTTCACCATGTTTATTCATAATGGGATAATGAACGAGGCCAATATATAAATTCGCCATTTATTTCCTCTTTTCCTCTGTGAAAGTAGACTGACCTAAAATTCTTTCTAATCGTTCTTGCTCTTCTTGAGATGTGGATTTCTCTAGCAATCTATGTAATATTTTAACTTCTTCTACTGTTAACTCACGATGTAATAAATCTTCTCGTAGCAGAGCCGTTCGTTTAATGGACTCTTCTAGTCGCCACTGTTCAATATTTTTATGATGACCGCTCAGCAATATATCTGGCGCCATCATACCTCTGTATTCTTGTGGTTTCGTGTATTGCGGACACTCAAGTACAGGATGATAAAAAGAATCTTCTATGGCTCCTGATGTAGCGCCTAACACACCAGGAATCATGCGAGCCACTGCATCAACTACTACCAAGGCTGGTAATTCACCACCAGTTAACACATAGTCACCGATAGATATAGTTTCATCGACTAAGTGTTCTTCCACTCGATAGTCTACCCCTTCATAGTGTCCACACACGATAACAAGCTGATCATAGGTAGCTAATTCCCTTGCTTTTTCTTGTGTGAAAGTTGTCCCTGTTGGCCCCATAAACACGACATGACGTTTGTGATTCGCCTTGGTACTACGATGTTCTTCGATAGGCATCTGCAACACATGTTCTACAGCCTCAAAGAGAGGGGGTGCTTTCATGAGCATACCAGCACCACCGCCGTAGGGCGTATCGTCTACTTGACCATGCTTGCTATGAGAAAACTCCCTCGGATTCGTCACTTTCATATCCAAGCGATTCCCCTGTAAGGCACGTTTGATAATGGAATGGGTAAAAAAGGCATCAAAAAACTCTGGGAACAACGATATAATATCTATATTCATGGACTATGCACCTCCTTTCTAGTCAATACAATACTGTATAACATATTAATTCTATTCAGACTTATTCTACTTATTTATAAAGTGTTACGGTGTACTACCAATCTATCTATAGATACTCTTGTCTAATCAACATGGATGTAATGATAATATCGTGTTATACATAAATTCCGACTAATAGACATAATTTCTTACACATTAATTATACTATTTGTCACTGTCATGTGAGATAACAGTTGATCCATTTCATCAAAGATAGAAATCATCCACACATGATTACGTCCGCCTTGGTGTAACAATTGTCCACGCGCTACTACATAGCCATCACATCGTTTCGATTTCACATGATTAGCCGTCACCGATTGACCTACCGCTACCCGTTGTTTGATAGGTTCTGAACCTATGCCACTTTCACTAGGCGCCGTCATTTCTTGGGCCAATATGGCATTTGACGCCATCCCAGCTAAAGCTTCTCCATAAGCTAAATACACGCCACCATTGACGAATCCATAAGGTTGTGCATGAAATGATGAAAGTTTCATTGTACTCAGAAAGGCCTGTCCAGCACAGTGGAATGTCTCTATCTGTAATTGTTCTAATAAAGAAGTTCCCTTCATACTATGTCCTTTCTACTTCGTAAATCAACTCTTGTCGCAATATTTTCCCCATGCTATTTTTCGGCAATGTTTCATAATATACAATTCGCTTCGGTATTTTATACTTCGCTAAACGGCTCATTAAATAGTCGGATATTTCTGCTTCTGGATGACTACTAACTACACAAAGAACAGGCACTTGTCCCCACTTAGAATCAGGGACAGGAATAACTGCACATTCTTTAATACCCTTCATCCCGTATAGGACGTCCTCTATTTCCTTAGGATAAATATTTTCTCCACCAGAAATGATGATGTCCTTTCTGCGGTTCAAAAGATATAAAAATCCATCTTCATCTATGTAACCAATGTCATCTGTATTAAAAGCGCCTTTAATAGGTTCTTTATTAAGGTATCCTTTCATCAGCATCGGGGATGAAAGCCACACTTCTCCTACTCCTTCTTCATCAGGATTGCGAATTTCAATGGTAACCCCCTCTAAAGGATATCCTACAGAGGCTAATTTATTCGGACGCTCCTTAACACTAAATGTCGTACTTTGTGCAAAGGTTTCTGACATGCCGTACGTCTTATAGACTGGTAAATTTCGTTGTACGCACTCTTGTAACAGTGGCATAGGAATGAACTCGCCACCTAGTAAGATAGCCCGTAAAGTTGGTGCTTGTATACGTTCTACTATGCGTTGTAACACTGTGGGCACCAAGGATACTATGGTGACTTCTTCCGTTTCTAATGCATCTAGTACAACTTGTTCCGAAAACTTTTCACGAATGGTAGCTCTTGTGCCATTATACAAGGTACGTAAAATAATAGATAAGCCGCTGACATGGAACATAGGGAGCACCACAAGCCAATTATCATCTTCCTCCACGCCAAGCACATTCGCAGAAGCTTTCACATGAGCCTTAATCTGTGACCATCGCACAGGGACGGATTTGAACTTGCCTGTTGTAGCACTAGTGTTGATAATGCAAAAAATTTTGTCCTCTGATGGATTCCAGTCTAGATTATTCTCGCAATCTGTAGAGTCTTCAACATCACCCAGGTGATTACATCTATTTCTAAAAGAGTCCATACTGGGGTTTTCTTCATCATCTATTTTGATAGATGTATATTTTGCGCCATTAGTATTTTCATTTCTAACATCTCCGTCATTATGCATAGAAGAAATAGCCTTTAAATCAGTGTCTATGTATGTAGAAAAGCACAAATACTGTCGGTCCACTTGACTATGGCTATGCTCATAAGTAGAAACATCTGTGACCTCTATGTCGCAGGCTTCCTTCTGCGCACGCAAAATCTGTGTCATTTTCTCTGACATCAATAAGGTGCGAACTCCCGTACTTTCCATCTGTTCGGTCACTTCTCGTTCAGTCAGATTCGTATTCAGCAATACTGTTTCTATACCCAATGCAGATAGAGCAAATAGGTGTATCGCCATGGATACTGAATTTTCTGCCCATAAAGCAATACGACTCTCCCCTCGAAGATGAGGAGCGAGTCGTTTTGCTGTAGCTATTGTTAAATCCAACACAGTACCATAGGTAAGCTCGTTTAAAAAAAGCTTATCTCCATGTGTTTGTGCTCGATTATATAACCACTTCATAACCTAACCCATTAAGGGAATTTAGGAAATTGTTTAAAATTAGGTTTACGTTTTTCTTTAAAAGCATCGCGACCTTCTTTACCTTCGTCTGTTGTGTAGAATAATAAAGTCGCATCCCCTGCAAATTGTTGTAAACCAGCTAACCCATCTGTATCCGCATTGAAAGAAGCTTTCAAGAAGCGAAGTGCCATAGGAGACAATTGAAGAATTTCTTCACACCATTTCACAGTTTCTGCTTCTAATTGATCAAATGGCACTACTGTATTTACAAGACCCATGTCTAATGCTTCTTTTGCAGAATATTGACGGCACAAGAACCAAATTTCGCGAGCTTTTTTATGGCCTACTAAACGGGCTAGGTAACCAGCACCATAACCAGCATCAAAAGAGCCTACACGAGGACCAGTTTGACCAAATTTTGCATTTTCAGAGGCAATAGAAAGATCACAAACGATATGTAATACATGTCCTCCACCAATAGCAAAACCGTTAACCATAGCAATAACAGGTTTTGGAGTAATACGGATTAAATGTTGTAAATCCAACACGTTTAGACGAGGAATTTTATCATCTCCAACATAACCACCATCTCCACGAACACGTTGGTCACCACCGGAGCAGAACGCTTCTTTATCTTCTCCTTGACCATGGTTAGCGCCAGTCAAAATAATAACCCCTACTTCTGCATCTTCACGTGCAATCGTGAAAGCATCAATTAACTCCATCACTGTTTTAGGACGGAACGCATTGCGCACTTCTGGGCGATTAATTGTGATTTTAGCAATCCCATTATATGTTTCGTAAATGACATCTTCGTAATTACGATCTAGCACTTTCCAATCGAATTGACTCATAGTTACCTCCAAAATGATTAGCTATTGTCTATATACTCTAAAAAATATTATACCAAATCTATTCATAAATTTATAGCATTTCTAAAGATTTGGTACAGCTCGATGCGCCATAGCTACGGCAATCTCATCCAAATGCAATACACCGACTCCTAAGTAAATTGCTACACTTAGATGTTCTTGACTACGTGCAATCCCCACTTTGCCGCCAACATTAAGACCTACACATTTATTTTTGATTTGCTCTAAGGCTTGTGCTGTGGCGCCTACCACAGCGCCTTTACTAACATGATCACCTTGTATTAACCCTTGACGTTCCGATGCTACAACGGATCGTTCAATAATTTTAGGAATAATCTCTGTGAAAGCTCCTCCAAAATCCACAGCACAACTATGAATCCCCTGTGCTTCAAAGTCTTTTCGCAATGCCATCTCTTCTGTGCGACTTTCAGAAATAGCAACATGCAATGCAGCACGCCCAACGCCAATACTTGTTTTTTCCATACCCTATGTCTCCTGTTAAGAATTTTATATATCCTTAAGTATACAGTATATCAATGTATGTTACCACAGGTTTTTATAACTGCTTATTACCTACTATATTATAAAACACTACGCTACTTATAAGTAAGTATCTAATATATAAAAATAGCTGCACAAGATTCACTTCTTGCACAGCTATTCAATAGACATCGTAAATAACAGAATAGGACAAGAGAGATATCATCATCAAATAACTCTGTTATACATGTGCATTACCTTAGAGCGCATTACTGTTAGTTACCTACAGCCTCTACCATAGAACGAACATAGTTATATAACGCTTCTTCCCCATTTAAGCCCCACTCTCCAATTTGTTTCACAATAGCACTACCTACGATGGCACCATCAGATAGTGAAGCCATTGATTTTGCTTGTTCCGGTGTGGAAATACCAAAACCAACTGCCACTGGAATATCTGTGTATTGGCGAATCTGTTGCACGATGCTAGCAATGTCTGTTTTGATGTCACTGCGCATACCTGTTACACCAAGTGAAGATACACAGTACACAAAGCCCTCTGCTTGACTGGCAATTTCCTCAATCCGTTGCTCAGAGGTAGGTGCAATTAAAGAGATAACAGAAACTCCATGCGCCTTCGTTTGGTTGCTTAGTTCTTGTTTTTCTTCCAATGGACAGTCTGGCACAATGACACCTTGGATGCCCACTTTTTCACAGCGTGTCATAAAGCTTTCAACACCATACACATAGATAGGATTCATATAGGTCATGAACACAAGTGGAATCGTCAATGCATCCGTACCAGTGCGCAAACGTCGGACCATCTCAAAAATATCATCTGTAGTAACCCCTGTGGACAAAGCACGCTCACTAGCAGCTTGAATAACAGGTCCTTCGGCTACAGGGTCTGAAAAAGGAATGCCAATTTCAATCAAAGTCGCTCCCGCTTTTGCCATGGTACGAATATATTTCTCCGTGGTATCAATCCCTTGGTCACCTGCTGTAATGAAAGGGATAAATGCTTTATTTTTAAAAGCTTCTGCTATTGTTATTTTATTCATGTAAGTTCACCCCTCTATATCTTGCCATAGCTGCTACATCTTTATCACCACGTCCAGATAAACAAATGATGATACTTTCATCAGGACTTAGAGTAGGTGCCAATCGCATAGCATGCGCTACGGCATGAGCACTTTCAATAGCTGGAATAATCCCCTCCATACGAGATAGATATTCAAAAGCATCCACTGCTTCATCATCTGTAATCGGCACATATTGAGCACGTCCACTGTCTCGTAAATGGGCATGCTCTGGTCCAATACCTGGATAGTCTAACCCAGCAGAAATGGAATAAACCGGTGCAATTTGACCATATGAGTTTTGGCAGAAATAAGATTTCATACCATGGAAAATTCCCACAGTACCCTTCGTCATGGTTGCCGCATGTTGCTCTGTATCCACACCTTTACCTGCCGATTCACAGCCGATGAGTTGCACGTCCGCATCAGGAATAAAATGATAGAACATACCGATAGCATTACTACCGCCACCAACGCAAGCTAACACAGCCGCTGGTAGTTTGCCTTCTTTGTCTAGAATTTGTTTTCTTGCTTCACGACTGATGATAGATTGAAAGTCACGGACCATCATAGGAAATGGATGGGCGCCCATGACAGATCCTAACACGTAGTGAGTGTCTGCCATACGATTCGTCCATTCACGCATTGCTTCAGATACGGCATCTTTTAAGGTACTGGTACCAGATGTCACAGGATGTACCTTGGCACCTAATAGCTCCATCCGGTATACATTTAAAGCTTGTCTTTCACAATCTTCTTGACCCATGAAAATTTCACATTCCATACCCATTAATGCAGCTACTGTGGCAGTGGCTACACCATGTTGACCGGCACCTGTTTCGGCAATGACTCGAGTTTTCCCCATTCGCTTAGCTAGTAACATTTGACCTAGCACATTATTTAATTTGTGGGACCCTGTATGATTTAAGTCTTCCCTCTTCAAATAAATCTTAGCGCCCCCTAAATCTTTTGTCATTTTCTCTGCATAATATAACATGGAGGGACGACCTGTATACGATACATGTAGGTCTTCTAACTCTTTAATAAATTCTGGATCGTTTTTATACATTTCATAGGCTTCTTCCAGTTCAATGATGGCATTCATTAATGTTTCCGGCATGAATTGTCCACCAAAGTCCCCGAAATAGCCATGGCGATGTGTTGTCATAGTCTATCTCCTTATCTATGTGTGACTGTCTTAATAATGTGTGACATGGTTCTCATTTTCTTAGCATCTTTTTGTCCATTCGTTTCTAAACTACTGCTCATGTCAAGCCCATAAGGCTGTAGTCTTCGGATAGCACGGGCTACATTGTGTAGTCCTATACCACCGGCTAGGTAGAATGGGACCTGTACTTCTTCTAGGAGTGACCAATCGATAGTCTTACCGGTACCTCCTCGTTCTTCCTTAGAGTAGGAATCTACCACTAGTCCATCAATAGGTACTTGTTTCCATGGCACAATATCTTCTTTACTTTGCACCTGTATGGCTTTCCATATCTGACAAGATTCTAATTCTTGTTCCTGTAATTGATTCCGTAATGTTTCAATATAGTCTACAGATTCATCTCCATGTAATTGCACTACTGAAAGTGGCACCGTCTTAGCAATCTCTACAATAGTAGATATCGTTTCATTTACAAATACACCTACATAAGAAGTAGGCTTATCATTAGTCGCATCTTGCAAGGTGTTTTGTAAACTATTGGCAATAGAACGGGCTTGCTCTCTTGTCACTTGTCGCTTGCTCTGTGCAAAGACAAAACCCACATAATCTGGTTGTGTATCCAGCAATACAGGAACTGTATCTTCTTGGGTTATGCCACAGAATTTTATTTTCACTTCATATCTCGGTTCTGTAAGAGGATTAGGTTCCCTTGGTATCAACATCTCTTCTTTCGATGTCTGTACACCTTCCACCTTATATGTTTCATATGTTTCTAGCAAATCTTGATTTGTATAATTCCCCTCAAAAGTATTATGTCGAATAGGGCCATATAACTCAGCTAACTTAGCCACTTTATCTGTAGACCTCATAAAGCTTTCACCCATGAGTGCAGCATGAATGTTGTTATCTCGTAAACACTGAATATCTTCAGCTGTATCTAGTCCGCTTTCAGATACGAAAATCACTGAATCATCTACAAGATTACGTAAATGAATGCTGTTGTTCACATTCACCGTAAAATCTTTTAAATTACGGTTGTTCACTCCAATGATGCGGGCTCCTATCTTAGCAGCTCGTAACACTTCCGTTTCATCGTGAGCCTCTACCAAGCAGGACAATCCCAAACTATCTGCTAGCTTATAAAAGCGTGCCATTGTTTCATCATCCAAGATAGCGGCTATGAGTAATATAGCTGAGGCGCCCCATAGTTTTGCTTCATAGATTTGGTATTCATCGATGATGAAATCCTTCCGAAGTACAGGAATATGTACAATTGCTGCAATCTCTTGTAAGTACTGAAGGCTACCTAAAAAGAAGTCTGATTCCGTCAACACAGAAATCGCTGCTGCCCCTGCCATTTCATAGTCTTTAGCAATATCTAGATAGGGAAAATCTTCTGAAATTATCCCTTTTGATGGAGATGCTTTTTTCACTTCACATATGAAATTGAAATCTAATTCTTGTAACGCCTGTTCAAAAGGGAAGTCCTTCGTGATTGGCATTCTTTCTACTTGCTGTTGCAACTCTGACAAGGGTAGCTTAGCTTTTGCGTCACGCACCCGCTTTTCAGTAGCTGCCACGATTTTATCTAATATCATAACTATCTCTATTTCTATCCTAATATTCTTGCATACTCTTATAACCATAGTATGTATATGCCAACACGCAATCAGAAGTATTTATATATCTAAATGATAACAGTAGGAATTTCTATATTTGTACTATTTAGTTGACAAGTTACCTAACTAGGTTCTAGAATCTACTATTCCTAACGAATATCTCCTGCTTTATAAGTATAATGATAACCACGGACTATTAAGCATTTTGCGAGGCATTCACAAATCTTGAAAGCGCCTTTGCACCTGCGCCAGAGTATAACAATTCTTGTATCCTTTTGAATGATTCTTCTATGGTAACCGCTCCCTCTTTAGCTAAATAGTATGCCATACCCGCATTGAGTATTACTGCTGTAGCACGACCACTTCTATCCTTACCTTCAAGTAAATTGCGTGTGATTTCAGCATTTACCTGTGCATCACCTCCTACTAATTCATCTAGTGTGGCATAGGTAAAGTCATAATCCTTCGGATCTAGCTCATAAGTTTTGAAGGTACCATGATTGATTTCACACACTGTCGTTGTACCTGTGGCTGTAATCTCATCTAACCCATCACTGCCATATACCACGGCACCACGATATACACCTAAGTTAGATAAGACCTGTGCCAAGGGTTCTATTAAGGACCGATCGTACACACCCACGAGCTCTACCGTAGCACCGGCTGGATTTGCCAAAGGCCCCAAAATATTAAATACCGTTCTTACCCCCATAGCTTTTCGTACAGGACCTGCATACTTCATAGCTTCATGGTACACAGGGGCAAACATAAAGCAAATATTTGCTTCTTCTAAGACCTTTTTATTTTGCTCTCCATTCAGATCTAGTTTCACACCCAGTGCTTCTAATACGTCGGCAGCCCCACATTTACTAGAAACACTACGATTTCCATGTTTAGCCACAGGAATACCCGCCGCAGCTAACAATATGGCTGACGTAGTGGAAATATTAAATGTACTACTACCATCTCCACCGGTTCCTACGATTTCTACTACTGTATTGTCATGTGGTACGGAACCTGCTTTTTCACGCATCACTTCTGCAAAAGCTGTAATCTCTGTCACGCTAGGTCCCTTTGCTTGTAGGCCTCCTAAAAAGGCTGCCATAGGCACCTCCTGTACGTCGCCGCTCATAATCGCATTCATCGTTACTTTTGCCACTTCATAGGGCATATCTTGACCCTCTGTAACGAGGCGTATTGCTTGTTGAATCATAGTCTATGTCTCCATTAATCATACATCTTCTATACTTAGATACTATAATGATATGTACTGACAACTATATTATAGTATTCATTTACAATGCGTAATCACTACTAACAATATTAAATAATATTATGTGTCTCCAAAAAGTTCTTCACCATCTGTTCCCCCTGTGGTGTCAAAATAGATTCTGGATGGAATTGCACACCATATATAGGATACGTCTTATGTTCCATAGCCATGATTTCTCCATCTGTTGTACGAGCTGTCACCACCAGTTCATCTCCTAATGTATCTTCTAAGACTGCTAAGGAATGATACCTAGCCACAGGAAATTCTTGAGGAATATCTTTCCATAATATAGATGGATAACATTGAGTAGCCACGCTTTGTTTGCCATGCATCACTTCTTTCGCATACCCTACAGTAGCTCCGAACACTTCGCCCATCGCCTGATGGCCCAAGCAGATGCCCAAGATAGGAAACTTTCCTTGGCATGTTTCGAGCAATTCTTCATACACTCCTGCATCCTTTGGTCGTCCTGTTCCCGGTGAAAGAATCACACAATCTGGTGACAGTTCTTGAATTTCTTCCACTGTCATTTCATCGCTGCGGATGACTTTAATATCTTTCACTAAGGAACCAATTAATTGGTAAATATTGAAAGAAAAACTATCGTAATGATCAATGAGCAATACCATATTACACCTCCTGTGCCAATGTGATAGCTGTCACCATAGATTGTGCTTTATGAATCGTTTCATTGTATTCATTCACAGGTACACTGTCTCGCACAATACCACCGCCAGACCGCACAAATACTCTTCCGTTTTTTGCCATAGCCATGCGGATGCCAATACACACATCCATATTCCCGGAAAAATCTAAGTATCCTACGGCACCTCCATATACACCACGCGGGCTTTTCTCTAATTCTTGTAAAATCTGAATGGCACGAATCTTAGGGGCACCCGACAAAGTTCCTGCTGGCAAGGTAGCACCAATAGCATCTAAAGCATCAAACTCTTCTCGTAAGGTTCCTTTCACAGTGCTAGTTAAATGGATAACGTGGGAGAACCGTTGTAATTGATGTAACGCTTCTACTTGGACGGAACCAAACTCACAAACTTTACCAATGTCGTTACGGCCTAAATCGACAAGCATATTATGTTCCGCTAGTTCTTTTTCGTCCTGACTTAGCTTAGCCTCTTGCGCCCTATCTTCCTCTTCATTCTTGCCCCGTGGTAATGTGCCCGCAATTGGGAAAGTGTAAACACTCCTATCTTGTAATTTTACCAATGTTTCCGGAGATGCACCTGTTAATTCCACAGATTTACCACTCATATAGAACATGTACGGCGATGGGTTCATTGTTCGTAGCACTCGATATGCATTGAGTAAACTCCCCTTGAACTTCGCTTCTCTACGATTAGATACCACCGCTTGGAAAATATCTCCTTCTGTGATGTAGTGTTGTGTTTTTCGTACTACCTCTTGATATTCTTCGGAAGTAAACTCAGAGGTGAATTCATTTTCCAGTACACCACGTTCGATGTCTGCCTCTTCTCCTTCTGTCACTAGATCTGCTAAGGCTTGTAATTCCAATTGGGTCCGCTCATAATTGCGTTCTATATCATCTGTACGTACATGACCGATGATATAGATTTTATTTTTATAATGGTCGAAAGCAATAACTTTATCAAAGAGCATAAGGTCCACATCGTTAACCATGCTCGTATCTGTATCACTGATGTGTTGATCCAAAGTAGGTTCTATGTATCGAATGTATTCATAGGCGAAGTATCCTACAAATCCACCTGTAAAAGTTGGCAATTCTTCTACTCTAGGGCTTTTATATTGATTCAATATATTTCTAATTTCTTCCGCCGGATTATTACATGTGAATGTGCGTGTCATATCTCCCTTAATTGTCATCATATGGTTTTTGCATGTGACTTCTAACAATGGATTATAACCTAAGAAAGAATATCGACCCCAGTGATGAGTATTATCTGCACTTTCTAATAAGAAAGTATGGGCGCTCACCTTTTTTAGGGCTTTCAGTACGGAAATAGGTGTGCGAATATCTGATAATAATTCCACATAAACTGGTACGATATCATACCCTTGCCCCAATTGTTTCACTGTTTCTAATGATGGTTTCATAAATCCTCCTGCAAAAAAAAACTCGCCCTAGACGTAAATGTCAAGGACGAGTTCATATGCTAAAAGCTGCACGAATGCGCAGAAAGATTCATATAAATCGCGGTACCACCTTGTTTGAATGCATGCATTCCCCTTTGCAGGATACTATCATATCCCTCACGATTAACGCTCATGACACGTTATGCTATACTAAGACACATTGTCCGTTCCCCATACCCTCGGTGGTCCATTTAATAGACTGCGTTCTGCGGGGCTCTCAGCTACCCCCACTCTCTGGAAGTGCACGTTCTATTTTTATCTCCACCTCATCGGTTTCGTAGGCGAGTATTAAATTATGTATCAAATATTATCACACTAAAATACATTTGTCTACTGAATATTAACATTTCTTCTATAATTTTTATAGACTCTTCTGTCTATTCTATAGATAATCTCTATAGCTATGTACATACGAAGAATAAAAACTAATGATCTCATATCTACTCCTTACCATACAGAGTAGCAGAAAATAATCTTCTTGATGCCATTGTATAGTAATTATGAAACAATTTGACTATCACATTATTTTTTGCCTTTTATTAGTTGCCTTAAAACCGCCACCTCTATCTGTCCAGGTGCCGATGCTTGTCCCAGTGTGCCAAAGGTCAAACAATTACCAAACACATTGCCACAGGTCCGTGTCATCTGTCCTAATTGTCCCATAGACATAGTTATACGTGGTAACTGCGGATATCTTTGTGTTAACTCTCTTGTAAACTGTAATACGGAAAATACGTCATCACTCGATGTTGGCATCAAAGCAAACTTAATCACGGAAGCTCCTGCAGATATCATTTGCTCTGCATAGAGATGCAATGTATCTATCCCCAATGTTTTGTAAAAGTTGTGATAGCTCATTACCGTTTGCATTCCTTGCTGATGAGCCTGTTTCATGATGCTACCAATTTTCTCTGTGTAGGCAAATAATTCTACATCCACAGCATCCACCACATTTTGATCCACAATTACTTGTAATAAATTACAGTAATTCTCACTACTTAAAGGTGTTTCTCCGCCCTCAGCTAGGGTACGCCATGTAAACAACATAGGCATCTTTTCATATTTAGAATGCACTTCTTCTACCAAATTTACTATTGTGGGTATGTACACTTCCTCAGATATATGGGAATCCTTCATCCACATATCAGGGCGCAACTCAATGAGGTCTACCTCTGCTTGCACTGCCTTTTGTACCTGTGAAAGAACTTCCTCGATACTAGGTCCTACAATAGGAACGCAGATACCACATCGATCTCCTTGTATAGGGCCTTGTTGTTGTTTTGATTTCATAGTATTCCGCTCCTAATTATAATCTATACATATACACAACTATATATTACTCCAAGTATTTTTTAACAATAAATTTATGTGTCATCAAGTAGATTGAATTATCCTTAGTGAATACTTCATAATACTCACTATCTATTGTAACGATAGATTCTGTAACATAACTTTCTACCAGTACACCCAATGACGTAAGTTATATTTAAACGTTGCTACTACTATATCACATAAGCACAACACAATAAAAGCCAAATCACGATAAATATGCATTCATGATTTGGCTAATACAACTATTCTATTTGTATGTGTACATCATATTCAGTAATATACAAACATGATACACTTGCACTACTACGAAAATAACTATTATTATGCTTTAGGTTCAGGTGGTGCCGTTTTCACAATAAACGCAAGGGCAATCACATGACCTATCCACACAGCCCCCATAATGTATAATGCTACCGGCATATTGCGCATACCATAAGCACCAATGCCCAATAAAATAGACACGGATACCAAAATATTAATCTTAGTGCGCAATGGCATGCCACTTTTACTTTTAAAAGGCTCTACATAGTTTGCATAGAGTTTTGAGTTTACAAACTTCTCATGGAATCGTTTAGATCCTCTAGCAAAACAAAATACAGCGAATAAATAAAATGGTACCGTTGGCAATAAAGGCAATACAATTCCCAATGACCCTAAGCCAAAACTAATAGCACCCAATACAATCCAAATATAACGAATCACACCCGTCGATTCTTGTATTTCTTTTGTCATTTCTTCTTTCACTTGTAACCCTTATATAACATATATGCTAATAAAATTTCTCCATATTTAAAAAATTGGGAATATCCTCTTTGCTTATACATTCAACCTCAAAATCTGAAGGAATATTCAATTTTTTATTTTCATCAAATATTTTAGAAATTTTCTTTGTTGCTGTTTCATCAAACTTAAATTCCGTTAAAAAACTTGACATCGCCATAAATACCACCCGCTTATACCTTACAATTCATTGCTATTTCAAATAATACATTAGGATGCAAACTCCGCTATATTTTGACACAAGATTGCATTCCAATGCAATCTTTATTTAAAATCGATAGTTTTTTGCATTTCAATGTAAATTTTACTCTACAATAAACAATTTTTGTATCTCAATGTAATCGTTGTATCTCAATCTAATTTTAGATACGCTGAGAATATTCCTTTCCTCTAGATAGATTGCAGTCCTATACTGCCATACTGTTGCACAGAGCATGGTAGTAGAGGATAGCCAACTGACATCGTCAACTATCCTCTATGGTATATCATTATGTATTAAATGCTAGTCTATCATACTGTGCATTAGTGCATAGACTTAGGCCAACGTCTATAAGACTTGATAGTATCTTGCATTAGAACTTGTAAGTACCTTGAATACGAGTGTAGTTACCTAATTTAAAGTTTTCTCCACCATATAATGTATCACGTTGTCCAATACCTTTGGCATCAAATGTATAGAATGCCTCTACTAAGAAGTCTTTACGAGGAACATATCCACCACCTAATGTAAAGCTGCGGATACCATCTAAGTAACGATCAGGTACTGCACCTGTGCCATTACCACCGAAGAAGGAACCATGAGCAAAGTATTTATAATCCATGAACGCATTCCAGCTACCCGGTCTTGTGTAATCAGATTGTCCGATGTCAAGACGAGCTGTCCAGAAGTGTGGAGTACCTCCCATGGAGTGACCTTTCACTGTGAAGTCAGCAGTATTTCGAACATGATCAAAGTTGGTATGACCATTCATATAGCGACCGAAATCACTGCGATTCAAACCATAATCTAAGGAAAGTAACGCATTATGACCTAATTGATATTGTGCACCGATCGCAAAGATATTTGCCAAGCGATTTGTTGTGTATGTATCATTTGTTAAGTCTGGTACTTCAGATGTTACATCGCCGTAAATTGGATCATCTGGATTGATATCTCCTGCCCAATCTGTATTATACCCGGTAATACCTGTATGAGTGACCATCTTAGTTTTTGCATGACCAGCTTGCATTGTGTGTTCATTATTGTTCAAGGAACGTAAGAACCATGCTTGAATACCTAACCGTGGGTTAATTTGCGTTTTATATTGAGCAAAGATAGCTTTATCGATCGCAGGAATTGTATCACGTTCTAATTTTAAACCAGTCACTTTGATTGGTTTGCCAATTACTTTTTCTAAGGCTGCGCGAGGTAATGTATTACCTTGTTCAGAGTCTCTTAATAATTTAATTAATTCTCTTAAATATAATTCTGGGAAAAACTGCATCTGACCTTCTGTATAATCACTAGGTGTTGTAACAAAATTCGCAGATTTTAATGTTTCGGCAATATCAACATCTTTCATTTTAATGCCTTTGCCAAATACGTTTTCCCCTTTTTCAAATATTTTTACAACTCTTTTAAATTTATAATCCTTGACTGGATTATCAAGTTTTCTTGCCTCAGGAGCACTTGAAGAGATTTGTTTATAATATCCATCATCCGTAAGAGCAAAGTTCTCAGAATATTTTATTTTGTCATCACGTGAATCCAAAGAATATTCATTATCTTCAATCCATTGTTTACGTGCAGCCCATTCAGCAGCAGCCTTGTATCCTTCTTCTAATTTTGCTTTATTCTTATCAATGTATTCCTTGGTTAATACCGTTGGGTCTCCCAAACTTGCGGCAAATTTTGAATTAACAGACGCTAATGTTTTACCATACAACTCTTTTAAGATTTCGTTTTTCTCTTTTTTAACAGCTTTTCTTTCGTCTGAATCATTCTTGTAAATCGGATATGGGCTAAATTTTCCACCAGATGAATAAAGATCCATCTGAGCCATTAAGTATGCCTTTGTACCATTAGCATCCTCTACTTCATACATAATGTTTATCGTTTTTCCAGGCGTTTCAGTCCTATATGCTAAGTGAGTAGAGTTAGCTAGTTCTGGATATGCTTTACCAACAATCTCGGCCATGCGTTGTACAATCTCAGTACGTTTTGCAGCCCGTTCTTGTTCTGATAGGTTAGACATTGTATTTTCTATATCGCTCAATTGCTCTACAAAAAATAGATTTTCGTTCTTACCTTTAAAGTCCTTTAAGTATCTTTCCATAAAAGATCCTTTTTGAGGAATTCTTTTTCCATCTTTTTCTTCAATCGGAGTCTTCCACTCATTGCCGTACATGCCTTCATTAAATGTGTTGTATATTTGGCTGTTTAATCCAATAAATTCATCCAATGTTGGCGCTCTAAAGTACGTAGCGTACGTACTATGAGTGTAAGCAGAATCTGTAATACCCGTGCTTGCTTTGAATGATCCGATACCCGTACGGAATTGATTTCGTTGGTCCGTCCAAACAGCACGAACACCATCAAATGTTTTATTAAACCAATAACCTGTAGTACCCATAGATTCAGATAAACGACCGATAGAGAAATCCCAACGTCCATTAGAATTTGTCACATCTAGGTTTTCCAATCGTTGTTTATTAAGTCCTTGTGAGTTAACTGTTGTGCTTGCTGTATCTACGGAGTGAGTACCACTTGCACTTGCTAACACTTTCACATTCGTGTGGTCATTGATTTTTTCATCTGCACCAAAACGAATGCGTTGTTCTAAGCCATGTTCTCTTTGATCTTTTAAGTTATATTCAGCACTTCCTACATAAGAAGTACTTGTATACAAGGATTGTGGACGTTCAGAACCACCATGAGCCATTAAGCGTGCTCGGTAATCACCGATAAATTGAGTGCCTACTTCTTTATTTGCATCAAATGGACGATCTAAGAAGTGATGACTATGTCCCATATTATCGCCATTGACTCTAGCTAACGCAGTATCAACTTGAGTTTGAGAAATCGGTGTTGTGGATCCTATACTACTATTCGCTGTACCTGGTGTTTGTGCTTTCACATTTGTATCTTTATGTGCACCACCAGGGCCAAATTTTAGGTTCACACCAAAACGATATACACGAGCTTGTGTTGCACGGTCATCATCGCGATGATCAAAGATATTATTAACACCAAAGTATACTAATGAATCATCGCCAAATTTACGTTGTACCATGGCATTCCATATACCGTAGGATTTTTCTTCGTATTCATTAGAAACATTATAAATAGCACTATCGGAATCAATTCCACTAATCCAATAGTTGGAACGATTTTTTTGCGTATTACTATCCAACATTTTATGGTAATAGTCCGCCCAAAGTTGTGCATTCCATTTTTTAGTTTCGTATGTAATACCAAAGTCAATTTTATTAGTTGGACGATCTAATAAATGTCTAGGCATTGTTGGATCAGATTGGTTTAAAGCCTGTAGACGAGTCCAGCCAAAGCGCGTACTCCAATGATTACCAAATTTATGTTTCCACTCTAATTGGGCACCGGTAATTTTAGCTTTCCCAATATTTTTAAAGCTATAAATTAAATCTGGTGCTTGCATCCATTTATCTTGTTTCGATAATTGCGGAGCCCAATCTTGTAGTTCTCCTGTAAAATATACCGACATGTAATTAGTAATACGGTTTTGGAAAATGCCAAAGCGAGCATAGTCATTTTTGCCTTCTCCTTCAAAACTAATGTCGATATTTTTGGATGTTTCTGGTTTCAAGTTAGGGTTACCTGCCCAGTACCAACCCATTTTAGCTACACCTTGTGCTACTGGGTTAGAACCAAACATTTGCCAATTATACCACAATTCACCCATACCTGGTTCAGCGTAGCCTGTACCTACATTGACTTTCAAACGACGATGCGCATTGGAGTTTACATTATAGGTAGCCCCTAAATTCCAGGATACATGACTACCGAATAAGTTACTTTTATCAATACGAACTGTTGGTTGTACTAATAAATCTTTATTGACTTGCCAAGCATCGGATAAGTACATATTTGTTTTATTGATAGTGCCTTCCCCTTCTGTAATACGTTGTTCACGTTCACGATATTTCTCAAGGAATTTAACGCCTTTGTATTTTGGTGCTTTCGCACGCTCTGCTGGATCCAAGGATTCCCCTTGTGTAAAGTATTTTACATACACAGAAGATGCACTTTGAAGATTATTTTCATTTTTTAATGCATCATTGAAATCACGAATTTTTTCCCAGTGTTCATCATCTACTCCAAAATCTGTTAAATTATTATACACCGAGGATGGGTCTGTTGTTTTATTAGGGTCATCTAATTTATGTTCACGGAAGTATTCATAGGTAATCGGTGGAATGTCGCTCTTTTTCTCAGCGCCATAATATTCATAATCTTTATCCCAAATTGGTAAACCATCTTTACTTGGTTTAAATTTAAAATCATGAATGTGTGAATAAACACGCAAACTATTGTCCCCAGGGCGACGCTCTAGACGATCTACACCAGCTACTAACAAGTTTTTATCATAGTCCCATGGATCAATATATCTTGTTTTTACATTTGGAGAGCTTTTCAAGCGACTACCAAAACCAGTTTCATGGGTTTGTGCAATCCCCCAACTCAATGTGTGTGTATCCCCAATAGCAGAATTTGCATTGAAGCGGATATCAGTTTGACGATGGTCTACATCATCAATATACTTCAATTCATTTTTACCTTCGTACTGAGAACGGCCGAAGTAATTAATTAAAGAAATATCATTTTCATTAATGCGAGAATGGTTCAATTCTAATTTCCAATCGCTAGCACCACCTCGACCGTTCCAAATCATATTCAATGTATTACGGTTGCTATCACGTTTAAAATGGCGCTGTGGCTCAAATGGAGATGTACTATGTTTTACATCACGTTGTAAATCTTCTGTATATCGATTTAGACGAACTTGAATATTGTTTTCTTTATTAATATCGTAAATTGCGTTCAACCCAACATCAGAGGTATCTCCATAGAAACGAAGCACATTTGGTTTAAACTCGCCTTCTAGTTTATCTCCAGTATCTCTTCTTGCTTGCGTAGCATATACAGGCATAATATCACGTTTACTACCAGAGATAGCTACACGCACTTTACCCATTTGTCCAGAATCAGCACGTAAGAAGAAATTTGAATTACCATATCCAGTTTCTCCACCTTTAGCACGAGATCCTTCACCATTGATTTGAATAGTTGGTTTTTTTGCTGCTTTTTTAGTGATAATGTTCACTACACCACCAATCGCATCGGAACCATATTTCGCACTAGCAGAACCTTGTACGATTTCAATGCGTTCCACGTTTTCTGTACCTAAACGCATCACTTCGTCAGCGGCGCCACTAAACTTAGCCAAGTCCCCTAATACGGCTTGTCCATCTACTAAAATTAGAGTATGTCGTGCTTCGGCACCACGGATGGATACACCTACACGACCCATCGAATCCACAGTACGAGATACACCGCTTTCAGTAAAAATGATATCTTCTAATGACTTCGCTTGTTTTTGCTCAATATCCTTTTTAGTAATAATACTCACTTGTTGAGAGTTATATTTTGCCTCTTCATGTGCTTTGTCGGCTGTTACATACACAGAACCCTCAGCTTGTACCGTATTTGTATACATCAATCCAGGCATAGCTATCCATGTAGCTATAGCGCAAGATAGCATAAAGTATTTCTGTTGCTTTCTCCGATGTGTGGTCATGGCAATCTGCTCCTATATCTCTAAAAAACTATATATCAATGAATCCCTATAAATGACAAAAAGTATCATTTTCTATTATTTTATAGTAAATGATATTTCAATTCTACTCCAAAATGAAATCCAATAGCCCAATTAGTTCATTTATTTGAAACTCTTTCTTATTTTTATCTATAAATATACACCTGATTGTGTTAACATCGAACATCAAAAATGCCTAATAACTATAAGACAAACAGTCATTAGGCATCTCTTCTAACTATTAAATTATCCAATACAGGAGAGAAACTCACTTTCAATTACGTAAATCTAGAACCTATAAGTTCCTTGGATTCTTGTGTAATTTCCTAATTTAAAGTTTTCTGCACCGTATAAAGTATCTCTTTGTCCAATCGCTTTTGCATCGAAGGTATAGGATGCTTCTAATAATACATCTTTCCATGGTACATATCCACCACCAACGGTGAAGCTACGAATACCATCTAGGTATCGATCTGGTACAGCCCCCGTTCCATTTCCGCCGAAGAAGGAACCATGGTCAAAGGATTTGTAATCGATGAATCCATTCCAGCTACCTGGTCTACTCATATCCGATTGTCCAACATCAAAACGAACAGCCCAGAATGTTGGATTCCCACCATTAGTTCGACCTGTTGGGGTAAAGTTTATGGACCCTGGCACATAATCATAGATAGTGCGACCATTCATAAATCGACCAAGGTCTGTTCTGTTTTGACCATAATCGAAGGAAACCGTAGCTTGCCCCATTCGATAATTAGCACCAATACCAATCACATTAGCCATACCTCGTAACGTTTTAGAGGATGTGGTCAATCCAGAAGCGTAGGCCATACTAAATTCATCATTACCTAAGGAACGTAAATACCATGCACTGATTCCCATTTGTTTACCTACCATATGTCGAAGTTGAATAAATCCAGCTCCTTTAATTGGTGGTATAGTATCACGTTGCAATACGATACCTTTCGCAGGAATAATAGCTCCTGTGTATGGAGTCAATGTTTCCCTTGGTAAACGACTATGAGCATCAGTGGCCTCTAAGACACTAACGAGTTTATTGAAATATTGAGCAATTAAGTATGGGTACATGTCTGAATCGTATGTGTTGTATATTGTATGATCTTGAGGACTTCCATCAGTCTCTAGATAATTATTTTTATAAAGCTCATCTCCTACTTTACCAGAATCATCAGTCAATTCTACTCCTGTAACACCTCCGTTAAAAGCTCCAATAGCGAGTCGTTTGGCTTCCTCGTCATATCCCTTTAATATTTCTGCTTTATTCTCTTTAAACCACTTTGCTAAAAATTCTTTTTTATTTTTGCCAAGAACTTGAATATCCTTAAGTTTTAATTTGAAAATAGGGTTATTTATATTATTCCCACTAGGACTAATCGCTTGTTTAAATGAGCTTTCGGTTGCAGGTCCAGCTGGAATAGGGTTTCCATCTGGTCCACGCATCAAATCTCCATCATCATCATATTTAAATTCCTGTGATTTTCCCTTTAAGGTATAGTTTAATTTTGGCATTTTAATTGGAATGGTAATTTCTTTTTCCGTCCTTGTCGCTATATCAACTGTAGTGAAAGCTTTATCATTACCATAGGCTTTTATTACAATGTCTTGCATGCGAGCCAGTGTTCCATACTGAGCATCTACATTAGCTTCCCATTTTGTAGTAATTTCTTCCAATTCTTTTGTTTTAGCTTCAATTTTTGCTCGTAGTTCAACTTTTTCCTCTTCTGTAGGTGTTACCCAACCATTACCTGCCAAGTCATCTTTTAAACTATCTAATTCAGTAGTATAGTCATCTTTTTTTGCAGATAACTCCTTATATTCCCTCAGCAACTTTTTCAACTGTTGATAGAAATTCACTGTATTCGGTGCATCTTTCACAACTTTTTCAACTTTTGCTCCACCAACACGGTTTCGGTCTTCTTCTGAAAGTTCTGAGTAATCATAGGATGTACCAACAAACTCATCCACAGTTGGTGGTCGTTTAAACTTCGTATAAATTGCATGAGTATACGAAGAGTCTTGGATACCGGTGCTGCGGGAGAAATCCCCAAATCCAATACGTACTTGGTCTTTATCACTAGTCCAAACGGTACGAAGTCCATCAAATTCTTTATTAAACCAGTACCCTGTAGCACCCATTCGTTCTTTCATCCTACCTACAGAATAATCCCATTTTGCATGATGTTTCGTCAAATCTAACTCTTCTACTCTACTATGTTGAATACCTTTTGAACCTACCATTTCATGAGATGTATCCACACCGTTTTGCCCCTGTGCTGTGATGAGTAATTTTACATTCATAGTATCATTAACTCGTGCATTAGCACCCAAACGCAACCGTGTATGGAACCCATGTTCATTTTTATCTAGTAGGTTTTTCAATGCCCCATCACTAATTGAGCTGACTGCTGTAACCCGATTGGATGGTCGATCACTACCTAAATGACTATCTCCACCCATACGTAAATCGCCTATGAATGTAATTCCTTTTTCTTTGCCTTCATCAAATGGTTTCTCCAAGACAAATGTATTCAGTGGAGTCATGGCTATAATATCATTTTTATCATGAATGACTTTTGTAGATACTTCTACTACCTTATCCTTTGTTTCACTAGAAGCCCCAAATTTTAAATTCATCCCAAACCGATATTGACGACCTTGCAAGGCTCGATCATCATCTCGATGATCAAAGATATTATTAATGCCAAAATACACTAAGGAATCTTTATTGATTTTCTTTTGCACAATCATGTTCCAAATGCCATAGGATTTTAACTTATACATATCCGCTGTCTTTTTCGTATTAAACTCGTAGGTAATGATAGATTTATCGTCATTATCAGGGTCTTTTTGTGATGTAATATAATTACCACCGCCAGATACGGAATTACTATCTAGCATTTTATAGTAATAGTCTGCCCAAATATTACCACTCCAGCCACTTTTTTTATCTTCAAATTCTAAACCTAAGTCCAATTTATGCATTGGTTTATCTAGCAATCGACGTGGCAAATCTGGATTTGTTTTATTAATGGCATTCAAATAGGTATAACCGAATTTAAATTTAAAATGCTCATTCAACCGTTGTTTTAACTCTAATTCCAAGCCATTAATACGAGCTTTACCTATATTTTTAAAAGTATAAATCATATCTGGTGCATGTTCAAATTTTGTAGCACCCATATAAGTACTTTCATTTAAATAAGGATGAAAATCTATAATATGTCCTGTATTAGCAATGGTCATGTAGTTCGTAATTTGGTTGCGGAAAGCAGTTAATTTGAAATAGGTATTTTTGTTTTCCCCTTCAAAAGAGATATCTATATTTTTCGAGGTTTCTGGTTTTAAATCAGGATTACCAATCCAATACCATCCTAGTCGTGCACGACCACCGGAAAGTGGAGCTACATTCGTTACCGTAGGGCCATACATTTCCCAATTATAGTACATTTCCCCCATGCCTGGCTCGGTGTAGCTGGTTCCAATATTAGCTTTCAAACGACGATGTGCATTGCCCTTTACATTATGGGTAACCCCCATGTTGAAAGTCATATGGGAACCGAATAAATCACTATGGTCTAGGCGAGCAATCGGTTGTAAAATCGTGTTCTTATTCACTTGCCATGTATCTTGGATGAAGAAATGTTGTTTCCGTAACCGAGCACTCCCTACCGTTTGCTGATTAATCCGTTTATTGTACTCATCCTTAAAATGACCACCATTGAATTGAGGTCGTACAATTTTAAAGGATGGATCTTCCATATAATAGAATAAAGCCAAATACGCTAAGTTAATAATTGGTGGTTTCACTCCATCTATGGTGGTGGATCCTTGATGTCCTGGCCCATACTTAGCCACCAGTTCTTGATTGTAAGGAATTTGTTTTAATCTTTCGTTGAATGCTTCAAACCGTTTAAAGGCTTCAGGATTGCGTCTTTGAAGATTGTTCGGCGTATAATTTCCACCAGAATCATAGACCAAACCCATAAAGGCAGACTCATCTAGCCCTGCTTCTGGGTCTAAATAGTTTTTAAAGTCTTCATAGGTAAATTCAGGCACACTGGTATTAATTGTTCCATCATAGCCATACCATTCATGTTCTTTATTCCACCGTAAAGAGCCATCACTATTTTTATCAAAAGAATGACGATAGATGGTACTAGAAGGTTTCCCTTTTTTCACAGCTAAACTTTTATCATAATCCCATGGGTCAATGTTACGAACCCATGTGTGAGGCGCGCTTTTTAATCGACTACCTTCACCACTTTCAGTAGTGTATCCAAACCCATAAGAAAGTAAATGATTTTCATTGGCTTGTGTATCGCCAGTAACATTTAAGCTCCATTGTTTATGATCCACATTGTCCACATAATTCAACGTGTTTTTACCTTCATAGTTACTATTTCCAAATTCACTAGTAAGGGTCACATCATCTTCTTTTGTCCGGGCAGAGTTCAATTCCACTTTCCAGTTATTTTTTTCATCGGAACCAGCATAGGAAAAGTTAATTTTATTCCGATCCAAATCACGTTTATAATGCACTTGTGGTTCATCTTCAGAATTCGTTCGTTTTACATATCGCTCTAAATCTTCGTTATATCGATCCATGGTGAAAGAAAATGAATTTTTATCATTCACATCATAGATAGCAGACAAGCCAATATTGGCATTGGCGCCATAATAACGAAGTGAGTTTTTAGGGAATCGATGGGGCACACTAGGATCACCAAATGGAACTTCTTTTCTTTCTCGTGCAGCATATACGGGCACAATATCACGTTTGCTACCGTGAATATTCACTCGTAATTTACCTTGTTGGCCTGAATCAGCACGCATAAAGAAGTTACTGTATGGGAACAAGCCTTGGTCGCCACGAGAACGAATACTCTCACCATTAATGCGGATATTAGCATTTTTATTTGGTTTATTTGTAATTACATTGATAACACCACCAATGGCATCAGATCCGTATTTTGCGCTTGCTGCACCTTGAATAATTTCTATACGTTCCACATTTTCTGTACCTAGTCGTTGCAATTCATCGCCTTGCCCCTGATACTTTGCAAATTCACCCATCACTGGCTGACCATCTACGAGTATTAATGTATGACGAGGTTCGGCACCACGAATCGATACACCGACACGGCCCATACTGTCCACTGTACGACTTACACCAGCTTGTGTAAATACGATATCTTCCACAGATTTAGCCTGCTTTAGTTCAATATCTTTTTTGGTAATGATTTGCACTTGTTGAGAGTTATATTTTGCTTCTTCTTGTGCACGATCTGCTGTAACAAATACTGACCCTTCTGCCTGTACAGGTGCTAACCCACCTAATAGATACCAAGAGCATGCCATCCAACTCATGACTGCACCAGTAAGTAAACGTTTTTGATACGGCTTAGTATAATGCATAGCATTCCACCATCTTTCTATAATATAAATATCATTGATAATATTAATCATTTATATTTTATTACTAATGATGATTTACATCTACTCTAAATAGACATAAAATGCTCCATTTGATTCACAAATTGAAATAACACAAAAAGGCTATAGCCGATTCTATCAGTCTATAGCCTTTGCGGTATAACTACCATTTGTATTCTATTGTATTTATTTTAACAAAGCCTTTAAGGCTTGTACATCTTGTTGCAACCGTTCATTTTGTTCTAATAAACGATTAATTTTTACATCTTGTTCTTCAATGCGACGCTCTTGCAATACATTGTTAGATTTCTCCATTGCTAACTCTTCTGAAAGAACTTGCACTGTTGCTGGAGGTGCATATTGTGGCACATCATCACTGCCATGTCCAATTCTAAATGTAACACCTCCATTATAGGATCGTTGTTTACCAGCAAATGCAATCCCCGCATTAAACATGGTTCCTTCGTCTGTATAATGAGCTACACCTAAAGCAAAACCGGTAGTACCAGAGTTATGTCCTACACCCGCCATAATTTGTGTAGGCTCTGTCGATTTATACGCCACTGGTTTTAATGCTGCTAACGCAGCATTTATTGCATCCCCTTCTCGACTTTCACTACGAAGAGCCTGTACATCTTGACGAACTCCATTCACCAAAGTGTTCGTTTGGTTCATGATGTCTCCCATAGTATTGTTGATACTTGTATTAAGTACTCGTTTTAACTGAGCTACATTAACAGCATCTGTATCCAACGTACCTGCCGCCACGTTATTAATTTGGCGAGTTAATCCCAAGTCTGCGTTACCAACAGATACACCACCTAATGAGCTCTCCCATGCAGAAGCACCTTGAAAGTTATTCTTAATCGCCTGCATTGCCTCCAACTTTTTAGCTTCTGCGTCAATAATTTTTCCACGATGCTCTGCCGTTAAGGTATCAGCTGCATTGCGAATATCTGCAGTGGCGCCATAGATACGATCATATTCAGCTGTACGAAGTACGACATTAGACTTGTCGATTGTCTCATTCGCCTCTTTAATGATAGTTTTTTGTGCCTCATAAGCAGCTACATCTTTCACCACAGTACTCATATCCATAGCCGCTTTTGTAGTAGGATCATAGCCCGCTGTGAAAGCTTGACCCGATGTGGAGGATAATGCACCTAGTGCAACGGAAGAATCAATGGTTGTTTTCGAGTCTAAACCAATAGCAACACTGTTAGAGGCATGTGTGCTTGATTTAGTTCCCATCGCTATACTATCCACACCATTAGTAATCGCTTTAAGACCGATTGCTATACTTCGATTACGATCAGTTTTGCTCTCTTGTCCGATGGCAACACTTTGCAAACCAATAGAATTAGCATATAAACCGATGGCAGCTGAGCCATATCCACGGGCACCTAGCTCTTCTCCTGTCACTTGATGCTTATGCATACCCATGGCAACGGAATAGTGACCATACGCCTTAGAATGTACACCTATTGCCGTAGAATATATCCCTTGCGACGAACTTGATGTACCAACTGCAGTCGAATATACGCCAATTTCACCGTCTACTAACTCTGTATTAGCCACACTATTATTACCGATAGCAATAGACCCAACACTACCAGTCCTAGCACCTGTACCTACGGCAGTTGCCGCATAATAGGTATGATCTGCTGTGGGATGCTTCGTTTCATTTCTAGCATCTGCCCCTATGGCAACAGAAAGTCCTGCTGTAGCCGTCGAGTTTCGACCAATAGCAATAGAGCCATGGGATCCCGAATCATTCGTACTAGCCCCTCTACCGATAGCAATTGTTTCTGTATCTCGAGCCTTTGCTCCATAACCTATAGCTACAGCTGTTTCACCACTAGCAGCAGAAGCATCACCAAAGGAAGCGCTATAGTTGCCTGTTGCATTGGAGGCATGACCAACCGCTGTGGATTGAATACCCGTTGCATTCGCAAATGCCCCATAGGACGCAGATCGATTGCTAGTAGCTGTAGCACTATCACCTACGGCTGTTGTATGCGTACTAGAAGCCAGTGTTTCATTACCAATGCTAATAGAACGATCACCGGTAGCACCAAATCGTTTATTTTCTGTCTCATTGATTGCTACACCAATAGAAATAGCACGGTTACCTGTCGCATAAGAATCGGCTCCAACTGCCACCCCATAATCTCCACTAGATACAGCATACGCACCTACTACAGTAGTATTCACATTCGTTGCCTTTGCTTTTGTACCAATGGCTAATGCATCTGTATGTGTTGCCGTTGCATTTAACCCAAGAGCCGTCGCATTACCACCACTAGCTATAGAATTAGCTCCTATAGCAACCCCTTGGTTACCCGATGCATTGGCATTAGCCCCAACAGCCAATGCCACATGACCAGTTGCGCTGGCATTGCTACCACCTACAACAACAGCAGGATATGCTGCCATTGTTGGTGCAGACATTGTACCTAACACAAGAGTAAGAACTGCTAACTTAGACTGACGCTTTTCAAATTTCATTCCTAACCTCTACCTTCTCATAGTAACTACTTATTAATTTCATATACAAAAGTTTATTTTTTATAACTGTATAAAGTTAGCATATCTCTTTTTTATTGTCAATTTTATTCATAAAACTTATATATAAGTAAAAACAAACTTAATACAACCTATGCCAATACGATTGCACCTTATCATTATAGCTAACTTTCATCATTAGATATCCCTATTTCATTGACACTTATCACAGTTGAGATTATAATAATAGTAAGTATGAATAGGGAAAATAAGTATTCATGCTTTTGGGTATATTCTAGTTTTAGGTAAGGAGAATTATTATGAAGTTCTTTTCTAAAAGCGCTATGGTTGCAGCATTAGCCGTAACTGCAGCTTTCGGTGTTTCTCAATCTACTGATGCGGCGTACATGTTAAACTCTGAAGTAAAAGACGCAACTCCAGCATTACAAGAAGCAGCTTCCATTGGTGTTCGCACATACGAAAATCCAATGATGAAAGACGCAATGAATAAAGATGCTATCGTAGTTATGTCCTTTGGCACTACTTTCAAAGATACTCGTGCAAAAACAATTGATGCTACAATCAATGAAATCAAAGCACAACATCCAAATGTGAAAGTAGTCACTGCTTTCACATCCCATATCATCATTGACCGTATTAAAGCTAAAGAAGGCATTACATACCCTACTCCAGAAGAAGCATTAGACCAATTAAAAGCTGATGGATACACTCGTGTTGCTTTAACAACATTAAATATGATTCCAGGTATGGAATATAACTATGCTGGCGCTGTATTCAACCACCATAAACAAGATTTCAAAAAAATGACATTAGGTTTACCTTTAATGTATTGGATGGGACAAGAAGAACAACGCGATGATATTGAACAAGCATTAAAAGCATACTCTTCCCAATTCCCTATGATCCAAACAAAAGATTCTGCTGTATTGATCATGGCTCATGGTACTCCAGATCCATCTAATGCGTACTATGCAGTAATCCAAGATCGTATCGATTCCATGGGATTCCAAAACACATACCTTTACACTGTTGAAGGATGGCCAAACCTTGAAACAGTGATCCCTCAATTGAAAGAAAAAGGAATCAAACACGTTACATTAATGCCATTAATGATGGTGGCTGGTGACCATGCAAACAACGATATGGCTGGCGACGAACCTGATTCTCACAAAAATATCCTTATGAAAGAAGGTTTCACTGTAGATACTTACATCCATGGTGCTGGTGAAAACCAACAAATTCGTGATATCTTTGCTGAACGTGCTTCCGAAGCATATGATGCATTAGTAAAATAATTGCAATCACAATAGTATAGTATTAAAATTTAGGGGGATACGTTTCGTATCCCCTTATTTGAAAGAAATAAACAATGAAAACATATTTAAAAATTTGTAGTGCTGTTCTACTTTCCACTTCTTTGTTACTAGGTGGATGCGCAAAAACAGGTCCTACTACAACAGAAACAACTCGCACTGTCTCTTACCAAGATCAGTCCTACACAATTCCTGCTAACCCATCCAAGGTGGTAGCCCTATCTAACTCTATTTCTAAAATGATCTATGCTGTAGGTGGCAAAGCCATCGCTCGTGTTGAAAGTAACGAAAAATTACCTAGTGAAATTGAATCATTACCAAGCATAGGCCATACAGCCAATCCTAATATGGAACAATTAGTTGGTCTACATCCTGATTTAGTATTAGGCTTACCTAGCCAACATGAAAAATTCAAAGGGCAACTAGATAGCAATAACATTCCATCTATTTTGATTAACTACGATGGAATCAATGATAATATTCCACTTTTAACATTATTGGGTAATATTTTCCATACAGAAGATAAAGCCAAATCTGTCATCGAAGATTACAATAAAAAAATCGATACTGTGAAAGCTGCTGTCCCTAAAGATAAACCTGTCAAAATCGCTGTATTACGAGCTACTGGTAAATCGGTAACAGCCGAAACTCCATTAGCAATTACGGCGTCCATGGTTCGTGAATTAGGCATCAACAATGTAGTAGAACAACATTTGAAAGACAATGTGACATCTAAAACAGTGCCTTATTCCTTGGAAACATTAACAGTAGATAACCCGGACATAATCCTTGTCGTTACCATGGGTAAAAAGGATGAAATCAATGCAACCTTTGCCAAAGAAATGACTAGCAACCCTGCTTGGAATCAATTACAAGCTGTGAAAAATGACAAAGTTATCTTCTTACCTTCCCAATGGTTCCTATTGAATCCTGGACTAGAAACACCTGAGGCAATGGCTGAATTAGTTAAGATCATTTACGGCGTGAAAGTACAATTATAAACGATAAAATGCATGCTAACATATATAGCAATCTATATACTGTATAGCATGCATTTTATTTTGCTATCTTGTTGCTTTCATTCTCAACTATTTACAAATTATAAGCAGTTCACTTTCTTCTCCTTTTAATCTCTTCTGAATTGATTTCGTACCTATATGTTACTTCAAACTTCCTATTTCGTCTTCTACTTGCAATTTAAGTGCATTTTATATCGTCAAAATTGTACATTCTTATATTGACATTTACACAAAATATTCTAATAGTTACCCTTTAATTTTAAATTTTAACTTTCCCAAGAAATATCTATAATATCAAGACTATCATTAAATTTAACAGCTAAAATTTCATCACTTTCTTCTGGAGAAATCATATAATCTACAATCATTACATTCTCTCCATCTGTCCATAATCCAATATTCGTAACTTTCATACATTGTACAAATTCATTTACACCTTCTGGTAAATCAAGTCCTAATTCTTCTTTATGAAATGTAATATATGTATTATCTTCTAATAGATATTCTCCTATTACTTTTCTAGCTTTTATGTTATATTCACCAAAATTTTGTAAAAACTTCGTAAAATTATCTAATAACTCTGTTGTGATTTTAGCTGGTTTACCATACCAAAGTGTTGTATTAATTCCATTTACCTCTTCTTCCCACAATACAACAACATCATTACTAAATCCCATACCATCGTCTAATCCATTTACTAAATCTAATTCTCCAAAAAAATCATGTTTTATTTTTTCCATATTCTACCTCATTACAACTTTTATTTATTCTGTAAATTCACTTGTTACATCTATCCATTTTTCTGCATCAATCTCTTCATCGTTTAAATGCTTTTCAAGATAAGAAATAATAGTTTCTGATTTATCAAAGAAAGCTTGATAATGCTTAAAGTTCTTTTTATGTTCATATTTTCTATATTCTATTATGTAAAAATCTAATTCATCTATAGCATTTGCTTCATTATTTAAATTAGACTTTTTATCCCCCTTTGAAATTAATTTATCGGTATATACTCTAAAACAATATCACAAAGATTTTCCTTTTCATCATACCCAAAATATACTGGATACTGTCCATCTCCAAAACCAGACTGAATCATAGGAATTGATAAATCTGTATTAGGAATTTTAAAGTTTATCCAGTCTCCATCTTCTCTTTGAAATTTTGGATATTTCATGGCATTTTCTTTAAATTCCTTTGCAAAAAAATCATTATAAATATTTTTTTCAGTATTTTCTTTACACCACTGCTCTACAAAATCACAATATTTATCTCTTGTTTCTACATCAACTATAGTTGCCAATCCTGCATCAACCATAAATCCAAAAATACTTTCATTATCTACATCTTCTAGGTTTTCATCGCCTTTTAAAGCTTCGTAATAAATCACAGGCTTATATTCATTAAATTTTACTCTTGTAAGTACATAACGATAGTGTTCTTCTTCGATTTCTGCTACTAAAGTTTCAATGCTATACTTTCCTATTGGTACTTTTGTTAAGTAAGGTTTTTCTACTCTAGTCAGCCAAACCAAAGGATCTCTTACCAAAATTTCTCCCGTAGGAAATATAAGTTCTCCCATTTCTAAAACAAATAATTTTTTCCCATGAATTTCATTTTTTTCAAAAACTTCTGCATAGTTCATAGGGGCAACTAATAAATGTTTTACTGTTTCATATTTTTCAATCCATTCTTTTGTTGTATTCATATATACTCCTTTAAAAATTTATCGTCCTACCCTATTCCTAATCTTTCACCACTTATTTTAAAAATAGTATCCACACCCATATCAAACATCTTATTTTTGAAAATTATTTGTCAATTTTACTCATTAATATACCGTTATTGTATCATAGAATTATTATTTTATATACTAACACCATCAGTACATATCCCAACTCAAAAAAATCGGCATAGCCAATGGTTATGACTATGCCAATATAAAAAGTTATAGATTTCTTGTTAAGTTTTGCTTAAGTACTACAGCAACCCCTGTATCCGTATATAAGGAAACTCTCTTACTTCTACATCTGTTCTAACAGCAAATACTTTTTCTAGTAATTCTTCTGTCATTACATCTTTTGGTGATCCATCGGCCAAGATATGCCCTTGATAGAGTACACCGACCCGATGGGAATATTGTGCCGCTTGGTTCAATTCATGAAGAACCATGACAACTGTTAACCCTTCACGGCGATTTAAGTCTTGTAACAGTTCCATAATCTCCAACTGGTGATTAATATCTAAGTAGGTGGTTGGTTCATCTAAAATCAATACCTTTGGTTCTTGAGCTAAGGCCATAGCAATCCATACCCGTTGCCGTTCTCCACCAGATAAGGAAGATACTAGCTGATTCCGTAAATGACTCACTTGTGTGGCCTCTAGGGCAGCATCTACCACTTCTGTATCATGGGATCCTTGTTGCTTCCACCAAGATTGATATGGGAATCGACCACAGTTAACGAGTTCTTCTACTAACATATCTTTTGGGATAGAAGGCACTTGTGGTAAAAATGCCATATATCTAGCTAATTCTTTATTAGAATAGCCCTTTGCCTCTTTCCCTGCAATTTGGATGGTTCCGGTACTTTTAATGGCACTAGTAATGGCATGTAATAATGTACTTTTACCACAACCATTAGGACCGATTAAGGTAGCGATTTCCCCTTCATAGACGGTCCAATCGATGCCCTTTAAGACTTCTTTTTCCCCGAAGGAGACACGACAATCTTTCACAGAAATTACTGGTTTCATTAGTCATCCCTCCTCAATAAATACAAGAAGAATGGCGCACCAAAGAAAGCCATAATAATACCCACTGGAATTTCAATTGGGCTAAATAACGTACGCCCCACAGTATCGCTAATAACTAGCACAAAAGCTCCTAAGAAGGCAGAGCCCGGCAATAGGAATCGATAATCTGTGCCCAACATCATGCGCGCAATGTGCGGAATAATCAATCCTACGAAACCAATCAAACCTGCCACCGATACAGCACTCGCCGCCAATAATGCCGCCACGGCAGTCATCATAAACCGTGTTTTTTCAACGGCTAAGCCTAAACTGCGTGCTGTTTCATCACCTAAACTGAGTATGGTCAATCGTTTTGCTCCTAAGAAAGCAAATAACAAGCCACCTATGGTATAAGGAATTAAGATATACACTTGTGGCCAACTACGAGCAGCAAGACCACCTACCATCCATAATAAAGCCCCTTGTACGCGATCACCATAGAACACGAGAAGGGCAGATATCATGGACCCTAGAAATGCAGCTACGGCTACGCCAGCTAAGATAATACGACTCGGACGTATGCCCTGTTTCCAGGCTAAGGCATATACAAGAATAGCTGCCGTCAAAGCGCCAATAAAGGCGATGAATGGCACTGCATATTCTAGGTAAGGAAATAAAATTAATACTATGACACCAGCTAATCCTGCACCTGAGGAAACCCCTACGATTTGCGGATCTGCTAATGGATTTTTCATAACTGCTTGTAAGATAGCACCTGCTACAGCTAGATTCGAGCCTACTAGGGCCGCTACTATATTCCTCGGTAAGCGAATGTTCCATATGACTAGTGAGTTCGTATCAGATAAAGTGGGAGACCACAATGTATGCCATATTTGAGCCAATGTAGTCTGGGCGGACCCAAATACTAATGATAAGATGAGGGCAGCAATCGCTGCTGCCCCAAACACTAGAACGAGAAACATACGCCATGCATTGCGTGTTTGACTCGTTCTATTCATTATTTCTTTTCTTTTCCTTCTACAAATAACATATCGTTACGTTTTACATCTGTGTAGAACAATGCGTTAACAACGGATGCAGCAATGGAGCTACCACCTTTGTTACCTTGGATTGTAATATAAGGAACTGGAGATACTTCTGCTAAATAATCCTTAGATTCTGCAGCACCTACGAAGCCTACTGGAATACCGATGATTAAAGCGGGACGAATACCTTCTTCTAAGGCAAGGCGCAATACTTCGTATAAAGCAGTCGGTGCATTACCGATCGCCACGATTTGACCTTCTAATTGTTTACCAAATGTACGCATAGCCGCAATAGAGCGTGTTACACCTAATTCTTTTGCCATTTCTGCTACTTTTTCATCACGAATTAAGCAATGTGCTTCACTGTTGTGAAGCTTCAATGCTGGTTTAGAAATACCTGTGCGCACCATTTCCACATCAGTGTAAACATGAGCGCCATTATTCACAGCTGCAATACCTGCAGCTACAGCACCTTCACTAGTACGGAATAATTTCGCATATTCTACGTCACCAGACGCATGGATAGTACGAGATACCACACGAATTTCGTCTTCAGTAAATCCCATGTCTTTCACATATGGGTAAATAATTTCCATACTTTTATCTTCAATTGCTTTCGGGTTTTTAATGTAATCCATCGTAATCCTCCCATAGGGTTTTAAATTCTTCTACTGTTGAAATTGTCACTGCCCCTTTTGCCGGTGTTGGGCGATCAATAACAATGACATGAACATCTAAATCGATAGCAGCTTGTAGCTTAGTATCTGAACCTCCTACAAGGCCAGAGTTCTTCATCACTACTACCTCTGCTTTTGTATCTTGGAACATCACCTTATTCATGTCATAAGAAAATGGTCCTTGCATAGCGATGGTATGCTTAGGAGAGACACCTAAGTCTTCCATCATTTGTAGCACTTCCGCCGTTGGTAACACACGGGTCCATACTTCTGCATCTTGTAGAGCTTCAGACTTGGCAAAGACATGCATGGTCTTACTACCTGTTGTCAGATATACCACTTTACCTAGCTTACCTGCTAAGGTAGCTGCCTCCTCTTCATTGCTCACATGGTGTAATTTATCATACGCTGGTAACGGAACTTCTTTCCGTTCAAATCGAATGAAAGGAATCTCCATATCTGCTGCTGCCTCACGTGCTGTGGCTGTCACAATTGCTGCATAAGGATGGCTCGCATCGATGAGCATGGTAATCCCTTTATTTTGAATGAGAGCTTTCATCTCTTCTAAATTCAATCGTCCTTCATGCACTTCAATGCCTGGATGGGATGCCAATTGTGCACCATATTGGCTCACCACAGACACCAACACCGGTAATCCCGTATGCTCTTGCACAGACACCGCCAAGTTACGACCATCCAATGTGCCCGCTATAACCCAAATCACAGTTTATATCCTCGTGGAGTAATAATTTTACCATTTTCCACATAGGTTTGGCTATTACCAATGATAACTAATGTTTGCATATCAATTTCTTCTTTGTGGAAATGTTCTAAATCAGAAATAATAATATGTTGACCTTGACGGCCTGCTTTTTGAACAATGCCTACTGGTGTGTTAGGATCACGATGTTGTAAAACTAATTCACGTACTTCATCTAAATGAGTGATACGTTTTTTACTGCGTGGGTTGTATAAAGCAATAACCATATCACCTTCTGCACATAGAGCGGCACGTTTTTTGATTAAATCCCATGGTGTCATCAAATCACTTAAGCTGATGACAGCAAAGTCATGCATTAATGGAGCACCCAATACGGCTGCCGCCATATTCACAGCACTTAAACCTGGTACGATATGTACAGGTGGACGTTTCTCCTCTGCTACTTTATTAGCCAATTCAATGACAAGACCGGCCATGCCGTATACACCAGGGTCACCACTGGATACTACCACCACTTTGTAACCTTCTACAGCCAAATTAACTGCTTGTTGGCAACGATCTACCTCTTGCATCATACCTGTACCTACAGTTACTTTGTCTGCTACAAGGTCTTGAATTAAGTCTAAATATGTAAGATACCCTACCACACGGTCTGCTTGTAAAATCGCTTCACGCGCTTCTGGCGTCATAAACTCAGGATTACCAGGGCCTATTCCGATAACTTGCAATGAACCCGTGCAATGGCTACGGTTGTTCTCGGAAATATTGTTTTGTGCTGCAGTAGCTCCTGCCCCTGCGCTAATAATAATGCTGTCGTTTCGCATACGTTTCCTACTCCTATAGTTTCTTTAACAAAATTTGATTCTATAATTTGTGCCTCTTCAATACAAGGGGCCATTTCTTCTTGTGTGTAAAATTGGATAGGCCATTTGAGCTCTTCCATGGCTTCCAATAATCCTACTTCATCAGCTTTTACGATAACTGAGGCCGCTCCTTTCACACTTAATGGGGACCGTCCTATATTTTGCAATGATTCTGCTACGGCTGAAAGTATCAATTCCTTCGGTGTATCACGGCGACATCCGATACCTACCGTCATAGTCGGTGGACGCAACACCAGTGCAACACCTATACAATCAATGGTTCTATCCGTAATGACAACCTTTGGCTCATCCCCCCATGGAAATATTTCCTCTGGATGAAAGAGAGCATAGTCCACTTGATGTGCTTGCACAGCTGGCTCAAAGTCATCTGCCAAGGTACTATCCAAATAATATTTAACAGCATCACCATTGACGATAGCTGCATTCACCTTAATAAGCATGGAAAAGTCTTCCACCTTGGCGCCTATCTTACGAGCCAATACATCTGGTGCGGGCAACTGATTCACATCTGTCGCGGTTGTAATCACCGGCGTAGCACCAGTAATCATAGCCACTTCACTGGTCCATTCATTGGCACCCCCTAAGTGACCAGATAATAGGCTAATCACAAAATGACCACCTTCATCCATCACTAAAATGGCTGGATCTTCTGATTTATGCTTAATGAAAGGCGCAATCATGCGTACCACAATGCCTGTAGCCATGATGAATAAGATACGATCATATTCTTTCCACAATTGCTCAATATGCAGTTTCAAGGAAGAAAAGGATATGGCTGTGTCTCCACTTTCACGTTCTTCTTTTTCATAACAATCTACCACATGGTCTTGTACGTAAGCACTGCGCACTTGTTGCCCAAGCTTAGCCCCACGTTTTGTAACAGATACTATAGCAACCTTCATTACTTAGCATCCCGATACATATGAGCAAAGCCTTTGTCATAGAGCTTAGACAATTCGTAATCTGTGTCTAATACACGGCTTACTACAATCATAGCCTGACGAATAACGCCCTCTTCTGCTACCACATCAGCAATGGTTTCTAATGTACCACGAATGATGCGTTGATCTGGCCAAGATGCTTTCACTACGATGGCTACTGGTGTCGTTTTGTCATAGCCACCTTCGATTAGCTCTTCTGCTACCTTGTCAATCATTTGAACAGACAAGAAAATACACATAGTAGCACCATGACTAGCCAGCATAGATAATTTTTCTTTCTCTGGCATAGGTGTTCTGCCTTCCATACGCGTGATAATCACAGTTTGCGTTACATTGGGCAATGTATACTCTTGTTGCAAAGCTGCTGCCGTTGCTAAAAAGGAACTTACCCCTGGTGTTACATCAAAAGTGATTCCCATTTCTTTTAACGCATCCATTTGTTCTTGGATGGCTCCATAGATTGCAGGATCACCTGTGTGTAATCGAACCACTGTTTTACCTTCTGCTACACGCGCTTTTGTCACTGCTAATACATCATCTAAGCTCATAGAGGCAGAATTGTGAATTTCACAACTTTCTTTGCAAGCTTCTAAAATAGCTGGATTGACCAAAGAGCCTGCGTAAATCACTACATCTGCTTCTTGCACCAATCGATATCCCTTGCGGGTAATTAATTCTGAATCTCCAGGGCCAGCGCCCACAATATGCACTTGTGCCATATTATGCCTCCTGTTTCACTGCAGTAACGATAAAAATAGGGCTCAATGGATTTAATAAATGATATGGACCAGCTTTTCTGAAACGACTCACTTGCATTTGAAATCCTTCATAGGTATATGGTCTACCTTTTAATTCTTTCAAAATGGTATACCCTGTTTCCATAGTCACGGCTGTTACCACAAGACGACCGCCCACCTTTAACAAGCGTGTCGCTTCGTCCATAATGGTGCCCATACCACCAGCGCTACCGCCGATAATAACAGCATCTAATTCTGGCAAATCTTCCATGCCTTCTGGCGCTTTGGCCTCAATAATTGTTAAGTTTTTCACACCAAATTTTTCTTGATTTTGGCGAATTAAATCTGTCGCTTTTTCAAAGCGTTCTATGGCATACACATGTCCTTTAGGAGCTCCTAAAGCAGCTTCGATAGAAATCGAACCTGTACCGGCCCCTACATCAAGAACTACGCTATCCTCTTCAATGCGGGCTTCATTCATAACAACCATGCGAATTTCTTTTTTCGTCATGGGCACATCGCCACGAATAAATTCCTCGTCTTCAATTCCAAAAAAATGTCTCATCCTAATACCACCATCACGGAGTGACCAAAGCCCTCCAATATCTGTAATTCTTCTAATGTACCGCGTTCAATACGCTCATCATCATAACTTAATCGCTCGCAAGCAGCTGCTTTTGTATCCTTTGGCCAACCATGCTCTTCGATTAAATATCTTGCAATATAAGCAGGATTTTGCTCAGGATCTGTTAGGAACCCTAACTTACGCCCTTTCTTATAATATAAGTCTTTCTCTTCTGGTCGACGACCATGAAAGCTCATTAAATCTGCATTATGCCAGACCTCACCAAGTCTAGCAAAGGCAAATGTCATGGAGCTAATTCCTGGTGTTACATCAATAGGATTGTTAGGAAACTTAGTTTTTAAATACGGTAATAAAGAATAATATCCTGTATCACCGCTGACTAAGACTACAATGTCATTGGATTGTAGTTGCTGTCCCATCCACTCTGCCATAGGCGCTAATTTCGCTATGGGAAAGGTCAACTGACCAGGCTGAGCAAAATCTTCTAAGGCCCGTTCACTTCCTACCAGAACCTTAGCCTCTTTGATAAGATGTAATCCTCTAGGTACTACATACTCTGGATTCCCAGGGCCAATACCTACGACATACAAGGTATGTGCCATGATTCTTCTTCTCCTATTTTCTTCGCTACCTCATCGACAGCCAATATAGTGCCATCTAAGGTAGATATGATAATACCAACGTTTGCCTCTTGCGCAATATATCGCATAGAACGCAAAGACGCCCGATCCGCTACGCGTTGATAAATGCCCTCTAGGTGTTCCCGTTCTATAATTGGCATAGCCGCTTCTGTGGTGCGACAGTCCATTAATTCTTCGCACACCTGTTGAGATGCCCCTTCTAAGGCTGCATAGGCAACAATCGTTTCCATACGTCCATCACTCATGCGATTATGGGTATGAAAGCTACCGCTAGCCAATTTAATAATTTTACCAATGTGACCAATAATAAGAATATTTTTAAAGCCAATTTTTACACATTGTTCTAACATAAAGCCAATAAAATTACTTGTTTCTGCCATTTGGTTGATAGAAACACCCAGCTGCTCTTTCGCAATTTCTTGTCCTATACGCCCCGGTACCAGGATAGCCGTTGTATAGCCAGCTTCTTTCATGACACGTAATTGCGGTACTAAGGAGTTTTTGAACCCTTCTTCACTCATAGGTTTTACAATACCTGTTGTACCAATAATAGAAATACCGCCTTCAATACCAAGAGTGCCATTCAAGGTTTTTCTAGCCAAGGTTTCCCCCGCTGGTACGGACACTTTCACATGAATGCCCATCCCCTTTGGTACGAGATCGTCGAACACATAGGAAATCATCGTTCTAGGGCCTGGATTGATAGCAGGTTCACCTACCGGTAAAGCCAGTCCAGGTTTAGTTATGGTTCCTACACCAAACCCAGATTCATAAGTAATGGTACCAGATTGATTGAGTGTCACCGTAGTTACAATATCCGTACCATGTGTGACATCCGGATCATCACCACCGTCTTTCACAACTGTTACCATTGCCTCTGATGGAGATACCACTTCTACCTTCGCAATGGGTACATCAATGAAAGCACCTTGAGGGTTTCGTATAGAAACTTGATCCACGATTTCTTCTTCGATTAGGGCTAAGAGTCCAGCTTTTACCCCTGCTGTTGCGCAGGAACCAGTAGTGTATCCACCCCGCATATCTTCTACATTCATAGTCCCTCACATGATAAAATAGGAGCATCTATTCGGTGATGCTCCTCTATTTGGTTAAGAACGGAAATTCACAAATTGTAATTCCACAGGTAAATCTTGTTCACGAAGCATAGTAATCACTGCTTGCAACTGATCTTTATCTTTTCCTGCTACACGTACTTGGTCTTCCATAATTTGAGCTGTCACTTTTAATTTCATGTTTTTGATGAGTTTTACCACATCTTTAGCAACCTCTTTAGATATGCCATTTTTGATAGTCACAACTTGACGAACAGTGCCACCAGATGCTGGTTCAATTTTACCATACTCCAAGTTTTTAATAGCCACATTACGTTTAACCATTTTGCCTTTTAGCACATCGATGATAGCCCCTAATTTATATTCATCATCACAATGAATTTTAATAGTATCACCATCGTGTTCTATATCTGCTTTACTATTACGGAAATCGTAGCGTGTGCCGATTTCTTTTTTCGCTTGATTGACTGCATTATCTACTTCTTGCATATCTACTTCAGATACTACGTCAAATGAACAATCTTTAGCCATATAAACCTCCAATAATTATTTACATGAACAGTTTAATTATACCCTACTTCCCTTATATTTTCTACTTTTATAGTGTGCTTTTATTATAGCTTTTAGGAATGTAGTATACGCAGAAAAAATACCTAATGAATACAGCTTTGATTTCTCTACTCATTAGGCATCTACTATTATTATATCAATTTATTTAACACCATCTTTTGTACGTTCAAAACCTACTTGCTCTGCGGCGATTTCATACAAAGCAATAGACACTGGATTTTCCGTTCCAACTTCACCTACAAGGGATGGATCTCCATCAGTCAATTCACGAGCACGCTTAGCTGCTAATGTTACCAACGTGTATTTGCTATCCACTTGTTTTTCCAAATCTTTTAAATGCGGTTCTACCATCATAATGAAAGTCTCCTTTATCTACTTATTATATTATTGTTGTTCTTGCTCATTACTATATCGCTTATAAATGTATTGAATCTTTTCTTTGTTACGACTAATCTTACAGGTCTCTGCTCGTAGGATGGATGCCGTTCGTTCAATAGCATCTTCTAAGTCATCGTTCACTACAATGTAATCGTAACGATGTGCCAAAGCTAACTCAGAACAAGCCAACGATAACCGTTTATGAATCACTTCCTTATCATCTGTACCACGACCATGTAGGCGAGATGTCAACACATCTAAGGATGGCGGCACAACGTAGATAAAGACAGCATCGCTGTAGGATTCTTTTACCTTCATAGCACCTTGTATATCAATCTCCAAAATCACGCTTTTGCCTTCTTCTAATAAGTTCATCACGTGCTCTTTCGGTGTACCATAATAATTATCGTACACTTTTGCATATTCTAAGAATGCATCTTCTTTGATTAACTTTTCAAATGTATCTACATCTCGGAAGAAATAGCTAATGCCCTCTTCTTCACCCACTCGTGGTTGACGTGTGGTCATCGATACAGAATAGACCAAATTTGGCATTTGTTTGCGGAGTTCTGCACAAATCGTGCCTTTTCCTGCCCCAGATGGTCCTGAAATGACGATTAATATTCCTTTATCAGACATGATAGCTCCAGTACTACTTACACATTATTCTATATTTTGAATTTGTTCTCTTACTTTTTCTAACTCCACCTTCAATTGTACAACAGTGTCTACAATGGTGATTTCATTCCCTTTGGATCCCATTGTATTCACCTCACGGTTCATTTCTTGTAACAAGAAATCTAACTTACGTCCAATAGGCCCTTCTTCCTCAAGTATTTCCTTTAATTGTACCACATGTGAAGCAAATCGGGCAATCTCTTCCGATATATCTACTTTATCTGAAAGTATGGCCACCTCTTGCATAAACCGTTCTTCTTGAAAGTCTACGCCCACTTTATCTAGCATTGTCTGGATTCGTTGTAATAAGCGCTCTTCATGGTGCGCTAAGGCTATGTCTCTCCGACTTTCCATGTAAGCAAATAATGTTTCAATTCCTTGAAGGCGTTTCGTAATATCCTCTTTCATCGCAATGCCTTCTTTGGCACGCATCGCAAGAACACCGTCTATAGCTAATTTTGTGGCTTCTTCTAAGGCACGTCCTATAGCATCTTCATCAGTAGGTGGTTCTTCTATAGTAATCCAGTCAGAAGAAATGGACATGATGGAAGATAAAGGGACCTCTTTCACATCTGCATAGAATCCCTCTTCTACCAAGAATTGTTTAATTTGTCCACATAAGGCACGATTCATAGACAAGTCTTTTTCTTGTTCACCAGATTCTTTATAGAGGATAGACACCTCTACCTTACCACGGTGAAAAGCAGATTGGATTAACCGCCGTACTTTGTCTTCAAAGGTATTAAATTGTTTGGGACTTTTAATGGCAATATCACAATACCTTGTGTTTACCGTTTTGATTTCTACTTGGAAACTTCCTGTTTCCGTAGTCACTATGCCGCGACCAAAGCCTGTCATACTGTTCATGGATTTACCTCGCGTTCCGATCTATTTCTTATCTTTCAGTATAGCACGGTAGACGTAAAAATAAAACGTTTTATTTGCTCTAATCTATACCTACCATCACGTTACTATAGTTAGAAGTTTTATTTCACTACTAATCCGGATATGCATTATCCTTATCTTATATATTGCTCTCAATGCAACATCAAGTTTAACGATATCTCTATTCAGCTATATTTTGGGTGTCATACCTTTAATTCAAAAGCTACCTATATCTACTAGTACTAGATTAGTGTATACTAGTATAGGGATGTTTTTTAAAATTTATTCTCTTCCTAATAAATAGCATATATGCATGGTATCCTTAGTAATATACCATGTAATATCAATCATTTTTGTAATCTTATATAGAAATAGTTATTTCTTTTGTACAGTATCGAAGTATGATTTCACTAATATATTACACTTTCAGATATAACAATACGATACACCTATAACGAAAGGATTCTCATGAATTTAGATGGTTTAACATTGTCTGTATTAATACGAGAACTGAACGAGCAGGTCGGAAACGGTCAGATTCAACGTATTCAGCAGATTGATAAAACAAGTATACTTTTAAAAATTAATACACCTACCACAAGTCCCTACTTGGTGATTACTGTAGGAAGCGCTCCGTCTATCTATGTAACAGACAAGATTGTAGATGCTCCAAAGGAGCCCACGTCTCTTATTATGTATTTACGGAAACATATTGAAGGAGCTCGCATTACCAATATCGAGCAACTTCACGGGGACCGTATCATCCGCATCACTGCCGACAAATTAGGCTTAGATGGTTCCATCGTTGTAAACGAAATCTATGTAGAACTCATGGGCAAATATTCCAACTGTATATTCGTGCAAGATGGCATCATTTTAGAATCCCTTGTTCATGTCACACCACTTATGAATCGTGTGCGTTCAGTGGCACCTAAATTGCCCTATGAATTACCGCCTAATACATCTCGTGTGGATCTTATGCAATTCTCTGGTCCAGAAATCACACAATTACTACAATCCTTTTCCCAAGATACAGTAGGTAATACCATTCGTCATATCTTTAACGGATTTGGTCCTGTTCTATTAGATGACCTATGTTGTCGTATGGGGCTAACTTCTACGACACCGATGTCAGCGGACCTCATCAACCAAATCACGGAAGGGCTGACCCAATTACAGGCTCAACTTCTCAATGCACAAGGATTATTGCAATACACTACGGCTACTGGTAAACGCTTGTTAACGCCCATTCCTCTCTGTGAATGTTCCCCTCACACCATTGTTGACACCATACAATATGCAACGATTTCCGAGGCACTTTCACAGGATGTGGCAAAGTTAGGAGCTATTCATACGGCAGGAAAAGAGTTAGAAAAAATTATCTCCGCCGCTATCAAAAAAGAAGAAGGTCGTCATGAAAAAATTAAAGCTGAACTAGATGACACATCCAAAGCGGATATGTATAAAGCCTACGGAGACTTGCTCATGATTTACAGCTATTTACCTCACCACTATGAATCGGAAGTGACCGTACAAAATGTATTATCTGACTCAGCTGAAGATATTACCATCCCATTGGAACCACCCTTGTCCATTACAGAAAATGCGCAAGCCTATTATAAACTATATCGTAAGATGAAAAATCGTACGAAGAATGGTCAATACCAATTAGAACAAAGTGCTATGCGCCTTTCTTATTTGGAATCCATACAATACAGTTTATCTTTGGCTACGACAAAACAATCTGTTCAAGAAATTCGTAGCGAATGTGAAAGTGCTGGCATCTTACGTCAATCCAAAAAGCCGATTCCTTTCAAAATTAAGAAGGATAATTTCTTGCATTTTACTATTCCTAATGGTGACGTATATGTAGGGCAAAATAACCAACAAAACGAATACCTCACCAACCGTTGGGCTAAACCTAATGACCTATGGTTACATACACAGCATATACAAGGATCCCACGTCATTTTGCGTTCTGATGTTGAACCAGATATTAAAATGATTGAAGCCGCTGCGCAAATCGCCGCATACTTTAGCAAAGGAAAAGATACATCTAAAGTAACTGTGGACTACACCTTAGTAAAACATATTAAAAAGCCACCTGGATCACCTTTGGGATATGTCATATTTAACACCCATAATGATATTGTAGTAGAACCTAAAGCGCCTGAGGGATATATAGAAAACAACTAGTTTAGAATATCTTACATACAAGATAGCATAGCTCTTTGTAATCTAACAGATCTAATGATTCTTAACAACACAATCAAAATATAGAAAAGGCTGTAAGCATTCGTATCGTTTGCTTACAGCCTTTTTATTATTCTAATTCATTGCTTATAGAACAACTATAGCAATGCATTCATTTTACCAATTTCAGTAATTTGTTCTACTGTTAATTTTGTAATACGAGAAATCATCTCTACGGACAATTTCTCCTTAAGCATTCCAATAACAGCTTCTACCTTACCTTCAGTTCGGCCTTCTTCTCTCCCTTCTTCTCTTCCTTCTTCTCGTCCTATTTCAATTCCTTCTTTTAGCTTATTCTCCATTTCAAATGCTAAGGTCATATAATCTCGCCTCCATTCATCACATTGTTTTATCGTATGAACTTCACTATCAATCTCACACATCAGACTGTCTTCAGGTTCTTTTCCATCAATATAATCTAAAAAATATTTTAGCTCCTTAGATACATCATCCAATTCACCCTTAGTACTCAAAAAAATCTTATGAGTCCCATCATTCAAGTGTCTACGCGTATTCTGCAAACATACATTTTTAAAGTCATACTTATGAAGCTTATCTGGATATACCTCAAATGTACATATAAAAATAACGTATACATCGTTTAGTTCTGAATAGTGCTGTCCCTTTTCTAAACTATCAATATCTATGGCACTTTGATAATATCGCGCTCTTTTAATAAGCTCCTTCATATCTTTACTAGTTTGCATCTCAATGTTAAAGATAGTTCCTTTATCATCATTCACAAATACATCTAGTCGCACACTCTTGCTATCCAAGCGAACATCAATAGTCTTCTCTTCTTCCAGATATTCAATATCCTTAATATCAATATCTAAAAGCCTTTCTATCGTTTGCTTGCAAATACGTTTATTACGCATAACTTTCTGAAAGATAAAATTATCTTGTATCGTAAGTTCTTCATAAGGCTTGATAGACATAGGATTCACACTCCTTTTTCTATCTAAATTATAGCACAAAGATACTAGTTTAACGAGTTATATTTAATGACTAAAGCTTATCCCAATACATCCACCATGGCTTGTACTGTTCGTTCGATAGCAATATCGATGGTTTCTTTATCTATGGTTAACGGCGGGTTAAAGTAGATAACATTGCCTAATGGACGCAACAACAACCCTCTTTCCAATGCTTTTTTGTAGATTTGATAGCCCATTCGTAAGGAGCCATCAAAGCCTTCTTTTGTTTCTTTATTGGTAACAAGTTCAATAGCATTAATTAATCCCATACGACGGATTTCTCCTACATTGGGGTGGTTACCTAAGGCTTTCACTAAGGCATTATGCAAATAGTTTCCCATTTCCTCAGCTTGTTCTAAAATATGTTCATCCCGCAATGTATCTAATACCGCTAATGCTGCGGCACAGCCCAATGGGTTACCACTATAGGTATGACTATGCATGAATGCTTTCATCGTGTTGTAATCATCATAGAACGCCTGATAAATTTTTTCAGCCACTACTGTAATGGACATCGGCATATAACCACCAGTTAACGCTTTGGAGACAGTCATGATATCTGGAGATACTCCTGCATGATCAAAAGCGAATAGCTTACCAGTACGTCCAAATCCTGTGGCAATTTCATCAGCAATCAATAACACTCCATAACGGTCGCACAGTTCACGTAGTTTACGTAGGTATTCAGGCGGATACATTTTCATACCTGCACATCCTTGAATCAACGGCTCTACAATCACCGCTGCTAATGTGGAACCATGCTCTGCAAAGTCTTGTTCCATATGCTCAAAACATTCACAAGAACAAGTTTCACGAGTTTTATCATAAGCGCAACGATAACAGTCCGGTCCTTGAGCGTGAACAGTTTGATCCATCAACATTGGCTTATAAATTTCAGCAAACAAGTCCATACTGCCCACCGATAAAGCACCGATAGTTTCACCATGATAACTTTCACTAAGGCATAAGAATTTTTGACGCTCTGGATGACCTGTTTGGTAATGATATTGGAACGCCATTTTCAAAGCACATTCTACAGCGCCAGACCCATTATCACTGAAGTGAAACCGTGTTAATCCTTCTGGCACCACTTCTTTCAATCGTTCAGCCAAAGTGATAGCTGGACGATGGCTAAAGTTAGCGAAGATAACATGCTCCAATGTATCTAGTTGGTGTTTAATCGCCTCATTTACCTTTGGATGGCAATGGCCCAATAAATTACACCACCAAGAACTGATGATATCTATATATTCTTTTCCCTCTACATCATATAAATAGCAACCTTTTGCATGGTCGATAACAATCGGTGGCAATGTTTCATAATCTTTCATTTGAGAACATGGATGCCAAATTAATTCCAAGTCCTTTTTTGCCCAATCTTTCATGTGTATACCTATACCTCTCGCATTTTACTATACAGCTTTTACTATCATTATATTTTCTACGCTATATTTCAAACAGCAACTATATCTTATATCTGGATACTATCAGTTACTATATTCACTCTTACAATAACTTTGAAAGCTATGTATAGGAACTTGATGCTGCTGTTATAACACTAATAGAAACAAATCAAACACAATCTATATGTACCTAATTACGCATGGGGATTTATAATATCCTCATAGCAATTTAACATAGCCTCTACATCCATATGCAACGATGTTTCACCAGGTCTTACTCGATCTAAGACAGGAAGACCTGACAATCGTTCTATCATCACACAGTTATCTTCTTCCATGGAGTTTCCTGTGTATTGATTGACTATGATTCCTTTTACAGTGATTCCTTTGGATTGCAAATAGTGAATTGTCAACACCGTACTATTGATGGTACCAAGTGCTGCTGTAGCTACCACAATCGTCGGCAACTGTAAATCTTTTACCACATCTTCTAACATGTACAATTCTGTGTCCGTCACATATAATGGACAAATGATTCCGCCACTACCTTCTACCGTTGTGTATTCATAGTCTGTCACAACTTTATAAAAATTTGTATTCACCACCGTTCGATCAATACATTGATTTTCATGCCGTGATGCCAAGTGCGGAGATACAGCCTCATCAAATATATAGGATAGTAAGGTTTCATCCTCCTGTGAAAGTTCCGCCACTTGTTTTACATACCCTGCATCACTTTCAGAAATATTAAGTGCACCGCTGACCGCCGCTTTATAATACGCTACATCATGGCCAGCTTCACGAAGTCTTTTAAGCCATAAAGCAGTGATATATGTTTTACCTACGTCTGTTCCTGTACCTAATATGTATAACCCTTTTGGGCTTTGAATTCTTGTCATAATTTTCTCCTTTCCTACATTCTTCACCACCTGCGGTGACTTTCACAAAATTAACACAAGGTACATACCAACGTGTATGTGCACCTTATGTCACATCTGTTATGCATACTATCGTTTTAATATCGGAAGCAATCGTTTTGCAATCACTGCAGCCAAGATACAAAGGAAAATATCTGGTATCACGGGTAATGCAAAACAGTAGATAAATAATACATCTAGTCCAATTGGTTTAGCTAAGTATAAATCCATAATTTCATATAAGTAGACCATGCCTAAGGCATATACTATAGCTAAATTCACAAAAGAAGCCGTTAACAATGTTTTGAAAGTCACAACTGTTGCTTTTTCTATCATACGACCTGCCACAAAAGCACCAACAGCAAAGCCTAATAGATAGCCAAAGGTAGGTTTGAAGATGTACATAAATCCGCCACCTTCAGTGAACACCGGTACCCCGACAAGACCAAGAATGATGTACATCGCCACACTCATACCGCCTAATCGACTTCCCAAGATTAAACCAGCTAATGTGGTAAAGAGCAATTGCAAGGTAAATGGCAAATTAGGAATAGGAATCTTAATAAATGCTCCTACTGCTACCAAAGCTACAAACAATGCGGTCATCGTGATTTGCCTTGCACTCATCATACCTGTTACATTTGTTTCTTCTTTCATGATAGGACCCTCCCTTGAGCCACAACATAAGATGATAAAAAATGTCTTTCAAGTAGTATTAAAGCATTCATCTTTTCTATTGTCAACTCGAATGAATTTAATAGGAGTTAACAAATAAAAAACGACCACTCTATCATATATCATGATAGAGCAATCGTTTCTATATTGTTAGATACATCAAAGATTTATAACTATACTATAACAAATATATCTAAAAGATTATACTACCTCCACGGAGATGTAAAACTTTAATGACTGTACGCTATTTATTTGCAATTAACTGTTCCACCACTGGAATTTGATCCGTATCTTCTTGCTTCCACGTCAATGGTACCACAGATATATAGCCTTCTTTGATGTGTCCCACATCAGTAGGTTTATCTTCCTTCTGAAACCCTTGATCTCCTACAATCCAATAGTATTCTCTTCCCTTGGCATCTTTCCGTACATCGATGACGTTAGTATACTCTTGAAAGCCTTGATGGAATACTTTCACTTGTTCCCAACCTACAGGACCTTCTTTTAAGAAGTTAATATTCAATAACCCTTGGTATTGTCCTTCTTCGTACATAACCTTGATAAAATCAGTAATAAACGGCAGTATTTCTTCCATCCGTTTCACACTATATTTCTCTATGGATAATGCCAAGGATGGAATCCCGTACATCAATCCTTCTAATGCGGCACCGACAGTACCAGAATATAAAGCATCAGATCCTAAGTTAAATCCATGATTAATCCCAGATACCACTAGGTCAGGACGATCTTGTTCTAATAAATAGGACAAAGAGAATTTCACACAGTCCACTGGTGTGCCCTCTACAAAGATCATTCTTGGGTTGTCGCCCTCTTCGCTCATCTCTTTAGCTCGAATCGGTACCTGTACCGTTAACGCACTAGATTTAGCACTTTGCTCCACCTTAGGTGCTACCATTGTTACCCTATGGTACTTTGCTAACTCCTGTGCTAAACCTTGTATCCCTGGGGCCCATAGGCCGTCGTCATTTGTTAATAAAATATGCATAGTATCTCCTATCTATATAGTAATAATATATCTACTATTGTATAGGAAATTGAGTAATATTTCTATATTTGGAAGATGCCAAATATATTTATTTTAAAATTACATCGAACATAAAAACGGCTAGCCCATTTTTAGGACTAGCCGTTACTTTGTTCGATATTATTCTATTATGTTATTCTTCAATAGCGGAGATTTTATCCACACGTTTTGCATGTCGACCGCCTTCAAATTCAGTATGTAGCCATATATCGACGATATCTAATGCTAGGCCTGGACCGATAACACGTTCTCCCATTGTGAGTACGTTGGCATTATTATGCTGACGACTAGCGTGGGCAGAGAATGTATCATGACATAATGCAGCACGAATCCCTTTTACCTTGTTTGCTGCAATGCCGATGCCAATACCTGTACCACATGTCAAAATACCGCGATCAAATTCGCCTGCCGCCACTGCTTCCGCCAATGGTTTTGCTACATCTGGATAATCCATGGAATCTGTGGAGTACGTACCATAATCTTTGTACTCAATGCCTTGTTTTTCTAGTAAGCCTTTAATAGCCTCTTTCAAATGAAATCCACCATGATCACAACCAACTGCTACTTTCATAAAGTCCTCCTTTGTTTAATACGTCATTCATCATTCTTATGTAATTCAATCCCTTTTCGTACATACTCTACAATCTGCTTCGCTGTCTTAGTATATACTTCTTGGGATTGTCCAAATGGGTCTTCCACATCCCCTACTTCGCCGCCAAATTCAGCGACAGTCATAATTTTTTTACTGTCGAAAGGAAATTGACGAAGTAATATTTTCTTATGGTCTTCCGTCATAGGAAGTACATAATCTGCGGCTTTCACAAAATCTACCTTTAATGGGCGAGAGCTGTGTTCACTAATATCTTCACCGACTAATTCACGAACTGCCACCACAGCTTCCTCGCTCACCTTAGCTCCGGGAACACAAAATAAACCTGTAGACAAAGTCACTACCTCTACCCCAAGTTCACGTCCAACCGCACGGGCAATACCTTCTCCCATGGGACTACGACAGGTATTTCCTGTACATACAAACAATAAATTCATAATTACCTCCACTATACTTTAAAGCTATTTTACATCATTCAATATAATCTAGCCATCATGTTTACAAAAACAATTAATGGAAACCATCTTTGATATATATCAATACACCAATATTAACACCTAATGCACTCATCCCATCAAGCGGTTCAAACATCCTTAGATATATTGTACATGGCCACCACTGGCCTTCTCTAAGCGATTCATAACCGCTACTCCAAGTCCTACCGGTGCACAGCCTTCCACAAGTAATGTATCCACACCCATGTCGTTGAACTGTAATAAACTATCATATAAACGGTTGGCCAATGCTATAGCCTCTGCTTGTTCATCATATACAATGATATCTACTGAAAGCGTAAAATTGGGAAGTACTGCATTTAAATTTTCCAAAGTTTCCTCTGAAAGTAATAACCCAATTCTCAGCTTTTCCTTGCAATCTTCTTGTGAAATAGGCTCCTGGTGAACCATCTTATCTATGATGTCTTTCATGTGTTCCGCTACTGTTAATGACTGTCCTACTAGTACTTGTACAGGCATATCTGGAGCATAATGGCGATATTTCATTCCTGGCGCTTTCGGCGCCTCTGTAGGATCATTCAAAGCCGTGTCATATGCCACATGGTCCACCACCATTTCTAGCATCTCTTTTGTGACACCACCGGGGCGCAAGATAATCACAGTATCATCTTCTACTTGTACTACCGTAGATTCCACTCCAATTTCACAGGGACCTGCATCCACTATGGCATGAATACGTCCTTTCATATCGTGTAAGACTGCTTCTGCCGTAGTCGGGCTTGGTCGACCTGAGAGATTGGCACTAGGCGCTGCAATAGGCACACCCGCAATACGTATCATCTCACGGCATACCTCATGGTTTGGGCATCGTAATGCCACCCGTGAAAGTCCACCGGTCGCACGCTCTGGCACTAGCGCAGACTTTTCAAAGGTAATCGTCAATGGACCTGGCCAAAAGGTATCCATTAATCTTTGTTCTAAAGGAGAGATATGTTTCACTAAACGGTGTACCATAGACTGGTCACATACATGTAAAATTAAAGGATTATCAGAAGGTCGTCCCTTTGCAGTATAAATGCGATCCATCGCATCCGCTGCCAGTCCATTAGCTCCTAAACCGTACACCGTCTCCGTAGGTATAGCTACTAAATCGCCTACACGAAGCAAAGTTCCTGCTAATTCCACATCATCAGGAGTTAATACCTGCGTTTCAATCTGATCTAATGCTTCCATATCATACCTCCTTTCCTATGTAATATTATATCACTATTTTCGTTGTATCTTCCAACGCACTTCACGAATAATACCCGCTATATCTTGTTGATACACTGGTTCTCCATAGCATCCTGTTTCTGCGGCTAGCTTTGATACAGCCTCTTCTTGGCCTTGTCCAATTTCAATGGCAAGATATCCACCGTCTCTTACAAGACGCCAACCTTCACAAATGATAGGAATATAAAACTCTAATCCCGAATCTCCTCCATGTAGCGCAATATGAGGTTCGTGTAATACTTCTTGAGATAATGTGTTCATCTCTGCGGTAGTAATATATGGTGGATTCGACACAAGCACATCAAACATACCTTCTAAGGCTGTTTGTTGCTCACCCAATAGAGACTTACAAGCATCCAATACCGCACCATATTCAGTACCTTTCCCTACTTTCACCTGTTCTAACAGTTGCTTTATATCACTTTCACAGAACCTTGAAACATCGACTAATTCTAAAGATATACGATTCTCCTCAGCTACTACTAAGGCCTTATTTGAAATATCTATACCTACACCGGTGGCATTCGGCAAATAATGCAATAGACTTAACAAAATGGTACCGGGTCCTGTGCATAAATCTAAGATGCGTGGAGATGCATCTACATCATAGAGAGCTAGTATATCCTCAATTAATGTTTCCGTATCAGGACGGGGAATCAATACATGCTCGTTCACATGAAAGTCTAACCCCATAAATTCTTTATGCCCTGTAATAGCTGCTACACTATATCCCTTTGCACGCTGTATCACTAGAGGTCGATAGGCATCTAATTCAGCTTTGTCCAACGGACGGTCAAAATTGACATATAAGTACATACGGTCACATCCCAAACTATGAGAAAGCAGTACTTCCCCATCCAAGCGGCTTGATTCTATGCCTTTGGAGCGAAAATACTGCTCTGTCCATTGGAGCATGCGACTAATAGTCCATAACTCATTATCCATGTTGATTTGCCTCTTGCATTTTAGCGGCTTGTTCTGCTGTGATTAAAGCTTGAATTAATTCATCCATATCTCCATTTAATACAGCATTTAATTTGTATAAAGTTAAGTTAATGCGATGGTCTGTGACACGACCTTGTGGATAGTTGTACGTACGAATACGCTCGGAGCGATCCCCTGTACCCACTTGGCTTTTACGGTCTGCTGCCATAGCAGACGTCGCTTCTTGCTCTGCTTTATCTTGTAATTTAGCACGCAATACGCGCATGGCTTTTTCACGGTTTTTGAGCTGAGAACGCTCATCCTGACAAGCTACCACAATACCAGATGGTTTGTGTGTAATACGGACAGCTGACTCCGTTTTATTAATGTGCTGTCCACCTGCACCAGAGGCACGGTATGTATCGATTTCCAAATCTTTTTCATTGATTTCAATATCGATATCTTCTGCTTCTGGTAATACTGCTACCGTTACAGTAGACGTATGGATACGTCCAGAAGATTCTGTATCTGGCACACGTTGCACACGGTGTACGCCACTTTCAAATTTTAACTTAGAATATACACTGTCGCCTTCGATAGAGAATACCACCTCTTTGAAACCCCCTAATTCAGGCTCGTTCGCATCGATGATGGTACATCTCCAGCCTTGTGTTTCTGCGTACTTTGTAAACATGCGAAATAAATCTCCTGCGAATAAAGCTGCTTCATCACCACCAGCACCGCCACGAATTTCGACGATAATATTTTTATCATCATTTGGGTCTTTAGGTAATAGCAAAATATGTAATTCTGCTTCTAATTCATCTCGACGAACTTTTAATTCATTCAATTCTTCTTGTGCCATAGCACGGAAGTCTTCATCTAGGCTTTTATCACCTAGTACTTCTAACGCTTCTTCAATGCCGGCTAAGACTTGTTTATATTGACGGAATGTGTTCACAGTATCCGTTAATGACGCATGTTGGCGAGTCAGTTTACGCCATTCCTCTTGGCGAGCAATCACATCTGGGTCAGAAATGCGCTGTTCCAAGTCTAAAAATTTATCTTCAATCACTTGCAGTTTATCGACTAACACGGTGACTCCTTTCTAATCTTCTTCGTAAGCATCTTCTTCACTAGGTCGCACACATTGTAAGGCACGAATAGCCACTTCAATTTGGTCATCCTCTGGTTCTCTCGTAGTCATATATTGTAGGGCCAAACCAGGAGCAATGATGGCTTTCATGAGTGGATGCTGTGTCCGTCCAGCTAGGCGAATCAATTCATAGGAAATTCCAGCCACCACTGGCATCAAGGCTAATCTAGATATTATACGTTCCACTAAGTTAGGCCAACCTAGAAATGCGAATACAATAATACTCACTACCATGACGAATAACAAGAAATTAGTACCGCAGCGTGCATGTAATCTAGAATGATTTCGCACATTTTCCACGGTTAATTCCATATCATTTTCATAGGTGTGTATCGTCTTATGCTCTGCCCCATGGTACTGAAAGACACGCTTAATATCTGGAGTGAGTCCGATAGCAAAAATATATAATAAAAAAAGGATTAAACGAATCATTCCTTCATATAAATTCAATATCATATGATCTGTGCCTGCACCTGGCATAAATTTAGCCAGCCATGTCGGTAAGGCAATAAATACTGCTGCTGCAATGAGTACAGATACAACCATAGTGATGGCAATTTCTTTATTAGATACCTCTTCCTCTTCTTCTCCAGAGGCCTGCGCCGAAAAGGATAAGGCTTTCATACCAATCACTAAGGATTCAAATAAAGCTACTACTCCACGCAGAAATGGCAACTTTAATACGGGATACTTGTCTTGGATAGATTTCGTAGGTTCTTCTTTAACCGTGATGGTTCCATCTGGTTTTCGACAAGCTGTGGCCATAATCTTAGGACCACGCATCATAACCCCTTCAATGACGGCTTGTCCACCTACATATTTTTTTACTCGTTGTTGAGTCATAGGGTCTCCTGTAAAACAAATATAGGCAGAGCCTTAGCTCTGCCAATTAATTTGTATAGGTTATTTACGTAATTATTTGCCGTAACGTTTGTTAAATTGTTCGATACGACCGCGAGCTTTAGCCGCACGTTGTTGGCCTGTGAAGAATGGATGGCAGTTGGAGCAAACGTCCACGCGAAGATCACCTTTAACAGAACCAGTTTTGAATGTGTTTCCACAACCGCAAGTTACAGTTGCTTCCGCATAATTAGGATGAATTCCTTCTTTCATGTATATACACCTCTTTTCAACGTCTAAACTTTTCTTATAGATTATATCACGAATGCTACACTCTATGCAATACTAGGGACTATGAGTTATTCAGATTTTTCTGCTTCTAATTGTTTAGCCTCTGCTCGTTCTTGTTTTGCTTCTTCTAAAGCTTCTTCTAAATCTACAGAGTTTAAGATTTCTTTTAATTCTAAAATTTCTTCTAATGTCAAGGTGACACCTTTTGTCATTTGTGAGTAATCTTCATCCCAAGCGCGAATATCGAACTTAGGATTATAACGTCCCCAGCTTGTGCATGTTAATTGTTTTTTCATGCCATCTTTATTTTCTGAAAGTGTACCTAGTACTTTATAAATTGAATAGTTCACAACTGCCATAATTACTCCTCCCCTACTTCTGGTTTCACTTCGGTTGGTACTGGTACAATCTCAGTCGCTAGTTTAGCTAATGCATTGGCCCAGTTCGTTTCAGCTTGCGCTTTTTCTGTTTCATACTGTTCTAATGAAGTTTTGAAAGATGTGGTAAATGTAGTTAATGCCTCTTCTTTCACCACTTGACGACGGCAACTACCCATTAATTGTAATAAGGCTGGTGTTGTCGTTACCATAGATGCAAGGGTGCGTACTACTTGTTTTCCTTCTTCACTATTGAAATACGTATACCATAAGAATGGTGCACTTGGATGGTTAAAATACCAACGATATGCTACTGTATCATCTTGTAAAACAGATGGTTCCATAGCTTTTTGCACTGTTGGTTCTTCTGGGGAAGCACCCAATGGGATACCCTCTTTGTGTTCCAATGTCACAGATACATCGATGCCTTTCATAGATACTTGTAAATAATATCCTTCCAAAGCTTCAAACATGCGTTGCATGTATGTTGGAATGCGATAATCTCCATGCATATATCCATCTTCACCCATGGTTGGGTGTTTTGGATTCATGCTTGCTTGCACACCATATAATGAAAGTCCATAGTGAGCCAAGCCAAAGGTTTCCATTGACGCCAAAATTTCGTGAGGCAATGAAATGAAGTTGGTTTGCTTATACCCATCTTCAACAATTTCACAAATGGACAAATCTACTTTTTTCACAGGTCCTAAGCCATAGCGGAATTCATAGGTTTGCAATGGAGCCCATTCACGAACAACTTCTAAATGGTTTTGTAAAATCATGAACTGTAAGGCTACCCGATTCATATTCAATTGATCTTGTACGGCAGAGACTGGAATAAAGTAACGTACAGTACCTTTCTCGCTCACATTATTCACACGAGCCGCCATTTGTTCCATTGTCGTTACTGGTGCTGTGAACATACCAGATGTAGCGGCTACAATGTGGTCAAAGATGACATCCTCTGGCCATTCATTGATCACTGGAGCCAATGGATATAGGCTACGGAATAAATTGTAACAGCTTTCAGAGGCTGTATAGAACAGCAAACGATCTGTTGGAAGAGTTTGCATTATTTCTTCTGCAATGGCTGCATATTCTTCGAAATAAGCAAAGAGTATGATACCTTCTGTATTCTTATGGAAGTCGATGACTTCTTGCATAGGTACAGACCACTGGCGCCCTGCAGAGACTCCTTCATAATAGCCCGTAGCACCGATGAAATCCATTAATTCTACGCTAAAGGAAATGCCGTAAATTTCTTTAAAGCCTGCTTCATCATATGGTAAAGGACCAAACATATCTATTGTTGATGTTTTAGCAAGCTCAAATAATTCTTTCGGCGTAATCCCCCATTCACGAACTTCACCGCTTTGGGTGATGATTTGGTCTAATACACGGAATCTTGCTATTTCCTGTACAATGGCTGGGCCTGTTACTCCCACCTTTGTAAAAGTCTCAATGAGACGTCTCATTTGTTCTGTCATACTATACCTTCCCTGCCGATTGGCATACATCATATAAAGGACATTCGTCACATAATGGTTTTCGTGCTTTGCAAATTTTTCGACCATGCCAGATCATCCAATGATGTGCGGCACTCCAGTGTTCCATAGGAATCGCTTTTTTTAGTTTCTTTTCTACTTCGTCAGGTGTTTTACCCTTGGCAATACCTAAGCGATTGGATACACGGAACACATGCGTGTCTACCGCAATGGCTGGTGTATCAAATAGAATGGACACTAATACATTGGCTGTTTTACGACCAACCCCTGGCAATGTCACCAAAGTATCAAAATCTCGGGGCACTTCACTATTGTATTGTTCCACTAAAATTTTGCATGTTTCATGAATATGTTTTGCTTTTGAACGGTATAATCCGCAATCTTTAATGAGCGCCTCTAATCCAGGTATGCCTAATTCATACATATCTTTAGGGTCACTATATTTTGGAAAGAGTCGTTTTGTTACAATGTTGACTCGTTCGTCAGTACATTGTGCAGATAATGCTACCGCTACTAGTAATTCAAACGGTGTAGTAAACTCTAGTGCTGGTTTTGCATCGTGGTAGACTTCTCCCAAGATTCGTATTTGCTCTGCCTTGATGGCTTTTGTGATTCGCATCGGAGCCTTCTCCTCTAAGATGAAAAAATTATATAAATCGTGTTATAATATAAATCTACAATCAATATTATAGGTTAGATACTTTCATCTAACACTAATATATAGTGTATCATACCACAAAGGGTATGCGCTAACAAATAAGGAGATTATCTATGACAGAACAAGAAAAAAAAGATATGACTATGGAACAAGCCTTAACACGCATTAATGCATTGGCAGCGAAAAAGAAATCTGGTCAAACTTTAACGGAAGAAGAATTGGCAGAAAAGAAAGATCTATACGAAGTCTACTTAGGATTTATTCGCGCTCAAGTAGTACAACATTTAGAATCTATTGAATTTGTGGATGCTGAGCCAGACACAGATACAGTGGAAGTCGATGTAGAATTAGATACGAAATATTTACGGAAATCGCATTAATATGTCACAGTATACAGATCAAGATTTACAAATTTTAGAAAATCCCTTTGTGGAAATCAGAAAAAAGGTAAAGATTCTACTTCGTATGGGCTGTTTATTATCTGAAAATGGAGCCAATGCGAATCAAATTGTTCGAGATATGCGTCGCGCGGCTGCATATATGGGAATTCCAGCAGATCATCTTCATATCCATATTGCCTACTCTAATATTTTAATTAATATTCATAGTCCTGAAGATTGCTTTACATCCTTTAGAAAAGTCCAATATTTAGGAGCTAATATGGATATTATTTCCGCCACTAGTATCTTAACTTGGACTGCATTACGTAATGAATATACTCTTGATGAGTTTTCCCAAGAACTGGAAGAGATTGCTAAAAAAGATCCTCCCTATTCGGATGCCACATCTGCCATTTTTGCGGGATTTGCATGCGGTGCCTTTCCGATTTTATTTGGTGGTACTATTATTTCTGCTTGGATAACTACTGTTTGCGCCTTACTAGGCTTTATTGTACAACTTATCTTAAAAAGATTTCAGATTAATGGATACATCGGTATTGCCTGTGCTGCCGCAGTATCTTCTGGGTTAGCCTTTCTATCTGGATGCATTTTTGACACTGCCGATGTGATATACACCATGATTGCTTGTACATTGTTCATGGTTCCCGGCATCCCGCTTATCAATACAGTAGACGACCTGTTAAATAATCATATTTTAGCAGGTATTTCTAGAGCGGTACATACCCTACTCATCGTAGGAAGTATGACCGTAGGCATTAGTATGGCTCAATACTTTAATCATTCCTATGATTTCACCCATTTAAGTATTGTACCTGACAGTATTTCACCAGTTTTATTAGGCGCTGCTGTTGTAGGCGCTGCGGGCTATGCTGTGATGTTTTATACTCCAAAGCACTTACTTCCACTCATAGGTATTGGTGGCCTCATCGCTATTTTAGTAAAAAATACACTCATATTATACTTAGGATTTTCAGTGTTTGGTGCTACTTTTATTGCTGCTGCTATGGTGAGTTTATTCTGTTTGAAATCCGCTCGATATGCTAAAACATCTTCTCTTGTCCTAGCTATACCTTCAGCAATACCTCTCGTACCTGGTGTATTCATTTATAGATTTTTATACGCCATGTTACACATCAACGCTCTTACTTCCACTTCCCTCGTAGAAGCGATTCAAAGTGGTGTTACGGCTATCCTCATTATCATCTCCATTGGTGTCGGTGTAGCCATTCCTTCTATTTTAGCTGGTAAGATTTTAGACGCTAGAAAAGAGAAAAAACTAGAAAGTTTATTAGATAAACGATATACATAAGAAAAGGACTGATATCTCAAAGATATCAGTCCTTTTTGAGTATTATAAATGAGCTTCTACAGCTGCTTTTAACTCTTCTAATGGAATGAACCCGATTTTACGATCTACGATTTCACCATTTTTGAAAATAGCAAATGTAGGAAGGATTTCAATTTTGAAGAACTGTGCCAATTCAGGTTGTTCGTCAGTGTTTACTTTTGTTAATGTCACTTTGTCGCCTAACGCAGCTGCCAATTCATCATATACTGGCATCATGCGAATACAGTATCCACACCATGGTGCCCAGAAATCTACGACAGTTACTTTATCATTTCCTGCTACTACTTCTTTAAAATTTGCTGTTGTTACATCAATAATTGCGCTCATGTAAGCCTCCTATTAAATTTGAATCAATACACAATCTTGAATTACTTCAAGACCTAATTCAGTTGCCTTTTTCACTACTGCCGGTTTATCCGCACCTGGTTGTAGCCAAACGGTCTTAATCCCTAACTCTTTACAAGCATCTAGAGCTTCTAATCCAACTTTTTCTGGTACCACAAAGTCGACCACAGTAGGTACTACTGGCAACTCATGCAAGCTTGGATAGCATTGTACACCATCGATAGATGTAATATTAGGATTTACTGGATACACTGTATATCCTTTATTCAAAAGATGTTTGAAAATCTTATATCCGAACTTATCGGTTCTTGTTGTGGCACCTAATACGGCCCACGTTTTTTCTTGGATCGCTGTTTCCATTGACATACGTATCACCTCATACTTTACTATCATACCATAACATCGAAGTTTGTCAATTTAATTGTATCTTGTTCTAAGAGAATTTTTGAAATATCAATAGTGAGTAACTCTGAAAGTGTAACCTTCCCACAAATCGGTAAGTCTTTTATTGTAAGTAACCCTGTTTCGATGGCGAACCAAGCCCATAGACTCTCTGGTGTAGCCCCTTGATTCTGTAAATCACGCATGGTTATACTTTGTTGCCGTTTAGATAAGCGATACCCTTCTGTATCCACTAACATAGGCACATGACCATATTGTAATTTGGGAAATCCAAATGTCTGACCTAACGCAATTTGATGACCCGTTACAGGTAATAAATCATTGCCTCGAATCACTTCTGTGGCCCCCATTTCATAATCATCAATGACCACTGCCAGATGATAGGCAATCATTCCATCCCATCGCTTTAACACGATATCACCATTACAAGATTGGATTTCATAATCTACCGTACCTCGATATATATCCTGAAAGGATCCTCTTATATCCTCCATATGAAATCGCCAAGAAGGAGGTCTTTCACCTATAGTCGGCTCATGGGTTAAACAATATCCATCGTATACATGATGGGCTTCACCTTGATGAGGAGCACTACTGATTTCCTGTAAGCGAGCTCGATTACAATAACATGGATATAACCGTTCTTGGGTACGTAATTCTTGTAGATATCTTTCATATATATCTAAACGTTGGGATTGATACGTAGGTGCTTCATCCCAACTAAAACCTAACCAAGATAAATCTTCTAATATATGATCTGCATAGATTGGTTTAGAACGTTGCGTATCCACATCTTCGATGCGGACAATATACTCACCACCTTGGCGTCGTGCAGACCAATAGGACAAAAATGCTACCCACAAATTCCCTACATGCATATGGCCTGTAGGGCTGGGGGCAAAACGACCTTTCATAGAAACCTCCTAAGCCTCTTCACTAAGGTGTTCCCACCGCTCGTAGAGGGCCTCTAACTGTGATGTAGTATTGGCCAAATCCTGAGATAATCGTTCATATTCTGATATATCTCCTTGTATAGATGGATCCTGTAGCTGTACCGTATACATTTTAACTGTCGCCTCATACCGTGCAATATCTGATTCTACTTTGGCTAATTCCTTTTCTACCATAAAAGAATTCGTTTTCTTTTTAGGAGTTGTCGCTGTTTCTGAAAAACTTGTATTTTGTTTCTCTGTCATAGCAGTCCCTGATGTACCTTTATGTATCTCAGCATTAGAATCAGTACTCACTGCTGTATTTCTAGCATTGTCGGTCTTTCCTGCTGTATGACTAGACATATTGTTGCACTTCATCTGCTCCGCTTCTAATCGTTGTGCTGCTAAGACGGATCGTTCCAACATTTTTTCTTTGTAATACGAATAATTGCCATGGAACTCTTCAATGCCACCATTATCTAAGACCACAATGCGTTTTGCCACTGCATCTAACAAATACCGGTCATGGGAGATGATTAACAAAGTTCCTTCAAATTGTTGTAAGGCTTGCTCCACTGTTTCTCGTGTAGGGATGTCTAAATGATTTGTCGGTTCGTCGAGGATTAAGAAGTTACGACCTTCTAAAAATAACTGTAATAAGGCTACCCTTGCCCGTTCTCCACCTGATAAATCTCCTACTAACTTGAACACATCATCCCCTCTAAATTGAAAGGCTCCTAATACACTGCGAGCAGCTTCTTCTGACATATCATAAGGAGCCATAATCTCTTGTAACACAGACCAAGTAGGATGTAACTCTTCATGTTCTTGCGAAAAATAGCCTGTCTGCACTCGATTTCCAGTGGTAATCGTTCCATCCAGTGTATTGACTTCTCCCATAATTGTTTTTACAAGAGTCGATTTTCCAGCTCCATTGGCTCCGATTAAACCTACTATATCTCCACGACGCAAGGTCGTTGTAATATGTGTAGCCACTGGATGTTCTGCATCATAACCAATAGATACATCTTCCACCATCAATACTCGGTCTGCACTCATTTCTGGCTTAGGAAATGTAAAGGTAAACTCTCTATCTTGGTCAGGTGCCTCTAATCGCTCTAATCTATCTAACTGTGATTGACGACCACGAGCCATTTTAGATTTTATACCTGCTCGATATTTGTCAATATATTCTTTTGTTTTACGAATGTGTTCTTGTTGCTTTTCATACGCACGTTGATACGCTACTCGTTGTTGTTCTCGTTGCTTTAAGAACTGGCTATAATTACCTTTATAGGTATGTACTTTATGATGAGCCAATTCCACCACTTCTGTAGCCACTTGATTTAAGAAATACCGATCATGGCTGATAATGACAATGCCACCTTTATAGGATTTTAAGTATCCTTCTAACCACTCTAACATTGGCATATCTAAATGGTTAGTAGGTTCGTCAAGAAATAAAAAGTCTGGGCGACGTACCAAGGCTTTCGCCAAGTTAATACGAGTTTTTTGTCCCCCAGAAAATTCACTGGCTTTTTTCTTTAGATCTTCGTCACTAAATCCTAAGCCATAAGCAATACGTTGGCTTTGTTTTTCATAATCATATCCACCAAGCCATTCTAATCGTTCTTGTAAATAGGATAAACGACGCATACCCTGTTCTGTGGCATCTCGAGTTTCTAATTCTGTCGTTAATGCTTGTAACTGAGATTCAAGGTGCTGTACATCAGCCCAAGCCGTTTGAATTTCTTCTTCTAAGCTGGCATCACCTAAATTGATATCTTGCTGTAAATAGCCAATAGTGATACTACTGTCTTTCACAATGACCCCTGCATCATGTTCTTCTATACCTAGTATGCACTTCATTAACGTCGATTTACCTGCCCCATTAGGACCTACTAAAGCGAGACGTTCACCTTGTCGTATGGTAAAGGATACGTTAGAGAAAATTTCTCGTATCCCAAAGGATTTCCCAAGTTTTTCTATTCGGATCTGTTCCAAAATGCTTCCTCTATTTCTATTCGCTATACAAAAGTATCACTATTACATACTACCTAAAAACGTACCATGTAACTTAGTAAATAGCATAGGTAGGTTATAAACTAAGTAATACTTCTTGTAAATGATTCGTCAAAGCTTGCTCAAATTTATCTAAAGTAATTGCATCCAAGTCATGTGTAATTCCTGGATAACCCTGTTGTCTAGTTTCACCAAAGAATTCGTCACGGAATGTATTATAAAATAAGACTACCCCTGTTTCCTCACTATCTTTGACATAAGTGCCAATAATATAAGATCCATTAATCATGTCTAATGCTGTATGAGGAGTCACATCTAAATGATATCCTTCAATTGTTTCTGGTAATACCCCTGCATAATTCCACTGAGGTATGCCCTTCTGCTTGTATTCATAGCAAAACCCCTCTTGGGGAGCCATAAATCGTGTCATCATAGATGCTTTATAGTTGGCTTTTAAATTCTCTATAAACGGGGTTAAAGACTCACGTATAAAAGCAATATCTACAAACTCTACTAAAGGCACTGTAATGCGTACCATATAATCTCCTACTTCTGTGTCATAGAGAACTGACCAACGCCAATTTCTATCATTTAAATAATAAAAGAGACTATATACAGTAGATGATATAGCTTTTTGTTCCACCACTAAGTGAAAGTTTCCAATAGTGGGGTCTAACCAAGATAAGTCGAGGGTTTCACATTCTTTTATAATTGCATCCATGGATTCTTTCCTTATCGTAATTGACTATATAATGATTGATACTGTGATTCATACGCCATCACGCGTTTCACGTAATCTTTCGTCTCTGGAAATGGAATTTTGTCTACATCATCAAAAGTATCATCCCAACCATAGGTCTGCATCCATTCCTCCACATGACCACGTCCCGCATTGTAGGCTGCTAAAGCTAAGATTTCATTACCTTTGAACTCTTCTAATAAATATGATAAATACCAAGTCCCCAACTGTATGTTCGTGTTTGGTTCTTTAATGTCCTGGTCGGACAGGTTAGACTGATTTAATTGTTCGCCAATCCAGTGCGCTGTCTCAGGCATCAACTGCATTAATCCTATGGCACCAGGCAAAGATTTTGCATTCGTATCAAACTTACTTTCCGTATAAATCACAGCAGTAACCATAGATGGTCGTACATGGTAGGTAGATGCATGTTTCATTATTGCGCTTTCATATGCTAACGGATACGCATACTGTCTGGCTAAATAGGGTTGTCCATATTGCACATAGTAAGCCGTTAGGACAACGATTAGCCAAGCAAATGCTGTGGATACCCTCATACTTCCTCCTTCTGAAAGTGAATTTTCGCTGTTTTCCATAATTTACGTAATTGCTTTTCTAATTGTTTCATAGACCCAGAATTATCTATAACCACTGTACTCAAGGAACGTTTGTCATCTAAACTCATTTGACTATGGATACGATCGAGTGCCTCTTGTTCAGAATAAGAGTTTCGTTTCATCAAACGTTCTAGTTGTGTCACAGGGTTTACATAGACAAGCCAAATCTCATCCATCTGCGTATGCCAATCTGTTTCAAACATCAATGGTATATCATAGATAACTGCCTGTTTTCCTCTTGTATCCCATTCTTCTGTCAATTCTTGTATGCGCCGTCTAATATGAGGTTGCAATATAGAATTGATAGTCTCCAAGGCTTTGGGATCAGAAAACACAAGGCTACCAATATAGGTACGATGTAACGTACCGTCTTCTAGGACTGTATTAGGTCCAAAAGCCTGTACCAATTCTTGCAAACCTGGCGTTCCTGGCTCAACTACTTCTCTAGCCACTACATCGGCATCAATATAGGGGACACCTTTTTTTTGTAACCATCGTAACACTGTACTTTTTCCAGACGCAATGCCTCCTGTGAGTCCGATTTTATACATATTTACACCCCACATTTGATTCTACTCATGCTTAACTATTTTATACACAAACGATAGCACCGAAATTATAAAATTCTACTATTTTACATCTGCCCAGTTGTTTGCACTGTGCACATCTACCTGCAATGGCACACGTAATATCACTACTTGTTCCATACAATTTCGCAACAGAGTTTCTACTTGTGCTCGTTCCGATTCTATCGCTTCTAACACGAGTTCATCATGTACCTGTAATAAAATACGGGATTGCAAGCCTTGCTCTTCTAGCGCTTGTTCTACTTGGTTCATGGCTAACTTAATAATGTCTGCCGCCGTCCCTTGAATTGGCGTATTCATCGCTGTACGTTCCGCAAAGGATCTACGGTTAAAGTTACGACTATTAATATCAGGTAATGGGCGAACACGACCAAACATAGTGCGTACAGAGCCTGTTTCATGTGCTTCTTGCACCATATGATCCATATACCCTTTAATCTTTGGATAACGACTGAAATATAGCTCAATATATTCTTTTGCTTCTGCTCTCGTAATGCCTAAGTCGCGAGACAAACCAAAGTCACTAATGCCATAGATAATGCCAAAATTGATAGCTTTTGCATGAGAACGTTCTAAAGGAGTTACCTCATCTAAAGACTTACCTAAGACTTCCGCTGCTGTAAAACGGTGAATATCTTCTCCATTTTGAAACGCTTGAATCAAGGCTGGATCTTCCGACAAATGAGCTAAAATACGCAATTCAATTTGAGAATAATCGGCGCTGACGAACATATCATATCCATCATTTGGCTTAAATAAGGCTCGAATTTCACGTCCTTTTTCACTGCGTACAGGAATATTTTGTAAATTCGGATCGGAACTACTTAAACGGCCAGTGGCTGTTACCATTTGATTAAAAGAAGTATGAATTCGATTAGTATGAGGATTCACAAGTCCTTCAAATCCTTCTAAGTAGGTAGATACTAATTTCACAACAGAACGATAGGCTAAAATTTGTTCTACAATTTCATGGTCATTTCTAAGCATATCTAGGACTTCCGCATCAGTGGAATAGCCTGTTTTTGTTTTCTTAATGACTGGTAATTGTAGCTTTTCAAAAAGAATGATACCCAATTGTTTAGGTGAATTAATATTGAAAGTTTCTCCAGCTAACGTAAATATCTTTTCTTGTAGTTCACTAACCTCTGCTTTGAAGCGCTCCAACGTGCTGTGTAACTGATCTACATCCATATAAATACCATTTTTTTCTAATACGCAGAGTGTACGTAGCAATGGCAGTTCAATATCTCTATATAGGTCCCACACACCAGCTGTTTTCATCTCTTCCGTAGCCTTCTCGTGCATGTCGTATAAAGCTTGTGCTTGTAGAGCCCACTCTGTTTCATTTTCCATGGCAGGAATAGAAGGCTGTCCAAAACGTTCACATAAATAGGTCATACCATAGTTCGCCCGTGTAGGATCTAATAAGTAGGCCATTAAAGTTATATCTTTAATATGAACTATTTCTTTTTTTAAAATAGAAATACGACCTGTTGTTTCAGTCCCTAGGACTTCAAATAACAATTTTGCGTTATCTGTAACAACTTCCTTAGCCCCTTCAAAGACTGTTTCCACATGTGCTACATCCACGAATCCATTCACAACTAATTGGGTATCCCCATTATATAAGTATAAAGCTTCTATGGTTCTGAATGGATGTGTTCCAGCCTCTTTTAGAATTACACTGATGATTTTATCTTCATAAAATTCTCGTGGTACCTCTGTGACATGAGTTAATTCAATTTCTTCTGCTGGTGGAGCTAAGAATTGATCGAATAGAGTCCCTTCTTCTGCCACACCCATAGCCTTTAGTAATCTTGGTGTTACTGCGTGAAAGCCTAACTTTTCAAATAAAGGTGTCACTTCGCCACGATGTACAATAGGAACAAATTGCTCTAGTTCATAAGGCATATCCATATCTATTTTGATGGTAGCTAGTTGATGTGAAATGAACGCTAACTCTTTATTGTCTACTAATCGTTCTTTCAGTTTTCCCTTTTGTTCCTCAATATGCTCATATACACCTTCGAGAGTACCATATTGATTCAATAGTTTAAGGGCTGTTTTTTCACCAACACCAGGCACACCTGGAATATTATCAGAAGAATCTCCCATGAGAGACTTCATTTCAATGACCATTTGAGGACCATACCCATACAGTTCTTCCATATTAGCCATAGTCACATGAAGCATATCCGTGATGCCCTTTTTCGTTAAAAACACACTGGTATACTCATCGACTAGTTGTAGGTTGTCTCTATCACCAGTAATGATATGAACAGCAAGGTCTGACGAGCCCCATCTTTTGCTCAACGAGCCAATAATATCATCGCCTTCAAATCCTTCTTCTTCAATGACAATGATACCTAAAGATTCTAACACTTCACGGATCAAGCTAAATTGTGGGCGCAATTCATCTGGTGCACTTTGACGAGTTCCTTTATAGTCTTCGTAAATATCCATACGGAACGTCTGCTTTCCTTTATCAAATGCTACTGCAATATAATCAGGATTGATTTCTTCATAAAGCTTTGTTAACATAGTTAAAAACCCATATACTGCATTCGTAGGAACCCCTAATGCATTTTGTAATGGTGGTAATGCAAAGAACGCCCGATATAATAAACTACTACCATCTATAACCATTAATTTTTTCATATACTACTCTCCTATTGACTGATTTATGTACTTTTAATTATACCATATTTCTAGCTCTTATGAGTGATGAAAATAGAGGTCATTCCTGTATAAACCCTTGCTGTACAAGCCGATATTCCTCAGAGTATATATAAAAATAGTTGCAAAACTGTACGCCCTATGATATACTACTTTAGTAATAATACAGTAAATCACAAGGAGGTGACTCAATTGCCAAATATTAAATCCAGTATTAGAAGCGTAAAAACGGATGCTGAACGTCGTGCGAAAAACTCTGCTGTAAAATCTCAAATTCGTACAGCTACTCGTAAGACTGTAGAAGCTGCTCAAGCAGGCGCTGTAGAAGAAGCTAAAAAAGCACTAGTTCATGCTACAAGCGTAATTGATAAAGCAGCCTCCAAAGGCGTTCTTCATAAAAATACTGCAGCTCGCAAAAAATCCAACTTAGCAGCTAAAGTAAATGCTCTATAATGAACTCTAAAAGAGGGTTAACAAGGAGAAATACTATTTCTCTTAGTTAACCCTCTTTTTTATATGTTACCTCTTATATTTTGGATTCACCATAGATACTATTATACATATATCTACTTCTTTTAGTATTGCCATATAATGGATATCATGGATACCATAACAAAAGGAGCTACTCTCATAAATCTCCTCGTCTCATACGTTCTAATTTTTCAGCCACATCCCCATCAATATGTGCACCTAATTCATTACGTTGTAATGTCATAGCATCACGTTGATGATAACCTGTATATCGTTTTCGTTCTTCTTGTTTAGCTAAGTCTATTTGATGACGTAATTCACGTGCTGATATGCGTAATCCTCCAAATCCTAAAATTTGGTTTTGTTCTTCCCCATCACTTGTTACTACATAGATTGTTTTATATTGACCCTTTTTACTAAAGACTTCACGCTCAATATAAGCATCTGCCGTCTCATGGGTACCTGTAAAGACTTCAATAAAATCTGCAGATATACGTTGTTCATCTGCTGTAAAAGGTGCGTGCTTACCATCAAATACAAGAATAATTTTATATCCCTTATAGGTCCCATAATTGAGTAATCTATGACGTAATTCTAATCGGGCATGTTCTAAAGACTCCTTACTGAGTGATTTCAAGTCAGCCCAATCAAAAATAACATTATACCCATCTACAATTAAAATATCTTTTTTCATAGTATACCTATTATCGTTGACGTCTCGCTTCATATAAAAGGACCGCTGCTGCTACCGATGCATTTAATGAGTTAATGGTTCCAAACATAGGAATCGTTACCAATACATCACACAATTCCTTTGTCAATCGACTTAGACCTTTTCCCTCATTACCAATGACCAATACAATAGGACCTGTCATATTGACATCATACATCACAGTCCCATCCATATGAGCACCCATCACCCAGAATCCTTGACTTTTTAATTGCTCAATGGTCTGTGCTACATTACCAATTTGCACCAAAGGAATCGATTCTACAGCCCCTGCAGAGGTTTTACTTACCGTCGCATTAATAGGCGCATTATGACGTTTGGGAATCAATACAGCCGTAGCACCAACACACTCTGCCGTACGAATGATGGCCCCCATATTATGAGGATCTTCCACACCATCCGTTAAAATTAACAACGGATGCTCTTCCGTACATGCCAGCAACACATCTTGTAACTCTTGGAACTTCACAGCATTCACCAAGGCTACCACACCTTGATTCGGCACATCACTAGGATATTTCTGTAAGTCCCGTTCCTTCACACGACGAACCTCAATACCCTTAGACTTTGCCAAACCCAATATATCTGAAAGCGAACCACCTTGCTTCCCTTCCACCACCAAAATACGATGAATCCCTCGATCCGACTTCAGCGCTTCACGCACAGCATTACGACCTACAATAAACGTATCCATGAAAACCTCAAACCTTCCCAACAGTAATACTACCTATATTAGTTAAGCTATTACCATTACATAGCATCTATGTCATATCATTAGAATCTATAAAAACTAGCCACTACTAGTTGTTACTTTATTATACCATTAAAAGAGAACAATCCCAAAATAAGACATGAGCACCACCCGCTGAAACGTTGTCCCCTATATACGTTTAGAGAAATACACCATAGACTTCCATAAAGATATATTGTATCTGCTATAAGAAGTCTGTGGCTTTCTGATAATTAGCCGAAGACCTAGAAGAGCACGGCGTGTTCCTGAAGAAACATTATGAAATACCGTTTCTGAAGGAATATGCCGTGCTCTCCTATTCCAAAGATTAAGAAAACACCACAGACTTCAATACAAAATAATTGATGGAAGCCTATGGCGTATTTATATTCATGCTACATACGTGACAACGTTTCAGCAAAAGCGAATTCCATGAGAGTAGTAAGCCTCTCTTCATCTCCCTTGCGATAGGTATACCCCAACAGCGCCTCAAAGGCTGTACTCATGCGGTATTCCTGTACACTGGCACTTTTGGGTACATGTACATTACTATTGCGAGCCCGTTTTGCCACTAATAACTCTTCCTCTGTCAGAGTTGGCTCTAATGCCTGTAATACTTTCGCCTGTGCTTTTGCATTGATAAATGACGTCACTACATCATGAAGTATTTGTGTTTTTGTTATGCCTGTTTCTACTACACGATTTCTGATAAATAAGGTATATACACCATCTCCAATATAAGCAAGCATAAGAGAGTCCTCTAAAGGACCCTCTCCATTTACTTCTACTTTCACTGAAGATTTTAATTTATCAATCGCCATAGATCGTAGCTGTTTGTATCGATTAAAGTTCACGTTTTTTCCACCGTGCCCCTTGTGGGGAATCTTCGATGACAATTCCAATATTGGCCAATTCATCACGAATGGAGTCTGCAATGCCCCATTGTTTTTGCTCACGTGCACATTGACGAATATTTAAGATGACTTCCATTAATTGATTGTATTCTTCGTTACTAGTTTCTTGACCTTTCCAGCCTTCTTCTAATAAACCAAGAATACCTAACATCATTTTAAAGATCTCTTTAACTTCACCAATAGTACTATGGCATACAGTGCCATCACAGCTTTGAACAGATTGGTAATAGATGTTAATTTCTTTTGCCAAACCATAAATTGGTGCTGTTGCTAAGGCTGTATTGAAATCATCGCTCATAGCTGCTTCAAACTCTTCTTTATAGTTACGAGCATTTTTCAACAACTCTGCTGCTTCCAGTTCACACAATCCTTCTGGACGACTTTCTAAGTACAATAAGTTGTCAATCACAGTTTGGAATCGTTCAATAGCCTTAGTCGCTTCATCTAAGCGTTCATCACTGAAGTCCAATGGACTACGATAATGTGTACTCAACAAGAAGAAACGCAATGCATCTGCACTATATTGTTCTAGAATATCTTTCACCAAGAAGAAATTGTTCAAGGATTTACTCATTTTTTCTTGGTTGATCGTAATGAAACCATTGTGCACCCAATAACGTACAGCTGGATGATGTTCAGAGCATCCTTCGGATTGAGCAATTTCATTTTCATGATGAGGGAAGATTAAATCAGATCCTCCACCGTGGAAGTCAAACTCTTCGCCCAAATATTTTTGACTCATGGCGGAACATTCAATGTGCCAGCCTGGACGGCCTTGTCCCCATGGGCTTTCCCAGAATGGTTCGCCTGGTTTTGCCGCTTTCCACAAAGCAAAGTCCATTGGGTTTTCCTTACGGTCATCTACATCTACACGAGCACCAGCTTCCATATCGTCTAAAGTACGACCAGATAGTTTACCATAATGCTCAAATTTCTCTACACGATAGTACACATCACCGTCTACTGCATAGGCATATCCATTGTCAATCAATGTAGAAATCATGGCAATGATTTCTTCCATATGCGTAGATACGCGAGGATATACATCAGCACGACGCACATGTAAGGCATCCATTACATCATAGTATGCATCAATATAGCGATCGGAAATTACATTCCATGCTACCCCTTCACCATTAGATGTATTGATGATTTTGTCATCCACATCTGTAAAGTTTTGAATGTATGTTACTTTATAGCCCACATGGCTCAAATAGCGACGGATGGTATCCCAAGTCACAAAAGGGCGTGCATTACCAATATGAGGATGATTATATGGCGTTACACCGCATACATAGATGCTAACTTCCCCTTCTTTCACAGGTTGAAACAGTGATTTTTCGCGGGTCATCGTATTGAAAACTGTCAGTTCTCTCATTAGAAATAGCCTCCTTGTATGCACTTAGCCTAAACGGCGAAGTACCTTTTCTTTGCCAAATAAAGTAATAATATAGTTCAAATCTGGACCATGCATTTGACCTGTCGTAGCAATACGAATCGGCATAAATACAAATTTGCCTTTCAGTCCAGTTTCCTTCATAATCGCTTTAATAGCCGCTTTCACAGCATCTGGGGTAATCTCGTCCATAGCTTCAATTTTTTCTTTGAAAGCCCCAATCACTGTTGGATAGGTTTCTTCTGCTTTAACTGCAGCAATTTCTTCAGAATGTTCTGTATCTTCTACGATATCATCTTGGAAGAACATTCCTACTTCATCCACAATTTGGGCACCATAACTAATGTGGTCTTTCACGCAAGTACAAAGCATTGTGAGCCATGCTTGTTCTTCTGCAGATGGACTTTCACTAGCGTAGCCAGCTTTCACCAAATGAGGTAAACATAAGTTATACAAAGCTTCTGGTGTCAATTGTTTCATATAGTTAAAGTTGATATAGTTCAATTTGTCGATATCAAAAACAGCTGGATTTTTAGCTACTCGATTCATAGAAAATTGGTGTGTTAACTCTTCCATAGTGAACAACTCTTCTTCTCCTTCAGGAGCCCAACCGAGGAGTGCTAAAAAGTTCACAATAGCTTCTGGTAAATATCCTAGTTCACGATATTGGTCGACAGATGTTGCACCATGGCGCTTACTCATTTTTTTACCATCTTTACCCATGATTAAGGAGATATGCCCAAATGTTGGCACATCCCAACCTAATGCATTATAAATTACGATTTGACGTGGTGTATTCGATAAATGTTCTTCCGCTCGAATCACATGAGAAATTCCCATTGTATGATCGTCCACTACGACAGCATAGTTATAGACTGGAATCCCATCAGATTTTACAATGACAAAGTCTCCAATTCCATCGGATTCAAAGGATACATGACCACGTACCATATCATCAAAAGCGACTGTTTCATGCAATGGAACGCGTAAACGGATAGTTGGTTTACGACCTTCTGCTTTGTAAGCAGCTTTTTGTTCTTCCGTTAAATGATGACAATGTCCATTGTACTTTGGTGTTTCACCACGACGTAATTGGTCCTCACGAACAGCCTCTAACTCTTCTTGGGAACAATAACATTCGTAAGCATGACCAGATTCTAATAATTGTTTGGTCACTTGTTCATAAATATCTAATCGTTCTGTTTGACGATATGGGCCTGCTTCGCCCCCTACATCAACACCTTCATCCCAATCCATACCAAGCCACTTAAGAGCTGCCTTAATATTTTCTTCACTTTCACGAGTGGAACGAACTTGGTCCGTATCTTCTACACGCAATAAAAATGTACCAGCTTCTTTACGCGCTAACAAAAAGTTAAACAATGCGGAGCGAGCTCCACCAATATGAAATGGACCGGTTGGACTCGGTGCAAAACGAACTTTCATGAGTTATAACTCCTCTCTTTCATACATTGAAACAACAGCTTGTGCGGCTATACCTTCTGTTCTTCCCAAGGCACCTAACCCTTCATTTGTCGTTGCTTTAATACTAATTCTACTAAGTGGAATACCTAAATCCGCACTTAGATTTTTTTTCATCTCTTCAATATGAGGCTTCAATTTAGGAGCTTCCGCAATGACCATGATATCTGCATTGTAGATTCCAAAATTTGAGTCCTTTAATAATTGTACCACTTTTTCTAATAATAGCCTACTAGAAATCCCTTTGAAAGCATCATCTTCTGGGGGAAAATAATACCCAATATCTCGCATTCCGGCTGCCCCCAACATAGCATCCATAAGGGCATGAATCAATACATCCGCATCAGAATGCCCATCAGGGCCAATAGGGCTATCGATAGATACACCACCTAATACACAAGGTCGCCCCGCTTTGAAACGGTGGATATCATAACCATAACCAATTCGCATCATCGGTTCCACTCCTAAATACTTCTTAGCAATCACCACATCTTCAGGGACTGTTAGTTTAATATTTTTTCTATCCCCTTCCACAATGTGCACTGGCTTTCCTTGAAACTCAACTAAGGATACATCATCGGTTCCTTTATACCTGTGTTCTTCCGCATATACATAGGCATCTAATAACACAGCTGTTTGAAACCCTTGAGGCGTTTGCATTCCATATAATTCAGAACGTAGTAATGTTTCTTCTACATATCCTTCTGCATTCACTCGTTTTATCGTATTTACCACGGGAATAGCTGGCACCGCAGCTCCATATGCTTTAGCTCCCTCAACTACTCGATGAGCTAACTCCTTATTTGCCAATGGTCTTGCTCCGTCATGAACAAGTATGATTTCTGCTTCATTTGCTAACTGTGAAAGTCCGGCTGCTACAGAGTCTTGCCGTTCTGCTCCACCAATCACATATTGCACCATCCACGGTACCTGCATAGCTTCCACTTGTTCTTGAATAGACAATTGATCGTCTCCCGATACAACCACAATGACTTCTTCTAAGCCTTCCCATTGCTTCATATGATGTAAATTCCATTGTAACACTGTGTACTGTCCCAATGGCATACATACTTTATTCTCTGTATAGCCCATTCGGCGTCCTGCACCTGCAGCTAATAAGATACAACTGATCATGGCACTCCCTTTCTAGGAATTTGATTCCTCAACACGGGCAAAAATCATTCGTCCCGCACTGGTTTGTAATACAGAAGTAACTACAACATTCACCGTTTGATCCACATGGTCTACACCATTTTCTACAACAATCATGGTCCCATCATCTAAATAAGCAACACCTTGATGTGGTTCTTTACCAGCTTTCATAATACGTACTAGTAAGGTTTCACCACTCATCATTTTCGGCTTAATAGCATTTGCCAAATCATTTAGATTCAACACCTCAACTCCTTGCAAGGTAGCTACTTTATTCAGATTAAAATCATTAGTGATAAGCTTCCAATGTTTATCCATACTGAGGCGAATCAATTTCAAATCTACTTCGGACAAGTCTTCATAGTCAACATCTATAATTTCCATAGAATCTGTTAATTTTTCACGCATTGTCTGCAGTAAGTCTAAGCCTCGTCTACCTCGATTACGTTTCAAAGTGTCCGCAGAATCAGACAATTTTTGTAATTCTTCTAGCACAAATACAGGCACTATGAAAGGTCCTTCTAAAAATCCTGTATTCACAATATCTAAAATTCGACCATCAATGACAACCGATGTATCTAAGACCTTAGCAGAACAAGTTTGAGGTTGCGTTTCTTTTTCTTTTGGTTCTTTAATCGTTCTACCTTTGTTACGTCCCCCTCTAAAAGTATACGATACCATGGTTTTGTATAAGTCAGGTCCTTTATCCATCCCCAAACGAATCCCAATATATCCTAATACAGCACTGAGCACGATAGGCAAGTATGAGCCAATAATTGGAACACGCTCAAAGGCCATCCCAATTAAATTAGCAATAATGAGTCCAAATAATAATCCTATCGTGCCAGCTACTAGTTGTTGACTAGGCACCCGACTTAAAATACGTTCAATTTGTTTTGCTACTCTTAGACCTATACGTAAAATATACTTAGATACTAAATAACCGATAAAGGCAGCTAATAGGATACTTAGTGTATAGTACAATATCGTCATAGCAGAGATTCCAAATACTCCCATTTGCAGCATCTGTTCATCCCACACAGATACCATAAGTGTTGATAGTGCATCTGCTCCGACATACCCCATACTACCAAATAAGATAGCAATGGCATATCGCAATAATTTATAGATCATAAGGTCACCTCCTCTTTTTTATACCGCATGCTTTCCCGATGTATGATTCTAATAAATCATACATCCTAATGACTCTACACATAGGGCTAGAAAATATTTTTCATTACTTCTTGAATACTGGTAACACCTTGTATAGAGATACCTTCTTGTATTCCTTTCAACTGTTTTACATTACCAGCAGGAATCACAAATTGTTTAAATCCTAATTTCTTAGCTTCTGCAATTCGTTGTTCTATTCTTGGAATACTACGAATATTACCTGTCAATCCTACTTCACCTAAGATTACCATATCTGGAGGCACTGGCTTGTTTTTTAAATTAGAGATAATCGCCACTGCCATGGCTAAATCACATGCCGGTTCATTGACTTTTAACCCCCCGATAATAGTGACATACACATCTTTATTACCTAATGTAAAGCCACAGCGTTTTTCTAATACAGCTAGGAGCAAAATCAGCTTATTTAAATCATAACCAATCGCTGTTCTTCGTGGCATGCCAAAAGCTGTAGAGACCACTAAACTTTGTACTTCTACTAGAATAGGGCGTACCCCTTCTAGGTATGCCATGATAGCAGATCCCGTTTCTTCTTCTGACCGCTCAGCTAATAGAGTAGCTGATGGATTGAGGAGTTCACCTAAGCCTTCCTCTTCCATGGTAAAGAGACCCGATTCAGAAGTAGACCCAAATCGATTTTTGATACCCCGTAAGATACGGAATTGATAGGACCGTTCTCCTTCAAAATACAATACTACATCCACCATATGTTCTAACATACGAGGCCCTGCGATGGTACCATCTTTGGTAACATGTCCAATGATGATGACTGGAATATCTTGGTCTTTTGCAAAGCGTAACAGTCTAGCCGTACATTCACGAACTTGACTGACACTACCCGGTGCTGATTCTACAGATCCTACATACATAGTTTGGATGGAGTCAATGACAAGTAGCATTGGTTGACTTCGTTTGGCTTCATTCAATATGGTATCTAAATTAGTTTCTGCCTGCACTAATAGATTAGAAGAATTGATACCTAGTCGATGAGCTCTCAACTTTAACTGCATATCTGATTCTTCTCCAGATGCATATAAAACTTTACCTGACTCTTCTGCAATACGACCAGACACTTGTAACAGTAAAGTAGACTTACCAATACCTGGATCCCCACCAAGCAAAATCAACGCACCTGGTACAATACCACCGCCAAGAACACGGTCAATTTCTCCATATCCAGAAGTAATTCGAGCAATGGCTCCTACTTCAATTTCTGTCAGAGCCTTGGGCTTGTTGTCTTCATCTTGCACCGGGCGATAAGACGCTACATGTTTTGTTTTAACTTCCGGTTGCAGTTCTTCTTCCACTGCAGTATTCCAAGCACCACAAGCGGTACAACGTCCAAACCATTTCGATGACTCATTACCACATTCTGAACAGAAAAAAACTGTTTTCTTTTTTGACATACATATCCCTTCTTATAAAAATAATGCGCGTTACTACTAAAGAAACGCGCATTACTCTTCGGACAACACCGTTTATTTCGTACCGAAAATACGATCACCCGCATCACCAAGACCAGGTAAAATATATCCATGGTCATTTAATTTTTCATCTAATGCAGCTACATAGATGCGTACGTCAGGATGCGCTTTATTCACAACTTCTACACCTTCTGGGGCTGCTACTAAACACATTAGTTGGATTTCTTTTGCACCTTTTTCTTTCAATAAAGAAATCGCTGCTGCTGCACTACCGCCTGTTGCCAGCATTGGATCTGTCACGATAATGCGGCGTTCAGCTAAATCAGATGGTAATTTGCAATAGTATTCCACTGGTTGCAATGTTTCAGGGTCACGATACATACCTACATGACCTACCTTTGCCATTGGTATTAATTCTAACAAACCATTCACCATACCCAAACCAGCACGAAGGATAGGTACGATACCCAATTTTTTACCTGCAATTTGTTTACCAATTGTTTTCACCAAAGGAGTCTGTACCTCTGCATCTTCTAATGGTAAATCGCGTGTGATTTCATAGCCCATTAACAAAGCGATCTCTTCCAATAACTGGCGGAAATCTTTTGTGCCAGTATCTACGGAGCGAATTAACGTTACTTTATGTTGAATCAAAGGATGTGTCATTACATTTACGTTCATTTTATTTACTTCCTTTTTATTAATTACGCATACATTGGATATGTTTCACAAAGCGCTGCTACACGTTGTTTAGCTTCTGCTAATACAGCCGTATCTTCGGGATGTTTCAATACTGAAGAAATAATGCTTGCAATTTCTTTCATATCTTCTGCATGTAAACCTCTAGTTGTTAATGCTGGTGTACCCAAGCGGATACCAGAAGTAACAAATGGACTTTCAGGATCGAATGGAATCGTATTTTTGTTACAAGTAATACCCACTTCATCCAATACATGTTCTGCTACTTTACCAGTTAAGCCAACAGTGCGTAAATCTACTAATAATACATGTGTATCTGTACCACCAGACACAATAGTAAACCCTTCTTGTTGTAACGCTTTTGCTAATGTTTGGGCATTCACAATCACTTGTTTTGCATATTCCTTAAATTCTGGTTGTAACGCTTCACCAAACGCTACTGCTTTAGCAGCGATAACATGCATCAAAGGGCCGCCTTGAATACCAGGGAAGATAGATTTATCAATCGCTTTAGCATATTCTTCTTTACACATAATCATACCACCACGTGGTCCACGCAATGTTTTATGTGTAGTAGTAGTTACAATATCAGCATACTCCACAGGGTTTGGATGCAATCCTGCTGCCACTAATCCAGCAAAATGTGCCATATCTACCATAAAAATAGCGCCTACTTCATGGGCAATATCTGCCATAGTTTTGAAATCAATTTGACGGGAGTATGCACTGCCACCACCGATAATCATTTTAGGTTTATGCTCTTGAGCGATTTTACGCATTTCATCATAATCAATGCGACCTGTTTCTGCATCTACGCCATATGGAATAATATTAAAATACTTACCAGATACATTCACTGGAGATCCATGTGTTAAATGTCCACCATGGGATAAATTCATTCCCATAATAGTGTCGCCTGGCTCTAATAAGGCAAAGTACACGCCAAAGTTTGCTTGAGAACCAGAATGAGGTTGTACATTCACATGTTCCGCGCCGAATAGTTGTTTCGCTCTTTCAATAGCCAATGCTTCTACCATGTCGACATATTCACATCCACCGTAATAACGTTTATGTGGATATCCTTCTGCGTATTTATTTGTCAATACGCTACCTTGTGCTTCCATCACAGCTTGAGACACAAAGTTTTCCGATGCAATCATTTCTAATTTGTTGCGTTGACGACCCAACTCTAATTCAATCATTTCTTGAACTTTTGGATCTTGCTGTTTTACATAGCTCATGGTAACCTCCTGTGAAAGAAACATTTCAATCTACCCTTTATTATAGTAATAATCCCCACCTTTTGCAAGGCAATTTACTACCCCCTCAACAAAACTTAGGAGCCATCAAATAATTAAACTAACTACATCTTCCTATTATATATTGCCATCTCTATAAGGAATGCTTACCTCAGATATTTATAATGCTACACTCATCTGTATTCCTAGGACTCGATGTGGCACTGTAAAACCGTTTGGTACTTGTAACGATGTGGCCAAGAATATATTATAGTTAGCACTTCCATAGTGTCCTTTCATGCCAATGGCTCCGCCCCATAGTTCTGTACCCAATATATCTTCCGTAGATTTTCCGTACACTTTACCATAATCTAAACCTACATACACTGTATGATTCTGATTCAGTGATACATCCAAGGTGTTCCGTACATAGAACCCTCGTTCTGCGGCTAGATTTCTATCTCCGGTAAAGCCACGCACAGTATACCATCCACCGATAGTAAAGAACTCACTACTGTACAGCTTACTATTCGTATACTGTCTTTTCGCTTCCATTGTATAGGTAGCTTTTCGATTCCAAAGAGTCATTGTACGATGATAGTTCACTTTCCCCGTATATATATGATATTGTGTGGTAGCTTCTCCTAAATAATCGGTAGGTCCAGGACTAGCCCACCAAGGAACACCTCTTTCATATTGCACCAACCAATCTAAACTTCCATTCTTGCTATACCGCTTTTGATGTATTCCTATGGACCAAGACGTGGTGTTTCTCCGTTGCACATCAATTTCACTACTATTAATAAAAGAATGCCTTGTCTTATGTGTAAGACCTTGCACTAATTCTGTAATCTGTTGACTGTTTCTGTGCAATACATGTTTCCATCGTAATTCATCACTAGTAAAGTTACCGCTAGAAATAAATGGTTTAATGGCATAGGCAACCCCTTGTTGATAGTCTGAATTAGAATGGCTAAGGGTAATGCTATCATATCCAATAGGTAGTTGGTATGATACATAATTTGATGTGCTTGTATTAACACTATCCGAGTGTCTAGTTTTAGTTAAGCTATAGTACAAGGTATCACTACGATCTAATGGTCTAGCTACTGTGATGGACATATTTCCTTGCAAGTGCCCTGTCCCTTCATTACCAAAATTATCAAATCCAGTGTTGATTTCTACTTTAGACTTATTTTCTATCTGAAATACGACAATAGATGTACCTAACTGACTTCCAGGTTGTAACTGTACCTTAGCCTTCTGATGGGGTACTGTATTTAAATTATCTACAGTTTGTTCTATCTTCCGTATGTTTAAGATATGCCCCTTATGAAAGGCTAATGCATTGGTATAATTACCTTTTACACCCTTAAATTGTATGTCTTCCACGGTTCCTACCAGTAAGGATAAGCGAAGTGTGCCACTCCCTATATTTTGAGGCTCCATATAGACCTTAGAGGTAACGTAACCTCTATCTAGTAAAGCTGCATTAAGTTCCTGCAACAAGGTATTAATGGTTTCTACCCCATACGATTGATGTTCTTTCTTAGCCACCATCGTTTGCAGAAAACTAAACTCTGGTGGAACCTGTGAAAGTTCAATATGATGAATTAAAAATTCTGGCTCATCATTCGATAGTTGATTTACCTTTTGATGTACTATTCCCTCTGTAAGAACTGTGAAAGCCGGTGCTTCCTTTTGTTCCACATGAGATATAGAACGTTCCATCTGGTCTAACAGTTTACCTTGCTCATCTATAGTATTGGCATAGGTACTATAATTGACAACACCCATAGACAAAAGTGCGAGTGCTAAGATGACTTTTCTCATGGTAATACCTTTCTAAATATGTTCAATCAAATATTCTCCCCTGTACAATACTATACACCTTCTTATTAAAATTTTGCATATTCATTTTCTGGTACAATAGTTGCTATCTTGTCTTCAGGCAAGTTAGGACTCTTAATTCCTAATTTTTCATAAGACCATAGGTCAAAGAGTTCATTGTCATAGGTTTGCTCTGCTAATACATCGTAACCAAAGTTAGTAGAAATATGTCGCTCTTCATCTAGCATATAGGAGAACACCGTCCACGGCTCAAGATGGCATGCAATAAATGCATTTCGCATGTGATTCGACCATAGTGCTAGTTGTTCCATCGTAGCATCATAAGTCGCCTTAGAAACCACCTTCCGATCTACCATCTCTTCAAAAGTAAGGTATTCGCCGTCGACAATGATATATCCTAGTTGACGGCATACCGTTCCATCATTCTCTACATATAGGTATACTCGATGATATGTACCTGGCAAGATAGAATACAAAATATCGTAACTATTTTGAAGATATTGTGGAATCAAATCGTGAATATCTTCTCCTGTAAATTCTATAGCTGGATCTACACTAGCCACTTCTTCTTCCTCCTCTTGAATAAACTGAGACATATCTATGTGCATAGTCCCTGTGATACATCCCTCATACGGTGCTATTGCATGCGTGTGCAAAGGTTTCCCATCTGGGGAAAAATACCGCTTTTCCCAGGCATTTAGCAAAGCTAGTTCATCAGTAAAATTATCTTCTGTGACATTGTCATATACATAAGAGAGTTCGCCTGTGGAAATATTAAATATACAATCTAATGATGTATATTTTTTTCCTAAAATTGTATGCATACTATTAAACTCATCAGACCAGTCCCAATAAAGAGCTGCCACTCTAAAATCATTAATACCAGCAAATTTTGATTGTATATTTCGTTCTTTAATCCATGTATTATCCGCATACTCAATATAGATATTTAATTTTTCCTTATTACAAATTGTATCCAAATGAAAATACATGTTTTTGCAGTCCTTAGAAATAAAATCTCTCAAATAAATTTCTTTTTTCTTAATTATGTTATTCAAAATGTTAACTAAATTAATAGTATCAAGCCTATTCTTGAGTATTTTTTCTGGAATGATATTTAGTTGTTTTACTAAACTAGATACTTCAGAGTACCAAAAAACACGACTTGTAAGTCCTATCTTTCTATACTCCCAGATTACTCTTGGTGTAGTGAAATATTCATACTCTAATGGAAGTTCATGATAATATATTTGACTATTTCCATTGGAATCCAGTTCTAACTCAACAAACTCCAAAAGACAATCCTCTTCATTCTCTTCATTTGCTATACTACTATAAGCACTATGTGCTATTTCTCCTAATTTTACCCCTAAATCTGAAATATTTTTTCTAGTATAGTTAGAAATTATAAATAAATCATTTTCAACTATAAAAGAATCATCATCATATACGACTATAAAACTGCTCGTATATGATATTGAACTTACTTCAGCATAAACTAATATCTTTGACCAATTGCCAGGGATACATGTATCGCCTAGTTCTCTGGTTGCCTGTATTAAACTTTTTTCCATCAGCAACTTTTTTTCTTCTGCAAACATTATGCGCCTCCATTTAAAAAGCTTTCTGTCGCTTTTTCTTTATCAATAACATAATTTACATTAAACTTTATTGGTCTTTTATTTGCTCCATCATATACTATATCTATCGTTACTTGCACTTCCTTTCCTTCTTTCAATGCTTTTTGCCATTGATTTTCTACTTTTCTATATTTACTAGTATTCACAATTTTATCCATAGCAACTAGATTATCTAATTCTCCTGATCCACCAAAGATTCTAGCTATCAGATGCCCACCATGGTCGTTTGGTAATCGGTCTTCATAACCTGCTTTTAATTGATCTCCGTTATTTCGTACACCATCTTCTAATCGCAAATTACCTTGGGCAGCCTTTATACGCCCTAATTCATCGGTTTGGTAATAATATCCTTTACTCTCATATACAATATTCTCTTTTAATTCTCTTGTTTTCGTACCCGGTTTATATTGCTCACCATTCCGATAAATATCTGGACTATCAGCTAAGCTTGTTGTGTTTGTAGTAGGACTTACCGTTTCAGGAATAGATTTTTTAGGAGATTCTTTTCCGTTAATTTCTACTTTTTTATTAGCCTTTGTATCCTTAGCTATCACTTTAGCTTCTTTTCCAATAGATTCTACTTTATTTTCAACAGCATTTAGCTTATTTATCTTGATTAGAGTTTCTTCTTCATCAACAATATTCCCCATAGCAACGGCAGTTTCAAATGCTTTTTCGAACTTAACGCGTTGAGGTGTATATTCCATTATCTTAGATACTTGACTTAAAAACTTAACCTTAGAGAGTTTTATCTTATCTGGACTTAATAAAATACTTGCTACTATTTCCGTAGCTTGACCTAACAAGACTCCTATTCTCTTATTATCATTACTAAATGCAGTCCGATACATTTCATTAGTTATCTGCGATAATTGTTCTCTATACTGTTGCATATTAGAAGCCTGACTTAAATTTTCCACTAATTTCTGTATATCATGTATCACGCCAAGTGGATTAAATATTAATTCTTCTAAAAACTCTTTTTGCCCTTCTATATCACTTTTTAAAGCATCGCCAAAGCCTTCTCTAAAACCACCTAAAAACTCTCTAACATGTTTACTCTGAATAGCATCACCTAAAGGCACTCCCTTTTCATCGGTCGACTGTAAACCTAATTCGTTTGCTAAGATAGCATCATACCCTGTATAAATGATAGCCTTTTTACCGTTATTATCCTTTACACCAACTTTCTGGATTTTAAAATCCCCATATATTGGGTCTAGTCTTCCTTTAACTTTATTAACTTGATAATCTTGTCCAAGACCATTTTTATCGGCCACCCACACAATATATAGATCTGGTAAATCTCTAATCGAGACTTCTTCCTCTTCTCCATTATTTAGTATACTAAATTTTACATTTTCAATATCCTTTAACTCTATAGGTTCCTTATTAGCTACTTTGGTTTGTAATGCCCCTATCAACTGTACTGTGACTTCTCCATTATATCTTCTACGAGGTCCATAACTATTCCACTTCGTTCCAGCTTGTGCAATGCTAGCACCTTCTAATCCACTGCCACCTAATAGCTTATCTACGGTATAGCCAAGGCTAGCAGATAATAATTGTGCCCTTGCTGGGTGATCCTTTGCTAGTTTGCTTATAGATTGTATCAACGCTTCATTGAGTCCACCAGATATGGCTCCAGTTGTAGGATTTCCTTTTACAATAGCTGATGTAATGGCACCAGATAGTGCATGCAATGCGACCTTTTCAGGTGAACCATCTTCATAAATTCGTTGTCCTCTTGCATCTCTCATTTCACCAAATCTATGAATCGCTTCATTCATATACTTGCTGAATAGTTTAGCTGTTTCTTGTCGTTCTGCAATACCTTGCTTATCAAAAATAGCAGATAATGTATGTAGTGAATCTTCTGTGTTTCTACGGATAGTATTGAGATTTACCTCAGGCTGCTCCACTTCTAGCACTCCTTTAGCGATTGCTGAATAGGTTGTGCTATTAGATATTCCTTGTTCCCCAGGCATAATCGTAGGTACCAATCCAAGTTCGTTATATTGCTTACTGCTTTTTCCAATCGTTGGATCCGCTAGGTACGACACTCCCTTAGACCCATAGGTATACTTCGCCCTATTCTCCATATCCTTCATAACTAACTGTTTTGTTTTCAGTGTATTCGTATCTGTTTTACTAGCTAACAGAGCCCCTTCTAATGTGGTTGTGTTGCCTACGGATATGTTGAATCCTGTACTACCTGCATAGAGTCCAGACTGGTGAATCACAGAGGTGTATTTGCTATCTATATCCGTCCGTTGCAAGGAACCTTGTAACGAGTTAAATGCTCCCTTTTTAGATAGGCTAAGACTCATGCCACCTGATGTAGTATGGTCTGTATAATCATGTGTATCCTGTACAGAGTGAATCTCTAAATTACCACCAATATTTGCTTGGATAGCCTCCCCTTTAAGAACACCATCTTTGATATGTACATCCTGTTTTGTAGTCAGTGCAAGGGCATTCGTTGCACGTATCTTCGTAGGGTCATGGACTATATCTGTACCAGCTATATTTCCTTTACTACCACTGGCATTGACGGATATATCGGAGAATCGGTGTTGTAATACATCATAAGAAATACCAAGAGATCCTTGTTTCTGTTTCATACTCTGGGTCATCTCAGAAGTCGTTTCTTTGCCCTTCACATAGATACTGTTCGCAGAATCTAAGGTAATGTCCTTGCCTTGTACATCGCTTCCTTCTATGCGGATATCATCCTTCTTAGCAGCAATACGAATATGTCCATCGGATACAACGGTCGATCCTTTTGCTATCTTACTATCTACATTCGTAGAAGCTTCGCTTCGTTCTGTGCCTAAAGATAGATTGAGGTGTAAACTCTTGGCTTGGTCTTTCAGTTTAGATTTTTCTATAGATGTCTTAGCATCGTCATAGGTTTTGTAGGCTAATAGGGCTTTCAATCGTTCGTCTTTTACAGAATTTGCTCGTGTGAGTGTACCTACTGCATTGGTTGTAGTATCTACTAAGCGATTCGACAAAGAGAGAGTAAGCCCACTTTTAGAAAATCTATGTGTTTCTCCTGTATGGGATGTGGTATACCCATTGCGGATTGTTACGCCAGAGCCTTGAACCTGAATATCCCCTTTCGATGCTACATCACTAGCTTCTACTTGTGTAGATCCTGTAGCCCCTAAGGTGACAGAACCAAAGCGACTTCCAATCACACTGCCTTTGGCTACACTGCTCTTAACATCATAGGTATCTACTTGTCTTTGTGTACCAATGGTAAGGCTAAGACCGCCATTACCAAAGATACCAGATTTACGTACTTCCTCACGATGAGTGGCACCAGATTCTTCCTGTGCTGATGTAATGGTCAAATTGCCTGCACTCGTAACCGTAACATCAGTATCCCCCACTATATGACTGGCTTTAACTAGTACGTCTTGCTTACCATCTACCTTAACCGTACCGCTGGAAATCGTAGAGCCTACTACCGTATCTGTTCGTCTATGGTCATAGATATCCCTTGTAGTAGATGACAAGAACCCTCTATCTTTTTGATGTACCTCAGATACTATTTCATGGCGCTCCGTACCATGTGCAATAGAGACTCGACCTGCTTGCACATCTACAAGGCCCGTTTTACTATGTATAGTGCTTGCTTTCATGGATACATTGTTATCCATACGCACCTTAACACCAGTCTCGCCTTCAATGGTCGCTCCTAGATTCTGTTCTTCTATGACCATCTTACGGTTGAAATAGTCACTACCTCTAGCACCTACTGCTACATCTGACAAAGTTCTATCTGTTACATTCGTAAGGGTTAGAGAGTTCCCGCTAAGGTCCACAGTGTGTCCCATCATACGGGAGCCTTGTAAGGTGATCTCTCCCCCTTGGACTTGCACCGTATGTCCTTGTACGGTACTTCCTAGGTACTTAGTGGACTCTAAGGTCACTCCACTACCTATATAGCGATTTTGTAAGGCACGAGCAGAAACTTGTATATCTTTCCCTGCTAGGCTGACCGTACTATTTCCATGTATAGTAGCACCTACAGAACGTATAGTATCCCCTTGGATATGGATACCGCCGTCACTAGTGATACTAGCATTTCCATGCGCTGTATCTTGTCGACGTCCAAACGAAGTGTTACTTGTTACTTGTGTTTCGTTACGGATGTCCTTTCCTTCTATATGTACACCATCTTTACCATGTATACGACCCGAAATATTTTTCAAGATATCTGTGCGTATAGACACTAGATTGCCATTCATAGACCCACTGAGGTTTCGGACATGATTCCCTGTAATGGACAGAGAGTCCTTAGCTTGTATGCTGCCCGTATTATCTACTTTTTGGCTTATTACCTGCACATCTTTACCTAAGACGATACTACCATCTTTGCGCAAATCTCCAGGTTGTAACAGGCTGTTAGGAATCCCTGAAAGTAAAGACTGATCATGACCTGTATATTTTGTAAGGGTATGACCACCTTGACGGAGTTCTTCTTTGGCGATTTCTTGATCTTCGTATCCATTGCGTAATCGAGTATACACTCGTTCTGGGTCTGCTTGTAATCTAGTAACCATATAGTCACTAGACAAAAATTGCTTTTTATCTGTATATAAGGGATTCTCTTCTACCTTAGCTACGGCAAGGGGCTCCGTCGTCATGTAGAGTTGTTTTGATGGTTCCAACACGGGGGTCACTAATTTAGAAATATCTGTAAGTGCCACCGCAGTTTCAACTTTTTTATCTCGCACCGCATAGGCTGTTCCATCTGCCTCAAGTGTTGTATTGGTAAATTCATTAGACTGGATGCTCGTAGTTCCGTGACTGCCTAATACAGCAATACGTTCACTAGATGGACTACTTTCAGCATCAAAGATTTCATGATGTTCATAAGGAATATCTGTATGTCCATAGACCCACTTTTTATGTTTCCAAAAGCGTTTTTTCTTTTTATACTTCCAGTAATGTCTATCTCGGCCTATATCATCATAATGAACTGTCCCTTGATAGCCTGTGTTAGTAACAGAATCTGCCGTAACTTGTAAGCCATCCTTCGCCATAATCTGGCTATATGTATTTTGCACAGTTTGCCCTGTAATATGGATGGTACCATCACTCAGTATTCTAGATGTGGCAGTTTCTTCTTCTATGGTACCTGTATGAATCGTTCTATGGTATTTTCTATCTGCCTCATAATAGTTAGGCTGGTCTAGATATGGTATGCCCTCATACTTATCTTCTTCTGAAATGGTCCACCCAGTCTTAAACACATCCTTATGGTTTTGTATCTTAGGGGCTTTGATAGTGAGATTACCCTTGACAATGACATCTGAAGACCTATTTTCAAAACTCTCCATTCCTAGTACATAGGCATTGCCTTTTATATACATATCTGAGCCAAAGTAAGACCCACTGGTATTGATGTTCCGAATATGACGACCTTGCACACGCAAATTACCTAGCACATGCCACAGTCCACCGGTGTTCGTCACATCCTCTTTCATATCTATCTCTGCATCGTTTTTTGCAAAGAGAATGCCCTTAGTATTGGCAAAGGTATTCCCTTGTATCTGCAGGGTATCCTTCGCAATGATGGCGCCCGTATTTATATTTTCTACATTGCCTACGCCTAAGTCCATCACACCGTGACTGACCACATGGGACGCATCGTTCTCTAACGTATCTCCCGTGATATGCACACTAGTACCAGCTTCTAATACAGAGGAATTACTATTACGAATATGGTTTGCTGAGATATGTACATTCTGATTTGCCTTCATAATGCCCTTATCTTGTACAAGCTCATTTCCAGCAAATTGGAGCGTATCTTTGCTTTCTACAAACCCTGCATTGAGCATTGTTTTGGCAGATATATGCATGGTATCTGCCGCAATATTTCCTGTATTCTCTAGGGTCTCTGTGTCAATACGAAGGTGATGACCCCATAGTTCACTGCGGCGGTTACGGAGGCGATCACTACTAAAAGTACTATCTATCTGTTGTCCCCCATATCCCTTTCCTACGATATCTATATAATCTTTCCCTTGCAGGGTCATATGAGTGCCATTGATTACACCCAATCCATTGACGGTCATACCATTAGGATTCACAATGACTACATCTGCTGGATTTCCTGCCACTTCTATATATCCCTTCAAAATAGATGGACTCGTAGAAGTGACCTCATTGATGATTGTCTTAGCTCCATTCCCAGCTAAGAACATATTTTTATCTATGTAACCAGCTAACTGAGTTTTTGTGTATTTCGTAGCATTATTAAGAATAAGGCCTCGCTCTTTCACATTAAACTGTGTATATGCATTGTGAGAAACACCGTCTCCATCAACACCGGCAATGTGTAGGATGTCTATGCCATTCCGCGTCGTATCTAGGATCGGTTGACGATTCTTAGGAGCATTTACATCTACAGTAATGGGTAACTCTTCTTGTGTATCCTCTACCACAACCTTGCTAGGTATGTGTGGGATAGGTTGTATAGTCGGTGTATGTAAAGGATTCTCTAGTGTTGGTTTTAGGATATCTACAGGTGTTTCCGGTGTAGGTGTTTGCGATTCTATATGCAATTTATCTTTTGATACTACTTGTATATGATTCCGATCTACTTCTACCTGTTTCCCACGTACAGTGATATCCCCAGACTGAGAGCGCATGCCTCCTTGATACACAATAGAGTCTGTACCTTGGATAGTTAGATTATCTGCGCTGGAAATCACTCCCTGTCCACGTAGATTAGTAATATTGGCCTCAATCTGTTTTCCTTGTAGGTTTCCATCGTTGGTCAGAGTACCGCTTTGTATTGTCACAGTTTCATCGCCCACTATGGTGCCATGATTATGTAAGTCTTGGCTACGAATTTCCAATTCTTTAGCACTGTGAATGCTAGTAGGCTCTTGCTGTGAACCACCTTGCTCGATGGTGAGATTTCCTGCTGTGTCAATGTGTAGGGTGCCCGCTATGGCATCGATAGAGCCACTGATATTAACTCCAACTCCCGTTTCTGTACCGATTAAAGAAATGGTATTTCCATACATGCCACCAAGAGCCCCTACATCTAAGGCAACCCCCGTAGGTGTACTTTCCCCAGATTTCATGGCTGTTACAGTTCCATCCGAATAGTTCACTGTATTACGTCCTGTGACAGCACGAATCGTATCTTGTGCCACCACATCTGCATTGATACGTATCGTCTTTGCTAATAGGTCTACCTTTGAAATAGGGGTATATGAGTTAGCTCCACTTTGTTCTGTAGGTGCATTGATGCCTCTTGTTACCTCAATATTTCCTTTCTCAATAACAAAGTTTTCTAACTGACCATCTACCATATGGGGAATACCTGTGGTAAATGTAGCTTTTGGGGTGTTGATAAAATGAACGCCTTTGATAGATATCCCGTTTGGATTGGCAATGACCACCTCCGCAGGCTGTCCTGCTACTTCAAAAGTTCCTGCTAACTGTGATGTAGAAGTCCCTACTACTTCGTTGACAATAAGGCTCGCAGGCTCTCGTAAGTTAGGGTTTGCATTTACAGGACCAATCTGAGTACTAACTGTAGGTGTAGTGGCGTTGTTAAAGATAGCCCCCGTATCTGTAGAAAAGGACTCATACCGATTATGGGATACACCATGGGTCGGACTTGCAATCTGTATAACGGGAACAGCCTGACTATTGTCCACCATTACCTCATGACTGACAATCCCCTGCGCCGCATAGGTCCCTAATTGCAAAGACAACGTAATCCATAACGTTAAGAGTTCTTTTCTTTCTTTTTTCATATCAATACCTCTATTACATAACGATCATACCTATAAAATCCGATATGTTCTATGCTTTTATCTTATCATATTGATAAGGCATATTGAAATAGTGAATGAGTATATATGGCATTTTACCTTCTTATTTACTGAATTACCTTAGCAGTAACTAAAATGTATAGCTCTACTTCATCTTTCGTTTTACGACTATGTTGAAATAGTTTTCCAAAAAGTGGAATATCTCCCAAGATTGGCACCTTTTGCCATTGATGTATGGTACGTCGATCCATTAATCCACCAATGACCAAAGTTTCTCCATCAGGTATACGTACTCTCGTTTTTGCTTGCCGTGTGGTAATACGATAGGCTTTCATTTCAGGAACTAGGGTAGGGTTACTCACTTCGGCTTCTACAATGGTATCAATGTGATTTCCTTGTAATACATAAGGTTTACATCGCAATCGTATACCTGCCTCTTCATAGCGAATGCTCGTTCTCGATACTCCATTTTGAATGGACTCTACTGTTACCGGCACGCGTTCACCAATTAGAATAGTCGCTTCCTCCCCATTAATAGCCACAATACTAGGTCTTGCTATCAGTGCCATACGGCTACTTCCTTCTTTAGCAGATACTTCAGGGTGCGCTAAAAACGAGTATGATGTTCCCTTTGGAATATGACCAATATGTACATTCCCTTCCACACCTGACTCAGACTTTCCATGCATGGACAGCCCTGAACTTTGCAGCCCAGGGAATGACCATTGTACCCCCAGTTCTTTTGCATAGCCTTTTTCCATAGCTAACACCGCCACATCTAACTGTACTTGTTTTGGTGCGGTATGCCAAGATCGAAGTAATTTTTCTACTTCTAAAATTTCATGAACCGTTCCATAATAGATGACTTCGTTAGTGCTTGGTATTACTTGTATATGTTCTTTAGGTACGACGGACTGAATAAGATTGCTCAATTCTTCAGGGGTGGACGACTCCGCTACAATTCGTCGTACATGTCGACGTTCTTTTTCTTCGTGGCGACCTTCTACAATAAATGTTCCACCCTCTTCATACACTAAAAAACCTAACTGTGATCCCAATTTGTTAATAGCCTCTCTCCCAGAGCTTTCTTCTACTTCTAAAGTAACCTTTCCATCTAATGTATCTAACCCTACCACTGAAAGTTTCTCTGTTCTTGCTATGGTTTGCACCAATGTTCGCAAAGGCATATCTTTGGCCATAATATGTACTGCTCCTACAGGGAAAGTTCCTAAGACTATCAGTATCAAAGCATATGCAATTCCCCATCGATATATAGATTGATGGATAGGAATTACTATACTCCTTCTAACATATTTTAATATTCTAATCCACATACGAATCTCCTTTCTTTCTGTTTCGAGCTCTTACTCCGCATAGTTTGTATCCCGCCTTTATTCTATCCATTGAACAGAACCATTCACTTGAATTTGTACCCTTGCATCAGTAATCGTATACACCTGCACACCATCAACTACATCTCCTTCATACACAGTATGAGTGCTTCCATTAATATCTAACACAGCTACGGGCGCCTCCCCTTGTATAATCCCCAACAATTGCACTTGTATCTCTTTTACAGGTTTTACCTCATGTCTCTCATGCCTGTTTCTACCCGTATCATTACCATAGGATTGTACGGTGTATCCTTCTACACTATTTTTATTACCTTTTCCATTCATGTTATCCATAATAATCTTTTCTGCACCTATTACGGCTGTCGGAGTATCTCTCGTTAATTCCTTTGAAAACGTATCTAGTAAAGGATAGGGTCGCACTACATTCCGTATAGGAAAGATAAGTTTACCCTTATCTGTGTCTTCCTCTAGAGGAGAACTTTTTTCTTGTTTACGCCCTTTATGTTTTTTATCTCCATTTACTAATTTAATTTTGTCATCTTCTCCTCCCTTATCCACTTTTACATTTTTATTTTGTCCTATTACATCACTTTTACGATGGGCTTGCACAGGACTTTCTAATCGCTCTACTTCTGACCATGCCGACTCTCTCCAACCAAGATAGCAAATGAGGCACAATAAAACGGTCGCCCCGAAAACGAGACGACCGTGTGTGCGTATATACTTCATTATGCGATTGTAGAGGTCTTGCGTAGATGAAACTTTCATCATGCCCTCCCATATACGATTAATATCCTTCCGGATGTAATTGATGCCAATTCCAAGCATCACGAATCACTTCTTGTACTGTACTATGAACTGGCTTCCAACCAAGTTTAGCATGAATTTTTTCAGAGGATGCAATCAGCGTGCCTGGATCTCCAGCACGACGTTCACCGTAATCAACACGGAAATCGACACCTGTTACTTCTTTAGTAGCTGCCACGATTTCATTCACACTGAAACCATTGCCTGAACCTAAGTTAAACACATCGGATTCACCACCATGATATAGGTATTCCATAGCTAAAATGTGTGCGGAAGCTAAATCATTTACATGTACATAATCACGTACGCATGTACCATCTGCTGTATCATAGTCTGTACCAAATACAGTGATGGATTCACGCTTACCCAAGGCTGCATCAATAATAAGTGGAATTAAATGTGTTTCTGGTGTATGATCTTCACCAATTTCACCAGATGGATCCGCTCCTGCTGCATTAAAGTAACGCAGTGCTACAAATTTAAATCCATAAATTTTGCTATAGTCACGCAGCATATCTTCAATCATCAATTTTGTACGGCCATACACATTGGTGGGATTCCATTTTGCATCTTCCATAATAGGTACTACTTCTGGTTCCCCATAGACAGCTGCCGTAGAGGAGAATACCAATCGATTCACTCCATGCTTACGAGCTGTTTCTACTAATCGGTAGGAACCTACTACATTATTTTCATAATAGATAGATGGATTTACCATAGATTCCCCAACTTGAGAATGTGCTGCAAAATGCATAATGCCATCAATTTTATGTGTATCCAGAACCTCACCTAATGCAGGATTTGTAATATCCATTTCATAGAATGGTACTCCTGCAGGGATTGACTCCTTATGGCCTCGAGATAAATTATCCACAATCACTACTTGGTGACCTGCACCTAATAAGGCACGTACTGTATGGCTACCAATATACCCTGCGCCACCTGTCACTAAAATATTCATTCTTACTTCTCCTGTGCTTTTGAAAGTTTAGGTCCTAACAATTTTTTATATACTTCTACGCCTGGTTGATTGAAAGCATCTACCCCTGCTAATTGACCTTCAAAGTAGATGGCCCAGCACATAGTAAACATCAATTCTCCCAAATGGAACGCATTCATCGTTGGAACTTGATAGGTGCCATTAAATCGTCTATCGCTTGCTAAGGACTCTGCATTAGATGCTAGTGCTGCACGATTGATAAAGCCTAAATCAAGGCCTGCCAGAGCTTCAAGTTTACTGTATTGATCATACATATGTGGTACTGTTAAAGATACGTGCCAATTTTCTACATCGACGAAAGATACAACTTTATCATAACGACCTTCTTGATGTTCCTGTGTTTGGGCATGCATGTCTGTAGTACCTACTGCCACAATTGGAGTACGACCATAGTGTCCAGATTTATCATCTTTCTCTTTACCTAAGGATTCCGCTAGTAACTGTACATACCATTCAGATAAGGATTTCAAACGATCTGCATAAGGCATGAACACTTCAATATGACGACCATATTGTTCAGAACCAATATATTTTAATACAGCACTCAGTAAAGCTGGATTTTTCCAAACATCTTGCTCTTGAGCTGCTATATCCGCTGCTTTAGCACCTTCTAAATAGGCATGAATATCAAAACCTAATAAAGCTCCTATAACCAATCCTACTTCTGAGAACACAGAGAATCTGCCACCAATACCATCTGGTACAGCAAAGATAGAGTCTCCCCAACCTTCTGCAACGGCCAACTTATGAAGTAATGTTTCTTTTTCATCATCTCTAGGATCTGTTACTACTAACACTTCATAATCGATCATTGCCACTTCTAGGGCTTCTTTCACAATCATAAAGTTCGTCATTGGTTCAATGGTAGAGCCAGATTTAGAAATTAACACCAATAATACTTTATACTCATTAGGCACATGAGCATGGTCCTCTAAAAATTGTTGCTCTTTCCATTCTCTTTGTAATTGCTTGATTAACTCTTGGGTACGTACAGGGTCAACATTATTTCCACTGAAGTACATACGTGGGCAATGATTACGTTCTTCATCACTCATGGAGTTCCAAAACTCCCCACAATATACATCAAATAATACTTTACCACCTAGGAATGAACCGCCAATACCAAAGCTTACTACAGTACTGACTTTTTTATTTCTTAAAGCATCTAATCTAGCCATCACTGTAGGATTATTAATATGCCCTTCTACCACATATGGTAATTGTGGGAAAAGTACTAATTCAGGTTCTCCATCTTTGGATAGATGGCCTTTCACAACACCATGATGACGCGTTTGTTCCGCTGCTGCTAAAGCATCAGAAATAGCAGTTCCTAAGTTTGTTACATCTGCTTCTGTCACTCCACCAGGCAACATCATATTTGTATAATCATAAACAAAACCAGAGTCTAATTGAATACGTTTCATAGTTTCCTCCTATGTACAGTATGATTGTAATTGTACTTTTATTGTACATCAAATCACGGAGAGATTAAAGGAATTTTACAAGAAATTTCCTACCAGTGTTATTTTAGTACAGTTCCTTTCTTTGCCAATGCATCTGCACGGTCATTGTAGGCAATACCAGAGTGAGCTTTTACCTTATGAAAATCAATACGAATTTGTTTGCTAGCTTCTTTCATTCGTTTTGCATAACTCGTTGTTAATGGATTATTTGTTTTCCATCTACCTGTAGCCCACATTTCAATACCCATATAATCATAATAAAGAGAGCATGAGGTATACCCATGGTCTAGTGCATAGTCCACCACATGAAGTGCCGCTAATAATTCCCCAGATACATTCCAATAGGCCACATGATTAGGTTCTGTACTGGAAAGAGAAAACTCTACTTCTTTTGTACCAAGAAGGATAACCCCTCCAGAGCCAACCACACCTTTTCGCTTATCAAAACTACCGTCGATAAAAGCGCGCACTTCACAAGGGTCCGATTCCACCATTTGATGTATGTCATCCGTCTGTGTCTTAAGATATTCCCCTAGGCTCATTTTTTTAGAAGTCCCAACCGATGTTTTCTTTGCCCCACGTTGTTTGGCAATCGAACTATTATCTATATTTACGTTGCCCAAATAGGCTTTTGCCTCTGTTTCCGTAGGAAATGATTTATACTGCGCACCAGGAAAGCCTTTGACTTGCACTTCACAGTCAGACCAAGTCACGTAGATTCCTGGATTGTGTCCTACTCGAACAGCATAATATTTCTTTGCCATATTTACCCCATCGTCAGTGGCGCTACAGTGCCACCTACTACGTCTACTAATGATTTTGGATTGACTTTCACTTGCATTCCTCTAAGGCCTGCACTGACATAGACCATAGGAATGGAGCTAATACTATCATCAAAATAAGTAGGAAATGCTTTTTTCATCCCTAATGGTGAGCAGCCCCCACGTAAGTATCCCGTTAACGGTAATAAATCTTTTACCGCTATGAGTTCTACCGATTTATTTCCACTCACGCGTGCCGCTTGTTTCATATCCAATTCCCCTTCTACAGGAATACAGAATACTACATGACCTGTTACATTGCCTTTACCTACAAGTGTTTTAAATACTTGTTCTGGCGGAATATGCAAAGATTCAGCTACATGTATACCGGCACCACGTTCTTCTGACCATTCGTAGGTAAACACTTCATAGTCAATATGGTGAGTATCTAGTATACGTAATGCATTTGTTTTTTTATGTCCTTTTTTACTCATAAGACCCCCTATTTGTTGGTAATCTTTGAAATATTTTTTAATTCAATACGTAAAGTACCATTTTCATTTGTCGAAATTTCTATAAACTCACGATCATTCATATATTCTACTGGAAATGAAAGTTCAATACCCGTATCGGTTTTAATTTTATGTTGTTTTCCCACTTTAGTCGCATAGGTCCGACTCACCGGCAATGGTTCAAGTAGATTTTCTTCTGCTAATTCCTTGATAGCAGCTTCCCGTTGAATAGGATTCGTATCAAATACTTGTTCAATAATATGAAGTGCTTCTAGGGTGTCAGATAGTTCCGCATTCTTAGCAAGTAATTCTTTTGTTTTTGCCATAGCAGCCACACCATCTTGCTCATGAGCTTTAGAAATTCGATCTACCACAGTGCGCACTTTTTTCACTGTATCTTTAGAAGATGGATGTGTGGTAACTTGAAAGATCCGTTCTTCCAAAAAGTACATTTTCTCTCCATCATATTCACCTTTCGGTTCAAAGAGACGAATGGATAAATCAGAAAGTTTAATACTTGCAAAGGCATATAATTTTTGTGTCACTGTTGGTAAAACCACACGATGTTCTACTAACTTTGTAGCCAAGGAACCATCTTCTTCTGAGTAAAGTTGATGCGTATACCCATCATGGGCTTTGCAAAGTAAGATGCAAAGGTAGTCTTGTTCCCCTTTGGCTTCACAGACAATCATATCGAGCACACAAGGATCCATCGCTTGTGCCATATACGTAAATAAGGTATCTCCCAAGTCTTTTCCAAAGTCTACTAAAGATACTTCTTTATTCTCTAGTTGTTTTACCTTTCTCCCCCACGGTGTTTGGTCAGATATATATCCGGTTCGTGCACTAGGATCTTGTAATGCTTTCATCACATGCATTTCAAGATAGCTTTGTATTTCTGGTTCAGTAATATCCATAGGATGATCTGAATAGGCCGACATAGATGATGTAAAGTCAAAGACTTCCAATACAGCTGCATTAATTTGCATAATTCCTCCTCAATAACAAAGAGCTTTGCCTTCGCAAAGATCTATGATGTTATCTATTACCTTTCACATAGTAATAGGTGTTTTCCAGTCCTTTTTGTAATGTCCATTTAGGCATATACCCTAAACATTGTTTTGCTTTTGCAGTACTCAATAAAGAATGTTTAATATCACCAATGCGTGGTGCTTCATAATGACGTTCTACACTAGTGCCAGCAATATGTTCTAATGTGTTGATTAATTCATTTACAGAAATTCCAGTTTCTGTACTCACATTGATAACCCCCGTTACATCATTATCTAACCCCAATATATTAGCTTCCACTACATCATCCACATAGACAAAGTCACGTGTTTGTTCTCCATCGCCAAAAATTTTAATGGATTCACCATTCGCTACATGTTCGCAGAAAATGCTAACAACACCACCTTCACCACCATTGCCTTGACGTGGTCCATATACATTAGAATATCGATAGCAAATATACGGCAATCCAAAAGATTCTTGGTAAATGCGCAAATATCCTTCCGTAGTTAGTTTTGTCAATCCATAACAAGAACGAGGCACTCCTGCCAATTCTTCTGTAAGGGGTAATACCTCTATATCACCATATACTGCAGCAGAAGATGGCATAAGGAATTTTTTAACACCCACTTTAACTGAGGCTTGTAATAAGTTCAATAGTCCCATTAGATTGATATCACAATCTTCTGTTGGATGTACCATGGATTCTGCTACTACTGTTTGCGCTGCTTCATGAAACACATAATCTGGTTGAAAGTCTTCAAATATGTCATGTATCTTATTATCTCGTATATCTAGTTTTAAAAATTCAGCTTGTTCATTCACAAATTCCCGCAATCCACTACTTAAGTTGTCAATCACAAGTACACGATGTCCCTCTTGAATCAATCTATCAACTAGATGTGATCCAATAAAACCGGCACCACCAGTTACAATTATATTCATGTTTCTCACTCCTGTATCAGTGACTATTACATTCTTTTATCGTTCTCGTTGGATATCATAGTCTGTACCATTTGTCCGAATGGTAACAGTTCCCATCGTGTCTGTACGATAGATATCTACATGTTCTTCCAATAATCGTGCCATGGCTTTTTCCCCGGGATGTCCATAAGAATTATGTAATCCTGCAGAAATAACACCTGCCTCTGGTCGAACAGAACGAATAAAATCTTTTTGACTAGAACCATTACTACCATGGTGTCCAACTTTTAAGATTTTACTAGACATTTTCGTATTTTGTTCTTTAATGAGACGCGCTTCTTCCTCTTTTTCAGCATCACCAGTCATGAGCATAGAAAACTTACCAAAAGTTAGTTTACCAACAATAGAATTATTATTTTGATGGACTTCACCTTTTTTGTCCGTTAATATTTCCCCTTTCCACGGGGCATATACATCAAAATATGCTCCATTACCTAGGTCTAACCGATCACCCTTATGAAGTGTTTCATGATGAATCTTCTTGGTCTCTATCATTTTCAAGTATGTTCTATACGTTCCGTTATCAATCTCTATACCATTATCATAGACACGTTTAATAGGAATCGCTTTTGCAATCGCATAGAAACCACCAATATGATCAGCATGGGGATGTGTTAAAATTACATTTTCTAACTCTTTCACACCATATTTTTTTAATAATGCAACTACTTGAGGTCTATGATCTGTATCTCCTGTATCAATCATTGAAAATTTATCCCCAATCTGGATTAAAATAGCATCTCCTTGTCCGATATCCAATACATGAATCTTCATGGTACCCGTCGGTGCTTGCGTAGATTGACTGACCTCTGTCTTGGCAGAATTTGCATTCACCTGTGAAAGTTCTTTTCCACAGCCCAACAGACTGAGTAGCGCTACTGCCAACACACCTAACAGAAGTAAATATTTATATATTCTTTTTCTCATTTTTAAGTACTTTCTAATCGCTTTTTATTACAATAGTTATTACAGTGGTAAAACCGGCTTGTATCCATCGATCGTTCTTAGTACACGACCAATTCGTTGTGCCACCTCTGTAGGAGTAAATCCTGGGCCACAATCATCTAGTGCTATATCTCCCGCACAACTATGAGCATACACTGCAACATTAATAGCATTCATAGGATCCTGTTCTTGATTCAACAGGGAACCAATGACACCAGCTAATACATCACCCATGCCGCCTGTACCCATGTATGGGTTACCTATTGTCGTTATGTATACTCTACCAAATGGAGTAGCAAGAATTGTTGGTTGTCCTTTAAGCACTACATATACATTGTACTCTTTTGCAAATGCTTGCGCATAACCAATAGGGTCATTGTATATTTCTCTTATATGAATTCCTGTAAGCGCGGAGAATTCACCTAAATGCGGTGTAACTACAACGGCATAGCCTTTCTTACCTAATGTATACGAGCACTGTTTTAACAGTGATACATCATTAGAAAGCGCTATGAGACCGTCTGCATCAAGTACCATGTGGCTATCTGTAACAGATTGCATCCATTGAAGTAAATGTTTCCTATCACTATTGCTTCTGCCACCACCAGGGCCAATGACTACTGTGCTATTTCCATCTAGTTGTTCTGCATCATTACAATTACGAATCATCATTTCAGGTCGACTCAAAGATCGCAATGCATCTAGGTTATCCGCACCAGATACAATAGTGACCTTTCCAGCTCCACTGCGTAATGCTCCTTCCGCACTTAATATGGGTGCACCATAAATTCCTGGAGAACCACCCAAAATATAGACGTGACCATTCGTCCCTTTATGAGCAAGGGGTGAACGAGCCTCTACAGACAAAGAATCTGCCTTGTTCCAATAGATTTCTGGCCCATTATGAACCGATTCCCTCAAGGCATGATGCGGAAAAGGATATCCGATACTGCCGATACTCATATACCCCACGCGTTCTCTTCCTGGATAGAAGAGCATCCCCACTTTAGGTGCTAACAATGTAATTGTTTCATCTGCCCTGAATGAAGAGACGTCGACATTTCCTGTTAAACCGTTTACACCACTAGGAATATCAATGGAAATACATTTTCTTGTCTCACTATTAGAACGCCATTCTTTACATTGTTCAAAAATAGCTCCTATCTGTCTTGGTAACTCACCATGAAATCCTGTGCCAAACACACCATCCACTACCAGACTTACATCACGTAATATATGAGAGGGTATTACATTCCCATTAGACTGCATCATCTCATTAGTCACAATCGTAATCGTATCTTCTAGAGTATGTACCATCTTCCATTGTTGTTGAAACAATGGAGATCCGTCTTTCGGATTGCCTAACACAACAACATAGGGAGTCACTTCAGGCATTTCTGTCAGCAAACGTGCTGCCACTAAGGCATCACCACCGTTATTGCCAATGCCACAAAGAAATAGGACTCCTTTAGGTCCATCTATTTCTTCTATATATGTGTGCAGTACTTCAAACACTGATCGCCCCGCTTGTTCCATTAAATGAGATACAGGGAGTCCCAAACTTTCAATATATTGATCTACTATGTTAACTTGCTTTGGTGTTAATAATCGCATGGGTATATCCTCTAATATACAATGACAGTACTCGTAGCATATTCACGACAATGGCTAATAGAAACTTGCAGAGTTTCATATCCTAAGGCTTTCATTTGTTGTCCAAAATAGCCCGTACAGGTAAGGACAGGGGCTCCCCATGCATCGTGAGTAATCTCGATATCCTGCCAAGAACCGTGGCGAAACCCTGTCCCTAAGGCTTTTACACAAGCTTCTTTAGCGGCAAAGATACCCGCAAAAGATGCAGCGGCCTGTTTGTTACGCCCCCATGCATAGTTTCGTTCATAGTCCGTAAATACTCGTTGTAAAAAAGTATCTCGGCCAATAGCTTGCTCCATGCGATGAATCTCTATGATATCTGTACCTACTCGAATCATATTAGCCTCGTAATTTGTCAATCATCAGTGCTCTATCTTCTGCTCCGAATACAGCAGAACCAGCTACTAATAGGGTGGCCCCTGCCTCACGCACTAATGGAGCAGTTTCCAAATTAATACCACCATCTACTTCTACAACAGCATCTGTATTGCCTACAGAATCCAATAATTCTCGAGCTTGTTTTATTTTTTTGACTGCATTATGAATAAATGATTGTCCACCAAAACCTGGATTTACACTCATAATTAGAACTAAATCTAAATCTTCTGCAATATCTTCCAATAAGGATACTGGCGTAGATGGATTTAAGGAAACGCCTGCTTTCATACCAGTTGCTTTGATAGCTTGAATCAAACGATGTGCATGTGGCACAGCTTCCCAATGAAAGGTGAAATACTCCACGCCTATCTTGGCATACTCTTCAACATAATCACCTGGGTTATCTACCATTAAATGGACATCAAAAGGCAACTTCGTATGTGGACGTAATGCTTTTACCACAGGAGCACCAAATGTTAGGTTTGGCACAAAATGCCCATCCATCACATCAATATGTAATAAGTCCGCACCACCTTCTTCAATAATACGAATATCTTCTCTTAAATTTGAAAAATCTGCCGATAACATAGAGGGGGCAATTTGAATCATTTTATCGTCTCCTTTGATCTTCAAGTTCTGATTTAATCGTCAAATACGATTGGTATCGTTGCTCACTAATCTGTCCACCAGCTAAGGCTTCTTTCACAGAGCAAATCGGTTCATGACTATGGGAACAAGGACTAAACTTGCATCCCCTATCATGGTCACCAAACTCGGGGAATGTATGCACTAATTCTTCTACAGTCATCCCTGTATGATCTAAAGCTGAAAATCCTGGTGTATCCATGATAAAGGAACTTTCATCTAAGCTGTATAAAGAGGCATGGCGCGTTGTATGGCGCCCACGTTTAATCTTGTCACTAACCGCTCCTGTTTGAAAGGCAAAGTTCGGATCCACTGCATTAAGCAAACTACTTTTACCTACCCCAGAAGGACCGGCAAAGGCACTGATTTTACCATGTAATACATATCGTAATTCATCAATCCCTTCACCAGTATACGTGGACGTACAGAGTACAGTGTAACCGATATTTTCATAAATAGATTTCAATTTCACCGTGTCTTCTGTATGCAAATCGTACTTATTAATCACTAGTATGGGAGGAATATGACTATGATGAATCATCACTAATAAACGATCCAATAGTAAAGGATGAATGTCTGGCTCTCGTGCAGCTACTACTACAATGACTTGGTCAATATTGGCAATAGCTGGTCTACGTAATGAATTTCTTCTCTCTTCGATAGAATCAATCCAACCATCGTTTGTAATGCTGACCGTATCTCCTACTAAGAGAGAATATCGTTCTTTCTTTAACCGTCCTCGAACCTTACATTCATGTACATCTCCACTTGGGGTTTGCACATAAAAGTAGCCATTCACATTCTTAATTACAACACCTTGTTTCATAGTCTCTCCTATAAGGATTGCTCTTGTACTAACGCATTATTTAAGTATATCTGAACTCGTACATTACCTGATCCAGACACGCTTTTTACAATGCGGTCTCCTGGTGCATTAGTACCATCGTACACAACACGTCCACCATCATCATCGATGACCACTAATTTCACATGTTGCGAGGCACGCCCGTTTGGCACTGTTACATCCACAACCCCTTTGGTAGCACCGCCTTGCTTAGCATTCGTTCCATCTTTTTTTCCATCTTTTGATTGACCTACCAAGGTAATACTTTCATCCCGTTTCACAGATGACCCTGGAGCAGGACTAACAGCGGTAACAACTGCAGAGTCTTCATTGGATCCAGAAATTTTACCAATACTTAAACCTAAATTTCCCAACGCTTCTTTGGCTTCTTTAATAGTCATACCCACTACATTAGGAATCTCTACTGTAGTTCCTTTAGTTTGATTAATCGTAATATCTACAGTGGCGCCTTTGGAAGCTTTACCTCCCGCTTGCAATCCTTGACTAAGCACTACGCCATCATCTTTACTAGGATCATTTTCATAGGAAATCTTACCAATTGATAAACCTAAAGCTTTTAATTTTTCTCTAGCTTGATCAAAACTCATCCCTTGTAAATCTGGTATAGTAATATCTCCAGCACCTTTGCTGACAACTAAATGTACCATGCGCTGTTCTTTGACAGATTCACCTGGCTCAGGGCTTTGTGAAACAACCTGTCCTGCCGGTACATCCGAATTGGTTACTTCTGAACTAGATACTCGTAAATGGCGCTCTTCTAATAATCTCGTAGCTACACTTAATTGTTTACCTACCACATTTGGTACGTCTACGATAGAATTACTCCAGAAGTTACCAAAGCTCAAAAAGGCCCATAAGAAAGCAAGCAAAAAGGCAAATACAGCACCGCCAATCACATATTTTTGTGGCAAACTACCTAATTTTGCCAATATGCCTTCTGGCTGCTCTTCCTCTTCTTCTAATACTTCTGTTTCCAGCGGTGGCAATACTTGTGTAGCAAAATCATGTTGTATTGGTCGTGCTGATGTACCGCCTCGATAGCCTAATGACATACGTAATGCTTGAATCATTTCAGAAATGGATCCAAATCGTTTACCAGGCTCTTTTTCCAATGCCATTAGTACTACTTGCTCTAACTGTGGTGGAATCATGGCATTCTTAATTCGTGGTGCTACTACGCGGTCTTTCACATGTTGTAAAGCTACACTAACAGGTGTTTCCCCTCTGAAAGGAACTTCCCCAGTTAATAATTCATAAAGAACAACCCCTAATGAATAAATATCTGTACTCACATTAATACTCTTACCACTAGCTTGCTCCGGAGAGATATAATGAGCTGAACCCATGACAGAATTGGTATACATCATAGTTGTGGCAGAATTAATAGCTCTTGCAATACCAAAATCCGTTACCTTCACACGTCCAGAATCAGTAATCAATATATTATGTGGCTTTACATCACAATGCACTATCCCCATCATATGTGCGTGCTCTAGCCCCTCTGCAATGGCTACTGTAATTTTCACCGCTTCTTGCACAGTCACCTGAGCACCATGATGCTGAATATATTCTTTTAAAGTGCATCCAGACACATATTCCATGACAATATAATGAAAGCCTTGATCAAAACCAACATCGTACATGCTTACTACATTCGGATGATTCAGTTTTCCTGCCGCTTGTGCTTCACGTTTAAAACGAGCTACAAAATCTTGATCACTACCAAAGTTTTGATGAAGAATTTTAATTGCTACAGGTCGTCCTAATAGTGTGTCTTTCCCACGATATACATCGGCCATACCGCCAACGCCAATCTTCTGTTGAACCTCATAGCGATGGTCAAAGACCAATCCTACTAATGTATGTTTATCCATAAGTCACCTCTTTATATACGTCCAAGTACGATTGTTACATTATCTCGTGCTCCCGCATCATACACAAGGTGCACTAAATCTTCTAATGCTCTACTTTCATTATTTTCTTCTGAAAGTACTAGTTCAATCTTAGATTCTTCAATATAACCAGACAAACCGTCACTACATAATAGGATTCGGTCATTCTGATGTACTTCAACTACGCCGGTATCTACTTCTACAGTTTCATATACACCAATGGCTCGAGTCAACATATTTCGTTTCGGATGATGAATGACTTCTTCTTCGGTGATTGTTCCCGCTTCTACTAATTGCTGTACCATAGAATGGTCTTTTGTCATACGAAGTAACCCTTCTGATCCATATATATACAAACGACTATCTCCTACATGAGCCCAATACAGGGTATCTTCTTGTACATACGCTACAACCGCTGTAGTTCCCATCCCTTCCAACTCTTTGTAGGATTGACTCTTTTCATATACCATGCGATTCGCTTGTAGAATGGCATTCTCTAATACTTCGGTAGACATTTCAGTAGCCTCATTAACTACTTCTGCAATGGTGTCAACTACCATGGTACTAGCATACTCTCCGCCGGTGTAACCACCCATACCGTCTGCTACAATGAGTAATGGTCCTTGAGCATAAAAGCGATCTTCATTTCGTTGGCGAACTAATCCAGTTTTACTAATTCCTAAACTAATCATAACATCCCTTCTTTCAAAGATTGTTGATGTTGTATTTTCAACTGTCCACAAGCTGCTTGAATTTCATCGCCCATTTCTTTACGAATCGTCACAGACACGCCGTAAGATTCTACAATGGACTTAAACTCTTGCATCTCTTTCATAGGCGGTTTATATAAATTAATATGTTCATTTCCATTCACCGGAATTAAGTTGACATTGCAATGTGGAAATTGTTTTGCAATCGTACCTAATTCATGAGCTTCTTTTTCAGTGGCATTCACATCTTTAATCAAAATATATTCAAAGGTAACACGGCGCTCCGTACGTCGATAATACTCTGCCACAGCATCTAACACGTCTTGTAAAGCATAGGTAGCACCTATAGGCATAATCTTTTTTCGACTTTCATCTGTCGTAGCATGTAATGATAAAGCTAATGTAATCGGTAATTCTAGTTCCGCAAAACGATAAATATTGGGAACTAACCCACAGGTAGATACAGTCATACGGCGATAGCCTATGTTAAAACTTTCTTTTTCATGAATAAATTGCAATGCTTCCATGATATGATCAAAATTTTGTAATGGCTCTCCTGATCCCATGACAACAATAGAATGCACTTCTTCTTTAATAATACTTTCAAAGAGTAACAACTGCCCTACAATTTCAGCTACTGTTAGATTACGAAATAAGCCTTCTGTAGTAGATGCACAAAAAATGCATCCCATCGCACATCCCACTTGAGATGATAAACACACAGAGTTGCCATAGTGTTGCTTCATCAGTACTGTTTCTACTTGATGGCCATCAGAAAATCTGAGCAATAACTTCTTCGTATTTCCATCTGAACTAGTAGATTCTCGCACCACTGTAGGCAATGTAATCGTACAGTGTGTGGTAAGCCATTCACGCATTGTCTGTGGAAGCTGAACCATATCTTCCATAGAGAATACGTGACGTTGATAGATATAATCCATAATCTGTTTTGCTCTAAATTTTGGAAACCCTCCATCTGTCACAACTTTACTTAATGCTGGCAATGAAAGTCCAAGTAATTCTATCATGCTCTCTCCTTACGTAAACGGGCTATAAAAAATCCGTCCATATCATATACATGTGGCAATAAAGTAACCATAGGGCCTTCTGCTGCAAACGGCAACAAGGGAGCCACATCTTCTAAGACGAAATTAGGGTTCTTTTGTAAAAATCTTTCCACAACCCCTTCATTTTCCAAAGTATTTATGGTGCATGTAGAATATACTAAGTGTCCACCTACTTTGATATAGGAACTAGCATTTTGCAATATTTGTTGCTGCAACTTTGGCAATTCTTGTAATTGTGATTCTTCTTTTCGCCATCGCATATCTAGTTTCTTCTGTAAGATTCCTAGTCCTGAACATGGTGCATCTACAAGTACGACATCAAAAGAATCTTTCCATTGTACCTCTTTTACTGTAGCATCACCTTGTTGAGCTTGTACATTAGACATACCCATACGTTTGGCATTTGCCTGTAACAGTTCTACCTTATGCTCATGAATATCTGTAGCTACGATGGTTCCTGTATTGCCCATTAGGGTTGCCATATGCAATGTTTTACCTCCCGGTGCTGCACAGGTATCTAAAATCTGCATATGTTCTTGAGGTTGTACTGCGTAAGCCACAGCCATAGATGCTTCATCCATAAATGTCATCAATCCCTCTTGGACCCATTTTGCTTCCTGTAATTGACCTTTATGAGATTTGATGATAATCGCATCTGGAATCATATGACTGGGCTCTACCACCCAGTTTGCCAGTGAAAGTTCTTCTAATAAATCTTGACGACTCATTCGTAATGTATTCACACGCGCTGTCAATAACGGAGTTTCATTGAACCATTCACAAAGATCTATTGTTTCTTCTATACCTCGTTGATCTATCCATAAACGGACTAGCCAAAGAGGTTGATTATAAATATAGGAAATCCGTTCCTCTTCTGAAGTGGCTAAGGCGTCGACTCCGATATCTTCACGTTGTCTATCTACATTGCGAAGTACAGCGTTGACAAAACGATCCGTACCGGGTGCCACTTTTTTGGTAAGTTTTACACTTTCATTTACCGCAGCACTTGATGGTACCTTATCCATATAAAGTAATTGGTACACACCAAGTCTTAGAATCTCTAACACAAAAAGAGATAATTTTTTAACTGATTTCTTGGTAAAGTGAACGATAACGGCATCTAAATAGTTTTGACGTCGCACCACACCATATACCAATTCTGTAAAGAATCTACGATCTAAATCTTCTAGTCTTTCTTGTATCATATACTGAGGCAATACAATATTGGCATACTTCTTATCTCGATGAATATCTACTAAGGCTTTCATAGCTAGGCGCCGAATATTTTTATGTTCTTTCTTTTGTTTCGTTTCCATACAGTAACCTCTCTATGACAAGTCTAATATCTTCTGTGTTGACTCTCGTATTACAACAAGGACCACAAGGTCGTTCATTTAAGACACCAATTACGGGAATAGGAAACACATCTGCCATACCACTAACTAGGTCTCTTTCACAAGCGATAGCCACAATCGCTTGAGGGCGAATTTCCTTGATTTTTAAACGTGCTAATGTACCACCCGTAACTACTATAAAATGGCAGCCATACGTATCTGCAATATCTAGTAAGGTTCCTACTTGGCATCCACCACAACGCTTACAATTATGTACATCTGTAGTTACTTTATGTACACAACTAGATAGCTGTATGCAATGTGGTGTGAGTAGTAATAAACGTTCTGGTTCCACGCGATACACTTGGGTGCTAACAAGATGATTGATTAAAGCAATTAAGGATTGACTCACTTCATCCTTGGTATATCCAAAACATCTGCCTAAGACCGTCACTAAAGGAAATAAAAGATATAACCCGCGATTAGATAGTCGCAATAAAATCGGATGTTGTATAGAGTACATTGTGACTAATGCCATATATATCCACATAAACCACCCAATTAATATGGGGAGTAGTAAAACGCCCACTCCGATATACCCTGCAATAGCCCCCCATTGAGATAAGCTAGGATACATCATCCAGACTACCCAACCCCATACCACGGATATCAATAGCAACGCCACAGAAGTCATCGTTAAATATAAGCGATAAGATTTATTCATCCCCAAAGTAAGCTCCTACTGCTAACTGATGACCACGAGCAAAATCACCTGCATTCATTCGCTTTTTATTTTCTGGTTGCACTTCAGTAACTCGTAAAACTCCATGTCCAGTAAAAATACTGAAAGACTCTTTATCTACATGCACTATTGTTCCCTCTTTAGGATAGCCACAAGCCCCTTGTAAATGTTCAGGCGCATACTTAGAGGTAGGGTCTATTTTTGCATGCCAGAACTTAATCCGTTTACCATCTAAGAATGTATAACATCCAGGACTTGGATTGAAGGCTCTAATTTTTGCAGCCAATGTATGTGCTGGTTCTGTAAAATTGAGATGCCCCATCTCTTTCGTAATTTTTCCCGTTTCAATGGCTTCTTCATGATTTTGAGGGACTCTTGTTAATGTGCCTGCTTGTAAAGCATCTACGGCTGGTACAATCATTTGTGCTCCTAATTCTGCTAAGGCTGTAAAAACGGTACCAGATGTATCTTCTTCTGTCACTGGAATGCGTTCCATGAGCAAAGTATCACCTGTATCTAATCCTTCATCCATATGCATAATCGTCATACCCGTTTCTGACTCTTCATGTAGAATGGCATATTGTATAGGTGCTGCACCTCTAAATTTCGGCAATAAAGAGGCATGTAGATTAATACAGCCTAATGGAGGCTGATGAATAAGCCAAGGAGGTAAAATCTTACCATACGCAATGACTACAACAATGTCAGGAGCCAAAGTTTGCAACAATTCCTCTGCTTCTTCATTGCGCAAAGATTTCGGTTGATACACAGGAATATCATACTGCAACGCCAATTCCTTAGTCGGTGGCATTTGCAATTTATTGCCTCGTCCTTTCGGCTTATCTGGTTGGCAGAATACACCTACTACTGAGTGGGAACTATCGATTAAAGCCTGTAACGTTGGAACTGCTATATCTGGAGTTCCCATAAATACTATGCGTAATGGCTTCATTATTGTTGTTCCTTTTTATGGATAAAAATCTCATTAGGGTTCACTAACTTTTCTACAAATAAAATACCATTCAAATGGTCAATTTCATGTTGGAAAATACGTGCTAAAAAGCCTTCTGCTTTAATTTTAATCTTTTTATTATTTCGATTGATACCATGCACTTCAATTTTGTCGTATCGTTCTACATCACCAAACAGCTCTGGTACGCTTAAACAACCTTCTAAGCCAATTTGAGATCCTTCTTTTTTTACAATTTCTGGGTTAATCACTTCGATAAGCCCATTACCATCATCTAATACAATAATACGTTTAGATACATTGACTTGTGGTGCCGCTAAACCTACACCATCTGTTTTATACATAGTTTCCGCCATATCATCTAATAATTGACGAATCTTTTTATTTACAAACTCTACTGGTTCTGCTATTTGTTTCAACACAGGATGCCCTGTTTTCATAACTTCTAAAACTGCCATATTTCCTCCTATACTGGATCCACATCTATATAGATATGGGGTAATGTAAATGTATCTGAACGATACATGTATGATTTTAATTTCGATAAATCAACTCCACGAATCATAATACAAAGTCGATACATATCTCGTATCTTTGCGGCACCATTTTCATAGGGCCCTAATATATCTATGCGCTGACCTACACAGGACTGGCGCAAAGTGTTGGCTAATTCTGTCGCTCTTGTTCGCACTACTGGAAGCTTTTCATCTAATAAGGTAATTTGTATCATTTCACCAATGGGTGGATACAACAAGGCTTTACGAGCCTCTATTTCTTCTTGATAAAAACTAATATAATCATGATGTGTACTGTGCTGAATGGCGTAATGTTCAGGACTATAGGTTTGTACTACTACATTTCCTGGTTTATCACCACGTCCAGCACGGCCAGCTGCTTGTGTTAATAAATTAAATGTTCTTTCAGCAGCCGTATACACAGGAATATGCAAGACAGAGTCAGCTGTAATTATTCCTACTGCGGTAACATTTGAAAAATCATGTCCTTTTGCCACCATTTGCGTGCCCAATAAAATATCATATTGGCCTGCTCCAAAAGCTTCTAAAATACGCTGTGATTCACCCTTTTTAGATGTCGTATCTTGATCAAGACGAGCAATTCTAGCTTGTGGAAATCGTTTTGCTAATTCTTCTTCTACCTTTTGTGTGCCTGTACCAAAGAATTTAATCTTACGGCTACTACAATGAGGGCACATTTGAGGTACTTTTTCATGATGATCACAATAATGGCAACGCAAGTCCTGTCCTGCTTGATGATAGACCATCGATATATCACAGTGTGGACACTGGATAGGTTTACCACAATCTCGACACATCACAAATGTACTATGACCTCTTCGATTCAACAAGAGAATCATCTGCTCCCGTTTCTGTAGCGTTTCTTGAATTAATGTATCCAATGCCATAGAAAATACAGAGTAATTCCCATAGAACATTTCTTCTTTCATATCTACAACTGTAACCTTAGGCATGGGTTGATGAAAAATACGATGCTCTAAAGATAGTAAATGATAGACACCTTTGTCTGCTAAATAATAGGCTTGTATAGACGGTGTAGCAGAACCAAATATAACTGGGCATTGATGACTTTCACTTCGCCATCTAGCCACCATACGTGCATCGTATCGAGTTATATCCTGTTGCTTATAGGATGGATCATGTTCCTCATCTACTACAATAAGACCAATATCTTCTGTTGGTGCAAACACGGCAGAACGAGCACCAATGATAATATGGCTATCTTTCCGGCGTAATCGTTCCCAATTGTTATAACGTTCCGATTTTGTCAACTGACTATGGAATACCACAACTTCTTGCCCAAACCTTTCTACAAATCGTCGTACGATTTGTGTCGTTAAAGCAATCTCTGGAACTAGAATAATAGCAATCTTATCTTGTCGAATCGTTTCTTGCACAGCTTTTAGATACACCTGCGTTTTCCCGCTACCTGTTACGCCATGTAGTAAAAAGGCTTTACTTGTATGATTAGCAATGCATTTCTGAATTGGCATATATACAGACTGCTGTGCCTTTGTTAAAGGAATGTCTATACTATCCACAACTTGCTCATAGCGCGTTTTCGTCATTTCGTAACGCCATTCTATATCAATATGAGAAGATTCTTTTACTTGCTTAATCACAGGCAGGCTAAATCCCGCCAATCGCAAGGTACTCACAGATGTGGCACCATACTCCAATAAGTATGCTGCCAACAAACGCTGCTTTCGTTTTTTTTCTGAAAAAAGTTCCACATGAAAGGATTCTTTAGGCACAAGCCATTCCATTTTAGGTCTGTCATAGGATTTTAATTTACTTTTATCCACAGTAAATAAACTTAATGACTCTGCAAAGGTACATAAGTAATACTCACTTAGCTTACGAGCTGTACTCAGCATTTCCGATGAAAACCAAGGCGTTGGATCTAACACCGCTAATATGGATTTAATCACAAATGGTGGATCTTCTATGTCACAATAACCTACAAGGATTCCTTCTTCTTTCGAGGCTCCCAACGGAACCGCCACGCGAGTTCCAATAGGTACATCTCCGAATGAGTCAGGTATTTCATAGGTTAAAGGTTTATTCAATTGTTTCGCAGGACGATTGATAATAATTTCACCTAAACGCATTATAACCTCCTGACTAAACACTCTCCATTATACCACGTTTATACCTATGATTCATACTATTTCATATCTTAGTCCTACATATTTTTACGTTATAGCATTTTTAAAAAGAATATATATGAGGTTATAGGAGCAAATATGTTAGTACACTAATCCCATCCTCTTAGAAGTGTTTACATGACAACCTAGACTCTTATGATTTATACACATCATGTCTAGAATAACAAAAATAGAGGACAAAGACTTGCGTCTCTATCCTCTATATGTGTATCACTCAAAAGTGAATGACAAATCTTTACCCATTATAAACCAGCTTCTTTACGAAGTGCTTCTGCTTTATCTGTACGTTCCCAAGGAAGATCTACGTCAGTACGGCCGAAATGACCATAGGCAGCAGTTTTTTTGTAATGTGGTTTCAACAAGTCTAACATTTTGATGATACCTGCTGGACGAAGGTCAAAATGTTTGCTTACTAATGCAGAGATTTTTTCTTCTTCAATTTTTGCAGTACCAAATGTTTCCACCATGATAGATACCGGCTTTGCTACACCAATTGCGTAAGCTACTTGTACTTCACATTTATCAGCAAGACCAGCTGCCACGATATTTTTAGCTACATAACGAGCTGCATATGCTGCAGAACGGTCAACTTTTGTAGGATCTTTACCGGAGAAAGCTCCGCCACCATGACGAGCCATACCGCCATACGTATCTACAATAATTTTGCGACCAGTCAAACCAGCATCACCTTGTGGACCACCGATTACGAAACGGCCAGTTGGGTTGATAAAATATTTAGTATTTTCATCAATAAATCCTTCTGGAAGCACTGGATCAATAACATATTTTTTAATATCTGCTTGGATTTGTTCTAAGGATACTTCTGGACCATGTTGTGTAGAAATAACGATTGTTTCAATGCGTTTTGGCTTGCCATCAACATATTCTACTGTTACTTGTGTTTTACCATCTGGACGAAGGTAAGGCAATGTACCATCTTTACGAACTTTTGTTAATTGACGAGATAAACGATGCGCCAAGCTAATAGGCATAGGCATTAGCTCTTCAGTTTCATTAGATGCGAAACCAAACATCATACCTTGGTCGCCAGCACCGATTTTATCGAACGCATCACTACCACCTTCGCGAGATTCCAATGCTTCATCTACGCCCATTGCGATATCTGTAGATTGTTCATCAATCGCTACATTAACGCCACAAGTATCCGCATCAAAGCCAAATTTTGCACGTGTATATCCAATTTCACGAATTGTATCACGAACAATATGAGGAATATCTACATACGTTTTTGTGGTAATTTCGCCTACTACATGAACTTGGCCTGTAGTTACTAATGTTTCACAGGCAACGTGTGCTGTTGGATCTTTTTCTAAAATAGCATCCAATACAGCATCTGAAATTTGGTCAGCAATTTTGTCTGGATGACCTTCTGTTACAGATTCAGAAGTGAAAAATACATGTTTTTCTGCCATGAATAAACCTCCAATAAAAAAATTCCTCATCCCAAGATGAGGAATCATATCCCCATCTTCCGATCAAAGATCGTTGGATTTAGCACCTTCTCCCCTAAGGAATGGTTGCTGTAGCTTCAAAGGGCCTCTCCCTCCACTACTCTTGATGAGACTTGTATCATACATATAATACTTAGTTTAAAATCACTACATGTCATTATAGCATATATTTATAGGTCTGCCAAGGCTTGAATAATACGTTCCGCCACATCATGTTTTGACATATTTGGTAAATTCACAATTTGATCACCAGGATAAATAAAGATCACTTCATTGGTATCTACATCAAATCCAGCATTGGATTTACTCACATCATTAGCCACTAACATATCCAAATTTTTTTTGCGCACTTTTTCTATTCCATAGGTAATGACATCTTGCGTTTCCGCGGCAAAACCAATTAATTTTTGATGCTGTTTACGGTCCCCTAAGCTTGCTAATATATCCGGATTTTTTACCAACTCTAATGTCATAGTTTCTTGTTTTTTTATTTTATTATCTGCTACTTTAGCTACACGATAGTCCGCCACAGCTGCGGCCATAATCACAGCATCTGCAGAGTCATAGTAACTATCGATTACCTCTTTCATCTCCGTAGCAGAACGGACTATGATACGCTCTACACCAATTGGCGCAGCTAGATCCGTAGGAGCAGATACCAAAATTGTCTTAGCTCCTGCTTGGGCTGCTTTCAACGCCACTGCATATCCCATTTTTCCACTGGAACGATTCGTAATATATCGAACTGGATCAATTGCCTCTTGCGTACCACCAGCACTTACAATAACTGTTTTACCTTGTAGTAATTCTGTTTTCCCTAAATGAAAGTCCACCCAGTTCATTATCTTTTGTGGTTCTGGCAAACGACCTTTTCCTTCTACTCCACATGCTAGGAGTCCACTATCTGGCTCTAACACATAGATGCCTCTACCACGTAAGGTATTTAAATTTTCTTGCACCGTTGGATGCACATACATGTTACTATTCATCGCTGGGCATACAAACACAGGAGTGGTTGTAGCCAACAATTGGGTAGATAACATATCGTCCGCAATACCATGTGCCATCTTTGCCAGTATATTAGCTGTTGCTGGGACCACCACATAGGCATCTGCCCATGTTGCATAAGCTATATGCTCTACATTCCAGTCATGAATATCTTCAAACATATCTACTGATACAGGATGTTTGCTAATTTCTCCAAATACAAGAGGGCTTACAAGTTTCGTAGCATTTTTCGTCATCACTACTTTAACCGTTGCTCCCGCTTTACACAAGCGGCTAACTAATTCGACTGCTTTATAGGCCGCAATCCCTCCTGTTACGCCTACTACTATATGTTTACCTTTCAAAGGTCTCACCTTCCTATAGAACTAATTCGATTAATAGACTCTCTTCACTCACCCTATTATACAGCATCTTGCTTAGTAATACATCTATATTTTTCTCTATGAAAGGTCAAGAAACTCCATTTGTAAAAAAGCCGTAACAAATTACGATGTACATAATTTGTCACAGCTTCTTTCTTATGTATCTTATGAATAAAAAATCCATCAATGATCAGCCTCTATAAAGGCAATGATAAATGAACTACAGTTTTTACTGCTTTCTTCGTACTATCTAATTTTTTAAATCCTAACGTTGTGTATAACTCTTTTGCATTTTCCATACTCGGTAATGTATCTAACAACAATGTTTTATATCCAAATTCACGAGCATCTTCCACTACTAATTTTGCCATATTAGTACCTAACGAGCTATGCCTAAATGCAGGGCGAACGTACAAGCGTTTCATAGCTGCTGTTTTACTATCTACATTGCGTAACGCTACACAACCAGCTGGTTTGTTATCAATGAAAGCAATATACAAAGCTTCTCCTTCACCTTTATATTTGTTTTCCAACCCATGAAACTCTCTCACATTAGCGGATACGCCTAAGGATCGTACATACTCTACAAATAAATCTTTAACTTCATCAATATAATCGTGGCCATTACGAATTTCAAAATTCATAGTATACCTCCTCTTAGTATTACATGAAACTGATATTGTTAGTATTCGACAAGAGTATGAAAACTCCTTTTAATTTCTTTCAAAATTAACTATGAATTATCCCTTGCTTACATAGGCATATAGTACTTTAAATCGATAGTATCTAACATGGCATTTCTAATACCGTTAAAAGTAAAAATGTATACCATCTATTTTACATACAAAAAGACTGTAACAAATTATATCTTGCTACAGTCTAAAGTGAATTATTTATATAATGTTTGACGATTTTCTTGTAATGCTTCTAAAGTGCGTTCTAAATTAGATTCTACATATTTGAACACATCACTAGCGTATTGAATAGAGCTATTTTTAAGTTCTTCGGAGGATTTGTTAGCTTCCGCAATAATATGATTAGCATGCTCTTGAGCTTGTTTCACTAATTCACTTTCTTCTGTCAACTTTTGGATATATTCTTTTGCTTGCTCAATCAAAGCATCTGCTTGTTTTTGACCTTCCGCTACAATGCGATCACGTTCTGCTACAATACGACGAGACTCTTCTAATTCAAGTGGTAAAGATTCTGTTAAGGCATCTACTATACGCATAATTTCTTCTTCTTCAATTAATTTTTTATTTGTCATAATCATATTGTTACTTGTAACAATCAAATTTTCCAACTCTTCTAATAATTTTTCCGTTCTCATAGTCTCCTCCTATTGTTCTTGTACTGTTTTAAATTTATTCTCTAGGGCTTGTTTCACAACAGTAGGCACCAAACCCTCTAATTTACCACCATATTTAGCTAATTCTCGTATACCCGTAGAGCTTACAAAGGCATATTTATTATTAGTCATAATAAATACAGTTTCAATATCATCATCCAAATATTTTGAAAATAAAGCACGCTGAAACTCGTATTCAAAGTCACTTAGTGCACGTAGACCACGGATAATAATATGGCTATCTCTTGATCTGACATAATCATTCAACAAACCAGTTCCAAAATCCACTTCAACATTTGGGATATGTGCTACTGATTGACGAATTAACCGAGCCCGTTCATCCAAGGTAAATAAATACTTTTTATTCGGATTTTCTAAAATCACTATGATTAACTTATCTACTAGTTTACTAGCTCGCTCAAATATATCTATATGCCCATTAGTGACAGGATCAAAACTACCTGGACAAACCCCAATTCTCACGATATAAGCCCCTTTCTACGGTTCTCGACATAAAATATCAACGCGAGTATACCCAAAGGATAAGGCTTTTACAACCACCCACTTGGGCAATAATTCTAATGTTTCATTCTTATGGCGTTCTATAATTAAAAAGCCATCTTCGGTAAGTAATTGTAACTCTTCCACTAAGACCAACGTTTTTTGAACATACCCTTTTTCGTAAGGAGGATCTGAAAATATCAACTGAAACTGTCTTCCTTGTAGCCGTGAAAGTGCCGATTCCATAGTACATTTCATAATTTCCAATCGGTCTTCTACCTTACAATGTTGTGCATTCTTACTAATGCACGTATCAGTACGCGTATCTACCGCAACAGCATGACTAGCACCGCGGCTCAAAGATTCGATGGCGAGCGCACCTGTTCCAGAAAATAAATCTAGCACCTGCGCCTCAAAAAATCCTCTTCGACTTTGTATGACATTACAAATACTTTCACGCACTCGATCTTGTGTAGGTCTTGTATCCATACCTTTTGGAGCTTGTATAGTATGCCCTTTAGCTGTCCCTGAAATAATTCTCATATATTTTACTACCTGTACTTGTATATTCTACATGATTTTACTATGTGGTACAATAGATTTTTTATGAAATCTTCCTCATAGTTCATTACTTATTGCAAACTTCTTGTTTTACATCACGCATCATCAACTGCATCAACACTTCCGTAGGAGGAACCTGATGATATAATACCTCATACAGTGCATTCGTGATAGGCATATCAATCCCCTTTGCCTTGGCTAAGTCATAAATGATACGAACAGCAAAAAATCCTTCCACCACCATTTGGGAATGGATGATTATATCTTCCATAGTCTCTCCATCGGCTAACTTTTGACCCGCCCGACGATTTCGACTATGAGGACTCATACATGTAGCGATTAAATCCCCCATTCCTGAAAGTCCTGCATAAGTTTCCGCCTTTGCTCCCATGGCAACGCCAAACTTCGTCATTTCATGAAGTCCACGAGTCAGTAAGGCTGCCAACAAATTATCTCCTAAACACATGCCATGCGCTATACCTGCTGCTAAGGCTATGATGTTCTTTGTAGCCCCCCCTAATTCAACACCGATTACATCTGTATTACCGTACACCCGAAAGCTTGGTCCCCCCAAAGCTTTTTGTAATATACAGATAGCCTCTTCCTGTTGGCTGGCTACCACTGTAGCAGCCGGCAAATTGCGGCCTACTTCTTCCGCATGATTTGGACCAGATAAAATAGCCATCGCTTTCACTAAACCTTGAACTTCTTCTTCAATAACCAAGGATAATCGCTTTTCACTATCTTTTTCCAATCCTTTAGAGCACCCTACAATAATCATAGATGGTTCTAAATACTGTTTCAACTCCTGTAAAGTACTTCGTACATAACTAGATGGTGTAACTAATAACACTACATCTGCACCTTCCAAGGCAGTTTCGTAAGAATGCTGAAACTCAAGTGAACTCGGTAATACTACCTCTGGTAAATAAGGATTAATCCGATATTCACGTAAATAATTGGCCTTTTCTTCCGTACGACAATACATGGTCACTTGGTGGCCTGCCTCTATCCCTTTCAGAGCTAATGCAGTACCCCAGCTACCAGAGCCAATAACTGCAATTTTCATAATTACTCATCCTTTGTAATACGTTTCACAGCTAATTCTTTTCCTTGTAAAAGACGCATAATATTTTCTCTATGACGGAATACGACGAACAATGCTGCTACAACGCCAAAAATAATATATGGTAATGGTTCAGATAAATAGTACATAACAATAGGTACTAGTGTAGCTGCCACGATGGAGCCTAAGGATACATAGGAAGTGAACTTTACAATACTAGCCCACACAGCAAAGCAAATTAATGCAGCAATCGGTGATAATGCAATGAGCACGCCTAATCCAGTAGCAACCCCTCTACCACCGGAAAACCTAAGAAAAATAGACCAATTATGTCCAATCATGGCACATAAGCCACCTACAATCATCCATTCTGGATTCGGTGAAAACAAGAGCACACCAATAGCTCCTTTTCCTGCATCACCTAAGAACACTGGTAGGGCTGCTTTCATACCTAATACTCGATAGGTATTAGTAGCACCAATATTTTTACTGCCATATTGACGCACATCAGTATGGAAAAAAAGTTTTCCAATAATTAAGCCTGTAGGAATGGAACCTATTACGTAAGCAATCAAAACTAATACAGCAATTTCCATTGTTATCATTCTTCATCAGTTCCCTTCTTACCACGAAGTACTAATCGAATTGGAGTCCCTTCAAAGCCAAATGATTCACGAAGACGGTTCTCCAAGAAACGCACATAGGAGAAATGAATTAATTCTGGTTCATTCACAAATAAAATGAAAGTAGGAGGTTTTACGCTTGCCTGTGTCATATAATAAATTTTAGGAATCCGTCCCCCACGAGATGGCACTGGGTTTACTGTTTGAGCATCTGATAATAGTTGATTTAATACACTTGTAGAAATACGCATATGTTGTTGCTCAGATACATATTTGATAAGTTCTGCTAAACGATGAACACGTTGTTTCGTTAAAGCAGATGCAAATAAGATAGGTGCATACCGTAGGAATGCCATTTCATCATAAATATCTTCTGTGAATCGCAACGTAGTTTTGTCATCTTTTTCAATCAAATCCCATTTATTAACAACAATCACTAACCCCTTACCAGATTCATGAGCATACCCAACAATTTTTTTATCTTGTTCTGTAACCCCATCTGTAGCATCTAATACTAGCACTACAATATCCGAACGATCAATGGCCCGAAGTGAACGAACAATACTGTAACGCTCTACAGGTACATCAATGCGTGATTTACGACGCATACCCGCAGTATCAATTAACACAAAATCCTGTCCATCATGACTCCAATGTGTATCGATAGAATCACGTGTAGTCCCTGCTACATCACTGACTATAACACGCTCTTGTCCTAATAAAGCATTGGTAAGAGATGATTTACCTACATTAGGACGACCAATCAAAGCAACATGTATTGTATCCTCATCTTCCTCACTAGCACTTTGTGGAGGGAAATGTTTCACCACATCATCTAGCAAATCACCTAAGTTCATCAAATTTTTGGCAGAAACACCGATAGGGTCACCTATACCTAAATTATAAAACTCATAAATATTAGCTTCTTGGTTGATACTATCGATTTTATTAACTACAAGAATTACAGGCTTACCGCTAGCACGCAATAAATTCGCCACTTCTTCATCAGCGATAGTAATTCCCTGTTTACCATCTACAACAAAAAGGATAACATCAGCTTCTTCAATAGCTAATTGCGCTTGAAAACGCATCATCTTAGGAATTTCATGACTTTCTGCGGTAACAAATTCAATCCCACCAGTATCGATCATGGTAAATTCTCGTTGCAACCACTCTGCATCGAAATAAATTCTATCTCGTGTGACTCCTGGAATATCTTCTACAATAGAAATCCGTTTATTTACAATGGCATTAAATAATGTAGATTTCCCTACATTCGGTCTTCCCACGACCGCAACTAAAGGTTTCGACATACTTTCACCTCATATTTTAACTTCCCTACAGGAAGAGTAAGAATACATAGTTTATCAATTTATATTGTAACACATAAACAAACGCAAAAAAAGAACAGTAAGTCCAATTGGACCCACTGTTCTTCTATTATATAGAAATTATTCAGCTTCTTCTTCAGTGGCTACTGGTTCTATTAACTCAGTTAATTTTAAACCTAATTTCTTTTCGTCTTTGTTGAAAGAAATTACTTCTACTTCTACTTCTTGACCACGGCTCAAGTAATCTTCTACTTTTGCATTACGTTGTTTAGTCACCTGAGAGATGTGAAGTAAACCTTGGATATCATCGTTGATAGCAACGAATGCACCGTATTGAACTGTGCGAACTACTTTACCAGTTACCACATCACCTACATGGACTGTTTCTTCTGCAACGTCCCATGGGCTTTTGGATAATGCTTTTAAAGATAAAGAGATTTTGCTGTTTTCTTCATCAAAAGATTGTAATTTAACGTCGATTTCTTGACCAACTGTTAACACGTCTTCAACGCGTTTAATTTTTTGCCAAGAGATGTCGGAAATATGAAGTAACCCTTCGATTCCTCCGATATCAACGAATGCACCATAAGGCATGATTTTACGAACAGTACCTTTGTAAGTACCGCCAACTTCTACATTTGCTAACGCTTCTTTTAATTTAGCTTGGCGTTCCACTTCAAGCACTTCACGGCGGGAAAGAACCAAACGGTTTTTCTTTTCTTCAACTTCAAGTACTTTAGCTTCGAATTCTGTACCTACTAAGTTATCAAGGGATTTCACGAAGTGAATGTCACCTTGGGAAAGTGGAATAAAACCACGTAAAGACTTAACAGTTACGACTAAACCTGCAGGAATTGCATCCACACCTTTACAGATAATTGGCTCATCTTTTTCTTGTGCTTCAATAACATATTGCCAATCTTCATCTTTAGCCAAACGAGTGATAGAAAGATAGATTGGGCTATCTTCTTTGATGTGGTTAAGGATAACAGCTTTGATTTTATCGCCTTCCTTTAATACATCTTTAGCAGAAGCTGGTGTAGGGTACGCTATTTCTTTTCTCTCTAATTGTGCTTCTGTTTTGTAGCCAAAGGATACATATGCACGTTCGTCATCGATTTGTACAACTTCCCCTTCAATCACATTACCTTTCTTAAATTCTTCTGCTTGCGCTTCTGATGCTGCAAATAATTCTGCAAAATTTTCCATCGTCTGAATGACCTCCTTAATTATCCAGTCTGGTGTCGATGCACCAGCCGTGACTCCTACTGTTGTGACGTCCTTCAACCACGTCATTCGTATTTCAGTAGCAGTTTCGATGTGATATGTAGTACACCCTACATCACGACATACTTCTGCTAATCTAGTCGTGTTGCCAGAGTTTTTCCCACCTACCACGATCATAAGATCTACTTCTTTCGCCAAAGCTACAGCAGAATTTTGACGTTCCTCAGTGGCCTGACAAATTGTCTTGAAGATCTTTTGCTCATTAGATTTTTGTTCTAATATTTTTATTATACTTTGAAACTTAAATTGTGAAAAGGTAGTTTGTACTACAACCCCAATTTTTTCCACGAATTGAATATTTTGAGCATCTTCTTCTGTTTCTACAATAATACCTTTGTTACCTGCCCAAAGATTAATACTCTTTACCTCTGGATGTTTCTTTTCCCCTAAAATAACTAATGTTAATCCTTCATCCACTACAGACTTGGCATCTCGTTGCGCCTTTTGTACATGTGGACAAGTGGCATCAATCACTGGTAATCCACGTGTTTCTGCCTCTTCATACACTTCTGGTCCAACCCCATGAGATCGAATGATAACAGTACCTTCTTCAACATCACTTAATTCATTGATAGCATACACACCATTATCTTCTAATCGACCTACTACTTGAGGATTATGAATAATGGGTCCCAATGTATAACTCACATCTTTTGAATCAGCCGCTTTTTCTGCCATCGTAACAGCACGCTTTACTCCATAACAAAAACCACAATTTTCTGCTAATCGTATTGTAAACATAGTATTCCCCTATTTATACTTACCAGCTTTATATTCATCAATCATAGTTTGAATCGCTACTTTTACCACTTGGTTCACATCTGCAATAGCCTCTACAGTTGCTTTTGCTTTTGCTACTGCAATTGGTTTTCCAATGATAACAGCTACTTCTCCACGTATCATTTTGTCGCTGCCCACAATAGCCACTGGTACTACTGGTACTCCTGTGCGCAACGCCATAGAAGCCACGCCATCATGAAAGCGCCCTAAAGTGTCACCCTTTTGTCGTGTTCCTTCTGGAAAAATACCAAGCATTAAGTTTTCTTTTAATAAATTCATAGCATGACGAATAGCTACTTTATCAACTCCACCACGGCGTACCGGAAAGGCTCCTAACCAAGTACACACTAATTTTGAAATTGGATTTCTAAATAATTCCTCTTTCGCCATAAAATTCACATGACGCGGCAAGGCAAATCCACATAGAGGTGGGTCGTTATTACTCTTATGATTTGGAGAAATGATAACCGGCCCTTCTTTAGGTACATTTTCTTTCCCATATACCTTTGTTCTATACCACCATCCATAAACGATCGTAAACGCAGATCGCCATAAGCATTCAGAAAATTTATCCATGACAGCCTCCTAATTCCGCTTTACGAATTAAGTCGATAAGAGTTTGTACCGTTTCTTCTATACTGAGATGATCCGTTTCTATAACCACGGCATCATCTACACATACAAGAGGAGATTCTTTTCGATTCATATCCATCATATCTCGCTCTGCTACAGTACGACACACCTCTTCTAAAGAAATGTTCTCGGAATCTTTCAATTCCAACCATCGTCGATGGCCACGAGTTTCCACAGAGGCTGTTAAATAGATCTTTAGTTCCGCATTAGGTAACACAACGGAACCAATATCCCTACCGTCCAGAATCACACCGCCCGCTGAAGCCATATCTCGTTGCATTTCTACCAACTTAGTGCGCACTGCTTTTTGTGCAGCCACTTGAGACACATGACTTGTCACATATTGTGTACGGATTTCCTGAGATACATCACGACCATTTACCAATACCACAAGGCCACTTTCAGTAGCTTGTAATTCCAATTGAATATGAGGTAAAGCTTGTGACACAGCCTCAGCATCGTCAATAGATACACCCGTTTCTAATAAAGCCCATGTAATGCCACGATACATAGCTCCTGTATCAATATATAAATAGCCTAATTTCTTGGCCACTACCTTAGAAATACTGCTTTTACCTGCCCCAGCAGGACCATCAATAGCTACAGAAATTCGACGACTCATATTAGATTCCTCCTTCTGCTGCATGAGTAGCAGCTACATAGGCTGTAGAAAACGCAACTTGCAGATTATATCCCCCTGTGAAAGCATCCACATCCAAGACTTCTCCTGCCATATATAAACCATGCACCAATTTAGATTGCATCGTTTTTGGATCTACTTCTTTTACAGAAATGCCACCAGCTGTCACAATGGCCTCCGCTATAGGGCGAGGTTTATGTACGGTGAGTCGCATATGTTGTATGGCATCCACTAGTCGCAAGCGCTCCTCTTTGGTAATATCGTGAATCGCCTTGGTTCCTTCTAATTCTGCTAATTGACATATAACTGGAATTAACTTGGATGGCAATAAACCTTTCAATACGTTCACTAATTGCTTATTTTGAGACTCACTGAAATCACGTTGTACCCGCTTATCTAAAACCTCTTTAGTTAATGCTGGTTTTAGATTAATTTCAATAGTAATGGGATCTACCTTTTTCTTCAATAATTTGGTCACTGTATGAGAAGCAGACAAAATAATCGGTCCCGTCACTCCAAAATGGGCAAATAGCATTTCTCCAAATTGTTTTGTTTGCACTTTGTTTTTTGCAATAATAGAGACTTCTACATTTTTTAGACTCAGCCCCATTAAATCTTTCATCCAATGTTCTTTTGTTTCCAAAGGAATTAAGGATGGCCTAAGTTCCACTATGGAATGTCCCACCGAAGATGCTAATTCATAGCCATCTCCAGTGGAGCCAGTCAATGGATAGGACATCCCACCCGTAGCGATGATGGCTGCATCGCACTCATAGGTTCTTTTATCTGTTATAACACCTGTAATAGCGCCATCTCGTACGATTAAATCCTTAACACTTTCTTCTAAATGAAGTTGCCCACCTAATTTACGATACGTGTCTATAAAGGCATTGCGTACATCCGTTGCTTTATCAGACTCTGGAAATACACGGCCACCTCGCTCAACCTTAGTGGGGACACCCCAACTATTGAGCAAATGAACCATATCTTCATTCGTCCATTGTTGGTACGCACTATATAGAAATTTACCATTTCCAGGCGTTTGCTTAATAAAATCTTCTATAGGAGCCGCATTCGTCACATTACAGCGTCCCTTGCCTGTAATCCCCATTTTAAGGCCCACCATCTTCATTTTTTCAATGATGCGCACAGAGGCACCTAATTGTGCAGCTCGAACGCCAGCCATAAGACCTGCAGCGCCGCCACCGATGACAATAATTCGTTTCATATTCATCCTTATTTTATAGCTTGTAATTGTTTCACTTCTTCACGGGTTAATTTACGAAAAGCCCCACGTTTCAACCCTTTCAAATTCAATCCTGCATAGTTGATGCGTTTCAAATTATGAATAGAGTACCCAAAGTGTTCAAACATACGACGGACTTGACGATTACGCCCTTCATGGATGGTAATTTCTACAGTGGTAAGACCTGTTTTTCCATTGAATCCGTAGTCTGTAATTTCACAAGGCGCCGTCATACCGTCTTCTAATTTGACACCTACTGCTAACTGTTCCAAATGTTCATCAAGCACACGATCTTTTACTTTTACTTCGTAGGTTTTCGTCACACCTTTTGATGGATGGGCTAAGTTTTGCGCCATAGTTCCATCATTTGTCAATAGCAATAATCCTTCTGTATGGTAATCTAATCGACCTACAGGATAAATACGAACTTTTACAGAATTAATATAATCCATGACAGTTTTGCGTCCTTCAGGATCTGTGATGGATGTAATCACCCCTTTTGGCTTGTTAAAAATATAATATTCCAATGCCTCCGGCTCCAATAGTTGTCCATCCACTTTAACGCGGTCCCGTGTAGGATTTACCTTTGCACCCAGTTCTTTTACATATTTACCATTCACAAGTACTTTGCCAGAAGTAATCAATTCTTCTGCTTTTCGTCGTGATGCCACACCACAACGGGCAATATATTTTTGCAAACGTTCTAGTTCCATATTAATCTCCTTCTATATCTATGGATAACCCCGCTGAAAGAGGCATAGACTGTTGCAATTCTTCAATAGAATTGGCACCTACAGTCCTTAAAAAGTTATCCGATGTTCCGTAAATTACAGGACGTCCGATAGTTTCCTTTCGTCCTAACTCTACAATCATGTCACGGGCCAATAATTGTTTTAATACTTTTTCACAGTTCACACCACGAAATTCTTCTACTTCACCTTTTGTGATAGGCTGTTTGAAAGCAATTACAGCCAACGTTTCCATAGCCGCTCCAGATAGCTTTTCATCTCTATGGCGAATTTTAGTAACAAATTCACTGCATTCTTGGGCGCTCACTAGTTCTATGCCCGATGCACTTTTACGAATCCTAATTCCTCGCCGTTCCTGTACTAACCTTTCTTCGTAACCTTTGATAGCTTTTTCAACTTCTGGTGCATAGACTTCAAAAATATCTGCTAATGTATCTATCGTTAAAGGGGTAGCTGCTGCAAATAATACAGCCTCTAACTGCTGAAATTCAATGCTATTCACAGCGCATCTCCTTCTTCTATACCTTCTACAATCACATTATATATATCGTGATTGCCCACTATAATTCGCAATAGTTGACGTTTCATTAACTCTAATAACGCCAAAAATGTAACCACACTTTCTTCCTTCGTCTGTACCGAAGCAAATAAATTTACACAGGGCACTTGTTGATTCCTCGTCGCTAGTAATACATCTTCAATCCCTTGTTCCAATGTATATTCTTCACGTTCCATCATAACTTTGGGAGCTTCTACCTCAGGTCGATCATATCGTTCCTGCACTTTCTGAAAGCATGCCACTAATGCATCCCACTCCACAGTACAAACAAGATCTAATCCCACTTGGCTAAGCTCTTCCGGTCTATTAAATACATAGGATCCATCGGATACACGTTCTTCTAGGAGCTCCGTCAATTCTTTGATGCGTTTAAACTCCACCAATCGATTCACCAATTCGTCTCGTGGATCTTCTGTATCACTTTCATCCTTATGATTTATCTTAGGCAATAAAAGGCGTGACTTAATCTGCAACAACGTAGCTGCCATCACTAAAAACTCACTACTATAGGCAATATCAAATTGATTCCAAGTTTTGAGTATATCCATATATTGTGAGGTGATATGCACAATGGGAATATCGTATATATCAATCTGATTCTTTTCAATCAAATGCAACAAAAGATCCAAAGGGCCTTCAAAAATATCCAGTTTAAAATCGTAGGTATTCATGAAAACTCCTTTCTACCAAAAATAAAGGTATGGCTTTCACCACACCTTGTATGAAAAAATTGCATTTCCTATTAGAAACAGTTAGAATAATACATAGACATACCAACGTATGTATCTAATAAGTATTATAAATGAAATGGGCGAAAATTGCTACACCCAGAAAGAGAGGCGACACTATGCATCGTCAAAGATGGAAACAGCTAGGACTGTATACCATCGTGTCCACTATCATCGCAGTGGCACTATTTTACATCTACGAACCAATTACTTTAGGGTTTGACATAGAAGATATACTTACCTTATTCGTTCCTACCATTGTAGGATTAACAGTCTTACAATTGATCATTCGTAGCTCCTTTACAAAAGGATATCTCATTGGTCATGGTATCGTGGGTATCAGTTGGGCATTAACATTCCCGCTCCTATTCCATTGGTCCTATGAAAAGCCTTTTTACTTCTACGAATTCGCCAACGATTTTTTATTTGGTCTAGTCTTATTCTGTGGTCTTAGTGTCACCCACTATTGGCTACTACAATGGGGAAAGGCAAAACGTATTTGGTCTGCTCTATACAGCATCCTTGACGTAGTATTGCTCCTCATCCCAGTTGGTCAAATCGGGTACTATCTATCCACTTGGCATTGTATTACTCCTGCCACTATGATGGCATTGTATCAAACCAACCCCGAGGAAGCCTTAGGATTTGTAAAAAATATTATCGGCGTAGGTGGCATCGGAGGGGCTATCATAGGTATCGCTATCATATTTGGTCTTTTATACTTTGCCAATGTAAAAGCTCAAACGAACGATGAGCCTACTGTGTTCTATTCCTCTTTCTTTCAGCGATATCAAGATGATATAAAATGGATTCTATCCATCGCCCTCATCGTGTATGGTGGATATTACCTTTTCCCTCGTACAGATATTGTCAGCAATTGGCTAGAAGTTCGAGCCTATATGAAAGAGTTGCAATCTTATAATGATAAGCATGTTAGTGTATTTAACAATTTACAATTAAGCACTACCGAAACAGCGGCGCAAAAAACTCCAGGTACTGTCATCTTAGTCATTGGAGAATCTTCTTCTAGAGATTACATGAAAATGTATACTCCTGACTTCCCTTACGATGATACTCCATGGCAAGGTTCCCTGTATCAAAATCCAAACTTCAATGTCTTTAAACACGCTTACTCTTCCTATGTGCAGACTGTACCAACCTTGGAAAGAGCCTTAACAGAGCGCAATCAATATGACGACAAACCATTCTTTGATGCCACAACCATTATCGATGTAGCAAAAAAAGCTGGATATCACACCTCTTGGTTATCTAACCAAGGTGTATATGGTGAATACGATACAGCTATCTCTCTCATTGCAAAAGCAAGTGATACGCCCCGTTGGGCTCATGAATCCTATGCCTTCTCTGATCAATATGATGGCGCTTTGTTACCACTTTTAAAAGACGTACCAAAGAACCAAAATAATTTCATCGTCATCCATATTATGGGTAGTCATATCTACTACAACGATAGATATCCTCACGAGTTCAGCAAATGGAAACAAGGTCCAAACCCTGAAGGAATTGAAGCCTATGCCAATAGCCAACTGTATACTGATTGGCTGTTACAAGAAATTTACACCTATGCTAAGGATAACTTAAACTTACAAGCCATGGTCTATTTCTCTGACCACGGAGAAAATATTAAAACATCTCACAATCCAGACATTTTCAACTTTGGAATGACACGGATACCAATGTGGGTGTACTTATCTCCTACATATCGTAATGCGTATCCAGAAACAGCAATTACCCTAAGCAATCATGAACAACAATATTTCACCAATGACTTATTGTATGATATGCTAGTAGGCATCATACATGCTCCATCTGGTAACTATGATGTAACACGAGATTTCTCCAATAAAGCCTATCGCTTTAATGTCAATAACTTAACTACAATGTTAGGTACACAACCGTTGTCCTTAGATCCTGAGGCGAAATAAACTACTACAAGCACAAAACAGGCACCAGCTATTGCGTTGGTGCCTGTTTCATATCTATTTTTTATTTAAACAAAGTATAAATTTCTAATTATCTTTTTATATTTTCTTAAATGCTCGTAAAGCCTTATTCTATGTGCTTTCGAGTATTTTTACTGTAGGAAGATACTTCACGTTTCTTTGCATATTTCCTCATGTCTTAGCTGTCAGAAGTGGTAAATAAGTAGTAAATTCATTTGTACTACTAAGCAACAAGACGCTCCTGTTGCTTCTCTTTATTCAAGCGTTTCATTTCTGCCATTGCAGAATCGAATGTTGCATGTGCGTAATAGTTCAGCGTCATGGCTATATTAGCATGTCCCATAATGTACTGTAATGCCTTTGGATTCATTCCTGCATTTGCATAGTTGGTACAGAATGTATGTCGCAAACTATGTGGAGTGATGTGTGGTAACTTATCATCATTATACTTGTTGTATTTCTTAACAAGACCTTTCATCATACCATTATAGTCACTCGCCACTTTTGGATAGTTCTTTCTATTAAGAAAGAGGAAATCACTATATCCATCAATCTCAACACGCTTATCATTCTTTCGATTCGCTAACACTCGCTTAAATGCTTGATAGGCTTCTTCAACCATAGGAACTTGACGTTCACCACTTTTGGTCTTTGGTGTTTCAATGTAGTACCCAATTTCAGTATCTCTCAATAGCTGATGGTCTATATTGACAAGACGATTCTCAAAATCTAAATCTGGAAGTGTCAAACCACCAAACTCTGAAATACGAAGACCTGTTTTTAAGAGTATCAGAATTTCATCATAATTTTTGCTGTAGGTTTTATCAGCTTTTGCAAAGGCTAACAGTTTTTCTTCCTGTTCTTCTGTTAGTACGGTCTTAGGGACAGTATCATCATCAAGAACTGCTTTCAGTTGAAAGTCAAATGGATTCTTCCGAACACAATCATCTTGTATAGCAATATAGAATGAAGCCTTTAAAGAACGTTTGTAGTTATTGATGGTTTGATAAGCATAACCATTTTCACTCATTCTAATAGCCCATTCTTTAGCGTCTGATGGCTTAATACTGTCAATACTTCTTACACCTAACTTGTCTTTCTTCAAAATATCCATAAGATATTTGCGTCCAGTTTCAGTATTTTTTCTAACCTTTGGTCTTTGAGCGTTCTGTTTTGCGTAAAGCTGGCAGAGTGTCATTTTCTTTCCTACAACATCAATACCATCATGAATGTCTTTCTGTAACTCTGCGATTTTCTCCCTAAGTGAGATACAATCACGCTTTCCTGCTGGTACTCTGTCTGTAGCCACAAGTTTCCACGAGTAAACAAATTGCGGTTCTCCAAATGAATCTGTATATTTGTATAAGTATCTTCCGTCTTTTCGTTGGCTCTCTCCAGTCTTTAAAATTCGACCTTTATTGTCACGTCTTTTTTCTGACATGGCATTTGCTCCTTTCCATTATGGAAAGAGCCTTGATACGACTTAATACTATTTTATCATATACAAGACCCTTTGGCGACGCTAGATTGCGTCCAATGTATCTATAATTTTTTCAAATTGTTTTCGTTTAATCTGAATACGATTGCCATTCATAATCAGCCAATTTGCATTTTTATTTTCCTCTGCCAAGCGTCGTAGCTTGTTTTCGCCAATACGAAAATATTTTGACGCTTCTTCAATGGTTAGGGTATAACGTTCCCAAATCGGAATGTCAGTCTGCTTCATAAAATCCTCCTTTCCAAATCACTTATTTGGATTTCATAAAAGTTGTTTTACCAGCAATCGAACAGCTTTAGCAAAGCTCACGGGAGTTCCACCCCTGCATGGTTCTCATGTAGCCATACTCATTGCCTGCGACGGTTTTATCACGCTCGGACTATTGACTGTATGGGAGTATCATTATCACGATAAGAATGTCGTTGCAGGCAATCCTGCTAAAGATTGCTTCTCGGATCACTAACATGAATCGCTCGCTATCTTTATAAGATAGGTCATGGCGGTTAGTTCCGTTGGCTCTTTTCTTATCGAAACGTATTCGATTACTTTTATTCAGTTTTCAAAGAACAATGGCTCGTTAGCCTATCAAAACACATTGAAAGCTCAATATGCTTTGGTGGAATAACAAACCTCCCTGTTCGGGAAGCGTGGAATGGTTTAGCACGCTTCCACGAAAGGAGAGAGGATATTACTTAATTTCAAATGACAAAATCTTTGTAATCAGTCTGGTTTCCATTCTTCCACGTAAGACTTCATCAACGACCATACTTTGATTGCCATATTCATCTTTCATAAGTCGTAGGGAACGCTTCGTTATGTACCCTCTGTAATGATGTAGAATCTGGTTAATCGCTTCGGTATCGCCATCTGTTGCCTTTACAATGAGAGGAAAGGGAATCATAGGATATTGTGTTTTCATTCTTCAAATTCCTCCATAAACTTTTTAATTAAGGCTAGTCCACTGGTTCTATGCCGATAGACAGTAGAACGGTTCAATTTCAACAGGTCTGCAATTTCTGAATCGCTCATGTCCATAAAGTAAAACAGCAGTAGAATTTCACGTTTCTTGTCTGGCAACTCACGTAATGCTTCACTCAACAAATCATTTTCAACGCCTACTGATAACCCATTGAGTGTAAAAATCTGAAAGTCAGTTGAATAGTTATCTGTTGTCGCAAACTGGCTAACAAGATAATCGCCAACATCCGAAAAGGACACCTCACGCTTTGCAATCCTTGAAAGATAAAGCATATAATTCTTTCGCTCGTCTTCCATAGCACGTTTACAGATATAGTCAAACTGATTTTCTATTGTGGTCTGAAAAGAAGATGGTTTCATGTTTCTCACCCCCTTTCTGTCTAGGAAAGGAAGTGAGCCTTGCTCGTTTATCTCCTTTCACTCTTAGTCCCAATGTGAAAGGGGGATTTGTTGCATTACTGATAAATAAACTTTGTAAAAAAGTTCTGAATAGCCAAAAAAGCATATAAACAGATTTATTTCTCTGTTTACATGCTTCTGTTATTCTATCTATATGATTTATAAAACCACATTGGTGGACGTACTTATCTATTGCAGATAGACGACTTTTTTTGACAAGAACCCAATGTAAGGAAATTTATTGTATATGATGTACTTCATGGCGACGTTGACCTCCAACAAACCGCCATTTGGAAGTAATATACAATATTTTAACAGCGTAAATAGCACTACCATATAACGGTTTTTTTTATTGGCGTTTAGTAGTGCTTTTTATTAAATATAAACCTATAAACCATATAACACGTTTTTCTATACCTGTTTTTAATTCAGTAGGAACAATAAAATGTATAGAGGTGGTCTACTATGCGTAAAAAAGAAGATAAATATGATTTTAGAGCCTTTGGTTTAGCCATTAAAGAAGCTCGATTGAAACGAGGTTTAACTCGTGAACAAGTGGGAGCATTGATTGAAATTGACCCACGGTACTTAACTAATATTGAAAATAAAGGGCAACACCCCAGCATACAAGTTCTTTATGACCTTGTATCGTTACTTCATGTTTCCGTTGATGAATTTTTCTTACCTGCTAATAACTTGGTAAAAAGCACCCGACGATTACAGATAGAGAAATACATGGATAGCTTTACAGACAAAGAACTATCCTTAATGGAATCTTTAGCCAGCGGTATCAACGAAGCAAGAAACATCGAAGACTAATTAAAAGAATCCATACATAACGGAAAGAGCCGATAAAATGAGATTGTATTAATCTCATTTTATCGGCTCTGCGTCTTTGCGTCTGGCTCTGTAATCACAGTTACTTTGAACTGCTTTATTTCAATTAAATTTTCTTGTCTGCATTTCGGACAATAGAGGGGGAATTTTTTTAATTCAGTATCTTCCCTTATCTTTAATCGTGTTTTATTTCCACATACAGGACACAATATCCACTTGTAGTTTATAATAACTATCTCCTCCTTTACACTTTAATTCAAATCTTTATTAAAAAATATTTCATCTTATTTAACAAGAAACCATATTTATATAACAACATAAAATACACTAAGTTATTTTATTGAACATATATCGTACTTTATCTATCCGACTATTTGGACGACGGGGCTGGCAAACAGGTTCACCGGTAGTAACATGGTACCCTTTTAACTCTGTTAAACAAACACTACGTCCATTTGTAAAGAAAGTTAAATCACTACGATATTCTTGAATACACCGAGCAGGGATTTCTCCACTAAGAATGACCTCATTATTTTTCAATTGAGTGTCTACGATGTTCGCACAATATTTAGGAGCATCGTTGTATGCTCGTAAAAGATATTCCTGTGGCGCATAAATTTTAAAACTAAGATATGGCTCTAACAATTCTGTTCCAGCTTTTTTTAAGACTTGTTCCAATACAATAGGAGCAAGCATCCGAAAATCTGCTGGGGTACTAACAGGGCTATAGTATAAGCCATACTTAAAACAGATTTTACAGTCCGTCACATTCCAACCATACAATCCTTGTTCACAGCCATAGCGTATCCCCTCCATAACTGCATTTTGAAACGATTGATTTAAGTATCCAAGAGAAACCGAGCTCTCATACTGTACTCCGCTCCCTAATGGAAGCTGTGCTACAGATAGACCAATGGAAGCCCAGAAAGGATTCGGTGGAACTTCGATGTGAATGGTATACTCAGCTTTTTTTAACGGTCTTTCCATATAAATGACTGTAGGCTCTTTTATTTCTATCTCCACATGATACTTTTCTTGCAGCAGAGCACAAGTCACTTCCATTTGTACTTTCCCTAAGAAAGAAAGTATGATTTCATGTGTCGCAGAATCCACATAATATCGCAGAAGCGGGTCACTGTCGGAGATTTCCAAAAGGGCATCAAGCAACATTTCTCTCTGTTCAGGTTTACTCGGTTCAACAGTTGTTTGTAGTAGAGGGTGCGGATTTTCAATCTTTTTTCTCTGTGGCAATAGTTTTGTATCTCCAAGAACACTATTTAACTTCAAAAACTCATTTTGCAAAATAACAATTTCTCCAGAATAAGCTCTATCAATCTTACATAATTCACCATTTATTGAAGTATACATTTCTGTAACTTTTATTTTTTCTTTTTCTGATACTCTAACCGAATCTCGTAAATGTAGTACTCCACTATAAAGGCGTATATATGCAAGACGTTGTCTTTTTTTTGTATATTCAATTTTGAAAACATTTCCGCAAAGTTCAGACGGACCTCGATGTGTTGATGAATAAAATTTATTAGTAATAACTTCTATAAGGTTATCAATCCCTATATTACTTTTTGCACTTCCATGATAAAGAGGGAACAGAGAACAATTCTGAAATCTTATGCTTTCCTCTTGTTCGAGTTCCAATGCTTCTAATGATTTACCGGACATATATTTCTCTAAAAGGTCATCGTTTCCCTCTATTACCGTATCCCATTGTTCAGATTCGGTAAAGTTCGTCACACACATATTAGGATACAGTTCTACCTTCTGTTTGATTACAATTTCGGCAGAAAGTTTCTCTTTAATATCCTGATAAACCGTTGATAAATCAATTCCATTTTGGTCAATCTTATTGATAAAAAAGATTGTGGGAATCCCCATTTTCCTAAGTGCATGAAATAATATACGAGTTTGTGCTTGTACGCCATCTTTTGCAGAAATCAGTAGAATTGCCCCATCTAAAACTGATAATGAACGATATACTTCTGCTAAGAAATCCATATGTCCTGGCGTGTCTATGATGTTCACCTTCGTATTTTCCCACTGAAAAGAGGTTATTCCTGTCTGAATTGTAATTCCTCTCTGACGTTCTAAAAGCGTATTATCCGTCCTCGTTGTACCTTTGTCCACGCTTCCTAATTCTGTAATCGCTCCACTGTTATATAATAAGCTTTCTGTTAAGGTAGTTTTTCCCGCATCAACATGAGCTAAAACTCCAATATTAATAATTTTCATGTGATTTTCCTCCATTCAAAAGCCCAAAAGGGCATAAAAATCCCAGTGATAAATACTCTTATCACTGGGATTTTTATGCATAACCATAGGCATACAAAGCATACAGATATTCTCCGGATACTTTAGAATCACATGATAAAGGTATTCTTAAACTGGGTACAAAAAACTAAGCCCTCCTAAAAAAGGACATCCAATTATTTGTTCCCACTATCAAATTGACAGTTTATTTAAGAATACCTTGCCGCATATTTATTAACTCCTTTTAAATAGATACTTAAATTATAGCACGTAAGAGCATATTTGTAAAGGAATCTCCAATTTTTTATCAAAGAGAGTACGTGATTACAAAATAGCTGTAATAATGTACCAATATTTGTTATTCTATAATCTTCCAATTACTCCCGTTCTTTTCAAGTACCAAATCAAATTGAGATACCTGCGTTGCTTTGGTCTGCTGGTCGATATACTCCACTGTCAGCGATACCGTGACTTGATTATCCTTACGATTGTGAATAGGATTTACCAGTTCTTGAAAGATGTACTCTTTTCCGATTGGTTTTAATATCCCGTCATTCACATAGTAGGAAAGTTCACTGGCTGTCGCTGTAGGATAGAGCTTGAAGAACGTCGTTAAAAACTCATTGATTTCATTGGTTGTAATGGAATCAACCGTCCCCTCACTTTCAATGGCTTTTGGTTTATAACTTGATTTCTTAGGTATGTTGGTAATGGTCGGATTCTTAACCAGTACCATATTTCCAGAACCATCTACATAGACACTCACTATATAAGCAGAGTGGACGGTCTTTGTATTTTCTCCCTCTGTAATGAGCTGGTCTACACTGTAGGTTACATTAAACTCATTGTCGCCAGTTGGCTCTACCGTCCATATCTGAAATCCTCTTACAGAAGACGATACAGGAATATCTTTGCGTACTGTATCAACATTGAGAGCTTGAAGTTCATCTGTCAGATAGCCTTTTAGACTTTCCATTCGATTATCAATGGACTTATCGGATTGCTCCCATGAATAGTAGACTTTCGCAAAGTTCTCTACAAAATTTTCTACATGATGAGTATCAACGTATTCCTTTTCTATGATAGTTGTTTCGTGAATAGTATGAGTATCTATAGCTGTAAAGTGCTTGAATATCGCAAAGCTGAAACTAAGCCCTAAAAGTACCCACAAGGCAATCACAACCTTTTTATGAGGATTGACCTTATAGTAGACACGAGGTTTCTTTTCCTTTGGTATCTGTTTTTCTTTATTCTGATTTTTTCTAAATTTCATCATTAAATCTTCCTTTCTCATTGTTTGATTCGTCCTGCTCCCACTAAATGCTGTTGCCAGTAGGGGCTTGTTAAGTCGGCATAACCGATTGGGTCGCCTGCATGAAACATACGGTTATTGCCAAGGTATATCCCAACATGAGTAATATAAGAGCCAGCGTTATAGGTAGAATGAAAGAAAACCAAATCGCCAGCTTGTGCTTCCGATAGTGGGATATGCTGGGTCACATCATATTGCTGTTGTGCGGTTCGTGGTAAGTTAATTCCAGCTTTTCCATACGTCCATTGTGTCAGTCCGCTACAATCAAAAGAAGTAGTCGGGGAAGCTCCACCGTAAACGTATCGCCAGCCCTCATATTTCAGTGCTTCGTCCATGATGGCTTGTACCGTATCATCATCATCAAACTCTGTTGTGACAAGATACTGCGTTACCAGTTGCACATAAAACATATTGCCATAGTTGTATCGCCAGCCCCCATTGATAGGTATGGCTATGGGATTGGGGTAAGACACTTTTTCGCCACCTGAATACTCTTTTGAGAAACTTTGAGCCAGTTCAAAGGTATATTTATTTCCACGATTAGCCACATACCCTAAGAAACCACCACCATAATTGTAGGACTGGATAACCGATTCTAAATCTACACTGAGCCTTTCGCTACTGGCTAATAATTCACTGAAATACTTCACACCTTGCTTAATGGATTCTTCTGTACTCAATGAATTAGGTGGAAGACCGAGGGATTCCGAGGACTGCATAACATCTTCCGCAGTACCGCCCGATTCCACCTGTATAATCGCAAGAAGTATGTTGACATATTCTTCAACGCCATATTCTTTGGCATATTTTTCTACCATAGGCTTATGAGCCAGCACTTCTGCGGAAACATTCACACCTCCATAATGAATATTGGAAATTCCGCTGTCCTGTTCATCTGAAAATAAAATGGCAACAAACAGAAGCAGTGAGAAGACCATCAAGAATAATCCAGAACCACCAATCACTAAAGTTTTCAACTTCATGGTTTCTTACCGACTTTCTTAATGGTGGCGGTTTTGATTGGTGGTCTACTTCTTGTATTTTGTAGTGGTACTCTTTGAACAGTAGACGGACGTTCTTTTGTGATTGGACGTTGTGAAGTTCTATCTACTGTAGTGGTTGAAGTTGCTGGCTTTTGAACGGTTTTTTCTTGAACGGTATTGCCTTGGCGTTCCACTTTTGGACTTGAAAAATCGGACTTAACTGCTGGACGCTCTTGTTTGGCTTGTTGAGATTCCTTATATGAAGTCTGAATATTAGACTGTTTTGAGGTCTGTTCATCATGATATTGTTCTTGTCTTGTAGTCGGTCTTTCATGAACAGAAGAAGCAGGCTGTTTTTTCTGTTTGACCTGTTCCATTTCAGAGCGACGCTTCGCAATGGTTTTTCGCCTTTGTTCCTGCTGTTCCTTGCGTCCACTGGCTCTGTCCGCTTTGGTTTGAGAAATACTACTGGTTAAATCACGGACATTCTCTTTTACTTTGGATTTTCCTTGATATACTGCATATCTTGCATTGGTCGGCAAATCTTTAACCTGTTCTTTCAAACCACTAGCAGTGTCTACCATTCTGTCTTTGGTATCAGCTACTGTACCGATGGTTTGACCGATACGTTTTCCAAGTGTTGATTTTTCCTTTCCGTCTGGTCGGGAGTGATCTGCTTGTGTCCTTGCAGAACTCCCCGAACCCGACTGTCCTTTTTTACCTGTAACAATGGCAGACCCAGCCCCTAGAGTAGTCATGGAACGTCCAAGTTTCCGCTGTAGACGGTGCATGTGAGCGTGCATAAGCATACGAGGTTTTCTCATCACACGACTTCCCACACTTTGAGAATCGTTACTCTGTAGAGAAAACATACTCATTAAATCGCCCAGCTTGAAGTAGATTCCTGCAAAGGTCACAATCTGTAGAAAAGCAATCAAAAAGAACGGATAACCAGCCGATAAGGTATAGAGCATGGTTGAAATACTAAATGCTGTCGTAATAATCAATGTGATTCCAGCTCGTGTCAAAATGGTATTAAAGAGCTTTGTTATGGCTCGTTTTGACATACCATCAAATGATGGAATCATGCTTAAAATAAAGCTCACAGGCAGAAACATAGCATAGATGATAAAAAGTACCTGCGAGAAAATCATGATTCCTGTTAATAGGAATACAAATATGGAAATCCCAATATTGAAGACAAATAGGAAGAAGACTGTACCTAAACGGTTAATGGTCTTTGTAATGGTTAGATTGGTATTGCTTCTGTCTTCAATTTCTTCCGCAACAATTTTTTCTCTATCTTCGCCATTGTTGGAATCTGGGCTGGTGGAGAGCAGGCTTTCCACACGGTCAATACCGATACTTTCAATGTCTGAACTGTTGTATTGAAGCAGTAGCCACGGTTGCTGAACCTGTATGGAAAACAGGCTATCTCTGATTAAGTCCACGCTGTCCTTGCCTTGACTATCGGAATGGGGCATGACAATCTTCGTGCCAAGTGATAAACTGGCATTACTGATGTCTGATGAAAAGTCATTGATTTTTTTAATGTAGTCGGGAGCGTAGGCAATAAAGGAAGCCGATAGGATAAACACCAGCACAAAATTCATAATGGCATGAATTGCCTTTGTGGTTTCTCTCTTTATCAGTCCCGTATAGGCAACATAAACCCCAAGAACCAAAATCAAGAGTAAGAGGAATCCAACATAGAAACCCTCTGTTGAAAATCCGTTTGCACTCACACCAGCTAAGGTCTGCATATTCTTACCAATGGAATCTGCTGTAGCGGAAATGAAGTCTAAGGAATAGGCTTCCTGTACTAAGTAACCTGTCGCATTGGAAACATACAAACTGATTGTCCAAATAAAATTGGTAATGGCATATAGTCCATACATGACCTGTTTTCCAATCCCGTCCGACCAGTTCCACGGAAGCCAGCCCCAGCTATTATCCACATAAAAATCCAGTTGATAGTTTTCAAGTGGGTATCGGCTGTATTCATTTGCCACATTGACCGTATCATCTACCAAGCCCGCAGCTTGAACCACCGTTCCCAGCATGGCTAAAAGAAAAATGGCAATCACAAGTGTGAAAGCCACTGTCATTGCCACTTTACCTAGACGTTTCAGCGTCCAGTTTGATTTTATTCTGTTTACTATTGATGGTTTCACATTTACACCTCTTTTCGCACAGGTGGTCTGGTATCAAAGGCATGGAGCAGTTCTTCAAATACAGGGTGGAACTGTATCACACCGACACGACCATATAAATCACTGATAAGGCATTGCCCGTTTTCCAAATCACGCAATCGCTTCTGATTGTTTTCGTCCTCTGGGTCTACACCAAAAAAGGCTAAGGTCTTTTTAATCTCGTTAAGGTCAGTGGAACGAAATGCAAATTTTAAGCCGAGGTTATTTTTCAGTTTTTCATCTAAGAGGTCGTCTGTATTTTGGGTCACGAAATATACCCCAGCGTTCATAGCACGACCAGCCCGAACCAGCTTCATAGATAGTGTTTTTCCTTGTGCTACCTGTAAAAAGCTCCATGCTTCGTCTAAATCTACAATCTTGAAAATGCTTCGGTCTGTATGGATAAAGTCTAAAGCAAAGGTACTAATGACAATCAGCATAGCAACGGATAAAAGCTCCATAGTGGTATATTCCTCAAAGGAAGTTTCCTTGTCGGGAAGTACCAAGTCCGCAACCTGTATAATGTTCAGTTGTTTTTCTAAGCTGATAGACTGCTCCACATAACCATTACTGAATAATAAATGTGCAAAGTCATAGTCTGTAAAACTTTCGATATGGTCGGCTATACTGGTACTTAGTGGCGTATTCTCAACCCGTAATTCCTCAATCACTTTCATCAACCCTCGTACTTCACTATTGGTTACTGCACGAATGGCTTTTCTAAGGATTGGGAAGCGTTCCCCATCACGAGAGGAAATCCCCGTAAGGAATGTCAGAATATCAATAGCCAGTGATTCAGAATCTTTGGGATTTTTCATAATCACATAAGGGTCAAGTAAGCCTTTGTTTTTCTCATCAGAAGTCAGAGTGACGATATTGATTTCATGGGAAATCTCTGGCAAGGTTTCTTTCCATCTGCCACGTTCTGCTTTTGGGTCTACAATCACTGCTTGTGCCCCATAAAGCACCGCATAATAGACGATAAGGTTATTCGCAAAGGATTTACCACCACCCAGCGAACCAACAAAAGCCGACGCTAACGCATTGGTTACTGAACCCTTAACCCCTTGACTGGCAAGAGCAGGTTTCAGATAGACATTGCGTCCAGTATCTAAGCTGTAGCCAACATAAATCCCCTCATTTTCCCCCAGCATTTGAGTAGCACCAAAACCTAAACCAGCGAGGAAATCAGAGGTCACGTATTGAATATAATCATTCATATAACGCTTGCTGGCAGGTAAAAATTCTTCATGTAAGCCGAGCATATCCCCAAATGGTCGTACCAGTTTTACGCTTAAATCGTCATAAAAATCTTTCACTTCATTACAACGACGTTTGAGTTCGTCAAGATCATTTGCTGATACCCTTACCACATAAGACAGCTTGTACATAGATTCCTTGCTTTGGTCTAAATTGGTTTCCAGCTCATTCACACTTTCCAGAGCTTCCGCCACATTGGAGCTGGTTTCATTATCACTTTGCCAAGCGTGGTTATCCAAGTCTTTCAGTTCTTTCTTTTTATTGCGGACAGTAGATAGGGCTTTACGATTCGCTACAATTTCCACATTCATTGACGTATCAATCGGGAATGTAAATTGCTGTTGCTGGTAGTAGAAGATTTCAGAGGACGGGAAGTCCAGTTCTCCGACAATGCTGTTAATGGTAAAGTAAGCTACATAGACGGTTTCATCTTCCTGCTGGATTTTCAAATATCGCTGTTTTTCTTCCACCAAACAGCGAGTAGGCTTAATCAAGTCATAGTATTTAATCAGCGTTTCATTATCCAGCTTTTTCTTTGATAGATGGTACTCATACTCTTCATAGGCAGTGCCTGTCTGTCCGTAAAGGTGTTCAATCAGATAGCCGAAGTCGTCCTTATCTAACCTGCGGATTTTGAAACGACGAGAGATTTTATTTTCTAAGAGCTTTTCCATCTTCTGAAAACGCAGGATTTCATCATTACTCATACTAACAAAATCGCCCATCAGCTTATGGTTCACATCATAGACAAAATCAGACAAAGCATTTTTTGCTTCAACGGTAAGACTTTTCATAGAAAACTCCTGATCGTTGAGAAGCAACTTAAAGCCGATAAAGAAACGGTAGTTCACTTGATTTTCGCCAATCATGGATATTAAAGCGTCTGTCTGTTGGTCGATTTTGTCATAGGCAACCGCTTTGAGCTTGCCAGTGACTTCATTTTTGGAACGCTCTTGTGCAGAACGTATGCTGGATTCTGTACTGATTTGTAAAGCATGAATTTTGCCATCACGATTTTGTGCGATAAGCTGTCTGAAAGAATCATGCACTTGTATTTTCTGTTCTGGACTTAGAAATGAGTAATTGTAAGGAACAAGCTCATAGTAAGCATAACATTCCCCGTCTTTATTCCAGACGAGATTGTTTTCAATGTATTTAATTGGATATGCCATAAAATTCACTCCTAACTGCTGTAATGGCTTCTTGTGGCTGGTTTCTGCCAAGCGTTACTTTTTTTCCTGCATAGGTCAGCTTTGGTCGCAGTGCATAAGCAATGACAGACTTCAAAAATCCATAAGGCTTTTTACCATCAAAAGTTTTTGTAGACATAAACCATGTGAAAGCCACAGGAATCCCAAAGTATTTGAGAAATGCTCCCTCTATCATGGAAAGAGGGGGCAAGTTGCCAAGTATCATCACTGCAAAGAGTGACACGACAAACCATGTCATTTGCGTAAAGGTTATGGGAAACGGAAGTCTAAAATCATTGATAGAATACAGTACCTTTTCCACAGACCAGATACTGGTATAGCTTCGTATTTTCTTCATGTAATCAATCCTTTCATAAAAAATAGGGGTAGCTGATTGAGCCACCCCGTAAAATAGAAAATCTGCCAGTAGTAATGTACCGACAGATTTAATAGACGATTTCAAAAATCCCATGATTGGTTGAGATAAACGTTCCTGAAAGGTCTAAATCCCGACCATAGGATTGATAATCAATATAGTTTTGAAGACTAGCTGGTACTTCGCCTAAAGCACCCGTTTCTTCAATGTAGTAGCGTGCCACGTCATACATATCATCACAATCGGAATGAATGATAATATCCTCTTGATGTTCGCTTAGTTCTTCAATGCTTGAAAAATGAGTGAGCAGAGCAGATAGCTCCGATTGTAATTCTTCGGGTAATTCCGATACCATTTCCCATAGTCGATTGAGTTCGCCAATGGAAGTGTATTCGTCAACCGTAAAGGGTAACTCGTAGTCATGAATGGCGTATTCCTCATATTCATCATTCAAGCCGATTTTCTCTTTGACTTCCTCAAAGTCAATGGGAAAGGTAAACCACGCACCGACCAATTCGCCCTCATTGTATTTGCCTAAATTCGCAATATAGACTTGCATATCGTCCATATATTCACGTCCTTTCTTTGTAGAGATTCAAAAATCCCTACCGCACTTCGTTTGGTGTACCATTCCTTTGCGGAACATAAGAAAACCACTTATATTCCACAAAAGAACGGTTTTATTTAAGCACCAATAATGCGATTGAATAGCTCTAGTAAAATGTCTTTTACTCCAGCAGCGTTGAAGACTAAGCCAACCGCAATAATCGCAATAATTAAAAAGCCAATCAGTTTGCTAAACTCACGCTTGAAGCCAAGATACAAGCCAATCACAACGATTGCTAAAAGCACCAGTGATTGAGCGTTTGATAGAAACCAGTTATAAAGGTTTTGTCCAAAATTCATAAAAATGTTCTCCTCTCTATATTCAATGAATTTGTATTTGAGTTATTTTTTTGGGGTATACACTTTCTGGTATGGATAGAGATTCCATGCCAGATTTTTTTATACAAAAAAGAGGACATTTGCTGTCCCCTCGTTATACAATCAATTCACCACAAAAATCATGAAAGAAGGTTAAACAAATGTCCCATAATGATTCTATCCTAAATATTCTTGGAATTAAAGATAAAAATATTAAAATTATTTCTGTTGAAGAAGCTGAACACAACAACGATTCTGTTAAAGAGTATATAACGCTAATAACAGCTACTCTTTCTTATCCGATTAATCGTTGTCGTAACTGTGGCTTTCCCACAGTTAATAAGGATGGCTTTCGCAAAACTCATGTACGACTGGCAAGTTTAAATGGGAGAAGATATGAACTAGAGCTTCGTAAACAACGCTATAAATGTAAATCATGCCATACTACTTTTGGTGCTATTACTAATTTAACCAAAGAAAATCAAACCTTATCCAGTGATCTCAAAAATCAAATCATGCTTTTAGCTCGTAAAGGCTTATCTGGTCAGCTTATTGCTGAAATGTGTCACTGCTCTCCTAGCAGTGTTCGTCGAACAATCTTAGAGCGCATGGAACCACACTATCGTGTGGCTAAGTTGCCTAAGCATCTATGTTTTGACGAGTTTCGTTCAATTAAGTCTGTGATGTCCTTTATCTGTTGTGACGCTGAAACCCACCAAATTGTCACAAAGTTACAGGATCGTCTATCACCTACCATTGTTGATTATTTTGAAAGTCGTTATTCAAAAGCCGAACGCGAATGCGTTCAATCAGTTGTAATTGATTTAAATGCTCAATATCAAAGTTTTATCTATCGCCTTTTCCCTAATGCCAATATCATTATTGATCGCTTCCACCTTGTACAATTAGCTGGTCGCGCTTTGGACAATTGTCGTATCTCTATCCTAAAGCAACTTGATAAACAGAGCCAAGAATATAAAATTATGAAGTCACATTGGAAGCTATTCCATAAAAAAGCTGAAGATCTTCACCCTGAAGAAGTAGTTTTTCTTCGCGGCGTTAAACAATATATGACTCGCCAAAATGCTGTTGATCTCATTACTAGTAAATTTTCCAAGTTCGCTGAAGTATACCAAACTTACCAAGATATCACGAAAGCCCTAAACGAGCGCAATAGTGAATTACTAGAGTCAACCATCTTAGACTACCAAAAAACCAATACAGAAATGGATACTGCTATTCAAACCCTTCGTCAAAACAGAAAATATGTCTTAAATAGCGCTAAATTTGAATACTCTAATGGTCCTTTAGAAGGCATCAATCGCAAAATCAAAACCCTAAAACGAACTTGTTATGGTTTTGCCAATCAAAAATTTTTCTTTTTAAGAATCGATTGTATTTTTTCGTAAAAAAATACCCCCTACATTTTCGTAGGAAGTATTTTTAGTCAACCATACCAGTTGACAGATATCCCACTTAGGACATTTTCCTACAAGGGGTCCCGAGCGCTTAGTGGGAATTTGTACCCCTTATCGATACAAATTCCCCGTAGGCGCTAGGGACCTCTTTAGCTTCTTGGAAGCTGTCAGTAGTATATCTAATAATTTATCTCCATTCCCTTTAGTAACGTGTAACTTTCCAAATTTAAAAAAGCGACTCATAGAATTATTTCCTCCCGTTAAATAATAGATAACTATTAAAAATAGACAATACTTGCTCATAAGTAATGGTACTTAAATTGTTTACTTTGGCGTGTTTCATTGCTTGATGAAACTGATTTTTAGTAAACAGTTGACGATATTCTCGATTGACCCATTTTGAAACAAAGTACGTATATAGCTTCCAATATTTATCTGGAACATCTGTGGTATGGCGGGTAAGTTTTATTAAGGCACTGTTTACTTTTGGTTTAGGATGAAAGCATTCCGCTGGCAGCTTAAGCAATTGCTGAATCGAGACTTGAGTGTGCAAGAGCAACCCTAGTGTTCGGTGAATATCCAAGGTACGCTTGTAGAATCCTTCTTCAACAATCAGATAGATGTCAGACGCACGGCTTTCAAAAACCACTTTTTTAATAATTTGTGTGCTTAAATGGTAAGGAATATTCCCAACAATTTTATACCTCTGTTTGTTAGGGAATTGAAACTGTAGAATATCTTGGTGAATTAAAGTGACACGAGTATTCAGTTTTAATTTTTCTGACGATAAGTTGAATAGATGACTGTCTAATTCAATAGACGTTACCTGTTTACTTATTTTAGCCAGTTTCGTCGTTAAATGCCCTTTACCTGTTCCAATTTCGTAAACGGTATCGGTTTCTTTTAAATTCAATTGTTTTATTATTTGGTTGAGTACTTTTTCACTCGTTAAAAAGTTTTGAGAATATTTTATATTTTTGTTCATGTAATCACTCCTGAAGTGATTACATCTGTAAATAAATACAGAAGTTAAACGATTTGTTTGTAATTTTAGTTATCTGTTTAAAAAGTCATAAGATTAGTCACTGGTAGGAATTAATCTAACGTATTTATTTATCTGCGTAATCACTGTTTTTAGTCTGTTTCAAAACAGTAGATGTTTTATCTACATTACGCATTTGGAATACCAACATGACGAATCCCTCCTTCTTAATTACAAATTTTTAGCATCTAATTTAACTTCAATTCCTATTATACACAAAATTTTAAGATACTGCACTATCAACACACTCTTAAGTTTGCTTCTAAGTCTTATTTCCATAACTTCTTTTACGTTTCCGCCATTCTTTGCTGTTTCGATTTTTATGATATGGTGCAAGTCAGCACGAACACGAACCGTCTTATCTCCCATTATATCTTTTTTTGCACTGATTGGTGTATCATTTCGTTTTTCTTTTTGTGCGCCTAAATTTCCCACAATCACTCACTTCTTTCTATTTCTTCTTATTCTTATTTTATCATCAACAATCACAAATCACTTGTGATTTGTGATAAGTGATTTGTGATAAGTGATTTGTGATTAATATATAAAAGCCCTCTTTAAAGGGCTTTTATATTTATTTTGAGAAAGATATAAAATCAATATATCCCTTTTCCCCAATTTTTACAACGGCATTGTAGGGCATATAGTTTTTTATATGAAAGCATTTGTTTTAATATTTGTTCCAAAGAGCCATCATGGCTTTGACAGAGCTCTTCTTCTATGCAAATGCTTTTAATCCGATCCACACGAAAATTCCTATATTCATTTCTTAGCCTGCAAAACCGATTAAGTACCAGTTCTGTTCATAAAACCCCAGTGATATAGGCTCTATCATTCTGCTTTCCGGTTCTTGCCCTCCTGATGCAGGATATTGAATTGATATTACCCTTTTATTGCAGATTGCAGTCTGAATTGCTGCAATAACGTTATCCGCCAATGTATTTTTCTGTCCAGATGTGCTGTACACGTTAATACTGTTCTCCAACTCCTGTGCATAGTTTTTTTCACCATGCTTCAAAATAGATTTGATTTTATACATAGCTGAATCAAAATCCTTTATAAATGATTCATCTCCATGGCAATTTAAAAATTTCCCTGCTGTAATCAATGCACCCACTTCCGCCGCTGTAAACATTACCGGCGGAAGTAGGAAGCCCTCTACAAGAAAATATCCTTTTCCGGCCTCAGATCCAATTGGTATTCCGGCTTCTTCAAGTGTCCGGATATCTCTGTAAACTGTCCTTAAGCTTATATTAAATCGCTGTGCAATTTCTTTGGCAGGAATTATTTTTTTTTGATTGCAGCTGAATAAGAATAGAGGTTACTCTGTTAATCCTGTTCAAATTTTATTCCTCCTCTGTGACTTCCATAAAAAGTATATCCTATGCGTTCTTAAGCTAGCTGCTGTTAGTGCTTCTCATTGCACCCTGGTTATAAAAGCCATACTCACAAACCTCTTCACCAAAACTCTTTACATCTCTAATATAGAACTCTATCTAGCGAACTTTTAGAAAAGATATAAAACATCAGAGTATGGACAGTTGCGGATGTACTTCAGAAAAGATTAGATGTCTAAAAAGCTTGTAGTTAAAGCTTTTTAGACATCTAAATCTAGGTACTAAAACAATTCATCCAGTAAAATATAATATTTTATTTTCTCCCAATCAGGCTTGATCCCCAGTAAGTCAAAAAATAGCTCGACATACTGTTCTTCCCCGATATCCTCCCTGATCGACCGGACGCAGAAGGCAATGTCATACCACTTGTCCGCCCTGCCGCTTCTCCCAAGATCAATAAAGCCACTTACTTTGCCATCTTTCACAAAGATGTTGCTGTCTCCCAGGTCGCCGTGGGAAAAGACAAGTTCCTCTTCGGGCTTTTCCGTCTTTAAAAAATCATACAGCTCGCGCGGATCTTTAAATGGAGTGTCTTCTTCCCAGTTTTCGCAATCCACATCGGCCAGATCGTTATTCAGTAAGTAATCCAATTCGGCTAAGCGGCTGTCTAAGCTATTCGTATAGGGACAATCCGATATGTCGATGGAGTGAAAGAGCCTGATGCACTCCGCATACAGCTCGATAATCTTTTCAGGGCTTTGTTCATCTTCATACTCTTCCGAGCAAAGGACGCCATCGGCCTCACTCATGAGCAGATTGCTCCAGCCATCATGCCGTTCAAAGTGCAGGACCTTTGGAACAGGCAGCTTTCCTTCCAGCCATAGCATCATGTCCTTTTCCCGTTCCACATCATAGGTGGTCCCTTTATACCGGCTGTCCGTCATTTTTAAATATAGGTTTTCATTTTCTCCCACCAGCTTATATACCTTAGCAGGAGACATTCCTTCCGTATCTTTTACGCAGCGGTATTTTTCGATCAGTTTTTTCAATTCCGGTGATATTCTCATTTTAGCCATTTATTATTTCCTTCCTCTTTTCTACAGTATTTAAAGATACCCCAAGAAGCTAATTATAACAAGACGAACTCCAATTCACTGTTCCTTGCATTCTAAAACCTTAAATACCAGAAAACAGCTTTTTCAAAGTTGTTTTCAAAGTTGGCGTATAACATAGTATCGACGGAGCCGATTTTGAAACCACAATTATGATAGAATTTACAAGCTATAAGGTTATTGTCCTGGGTTTCAAGCATTAGTCCATGCAAGTTTTTATGCTTTGCCCATTCTATTATTTATCTGGAACATCTGTGGTATGGCGGGTAAGTTTTATTAAGGCACTGTTTACTTTTGGTTTAGGATGAAAGCATTCAGCTGGCAGCTTAAGCAATTGCTGAATCGAGACTTGAGTGTGCAAGAGCAACCCTAGTGTTCGGTGAATATCCAAGGTACGCTTGTAGAATCCTTCTTCAACAATCAGATAGATGTCAGACGCACGGCTTTCAAAAACCACTTTTTTAATAATTTGTGTGCTTAAATGGTAAGGAATATTCCCAACAATTTTATACCTCTGTTTGTTAGGGAATTGAAACTGTAGAATATCTTGGTGAATTAAAGTGACACGAGTATTCAGTTTTAATTTTTCTGACGATAAGTTGAATAGATGACTGTCTAATTCAATAGACGTTACCTGTTTACTTATTTTAGCCAGTTTCGTCGTTAAATGCCCTTTACCTGTTCCAATTTCGTAAACGGTATCGGTTTCTTTTAAATTCAATTGTTTTATTATTTGGTTGAGTACTTTTTCACTCGTTAAAAAGTTTTGAGAATATTTTATATTTTTGTTCATGTAATCACTCCTGAAGTGATTACATCTGTAAATAAATACAGAAGTTAAACGATTTGTTTGTAATTTTAGTTATCTGTTTAAAAAGTCATAAGATTAGTCACTGGTAGGAATTAATCTAACGTATTTATTTATCTGCGTAATCACTGTTTTTAGTCTGTTTCAAAACAGTAGATGTTTTATCTACATTACGCATTTGGAATACCAACATGACGAATCCCTCCTTCTTAATTACAAATTTTTAGCATCTAATTTAACTTCAATTCCTATTATACAAAATTTTAAGATAATGCACTATCAACACACTCTTAAGTTTGCTTCTAAGTCTTATTTCCATAACTTCTTTTACGTTTCCGCCATTCTTTGCTGTTTCGATTTTTATGATATGGTGCAAGTCAGCACGAACACGAACCGTCTTATCTCCCATTATATCTTTTTTTGGATATCTGTCAACTGGTATGGTTGACAGATATCCTTTTTTTGTTGTTATCACGTCCTGTTCTTTTACTGACTGTTGCTTCAAAATCTGCTTGTGTCGGTCTGTCAGTTTCGCATGGTCGAGAATGTCTTTTACAACCTGCGTCTGGTTGATTTCATCAAGTTTAATCGCAACCTTTAAGGTCGGGGCAACTTGATGAGATAGCCAGTTCAGCGTCCTTTGGAAGGAGTAAGGCTCTGGTTTTGTGGTTAGTTTTAATCGTTCACGATTGTTCCCAATAAACCAAGCCCATTCTTCATTCAGTTTCCAATCAGAACGAGGTTTGGAATCGTCTTTATCTACAAAACGGATATACCGATTGATAATTTTAAAGGCGGTATGCTCTGGATTGTCATAGACGAGTAAATCACGGACTGCATAATAGGCACGCTCATTTTTCAATCGAATCTCAAAACGGTTTTTTACTTCTGCGTCTTCAATGGGAATATCATTTTTCTTGTACTGCTCGTAGTCCTTTTCATAGATACAGAAATAAACTTCACTTTGTAATGAACCGATATAGAGGGTGTTTCCCATACATTCCTTTTCCTCTTTGCGTACCAGTTCGCCACTGCGATAGCTTTTAAAACTGCGGAAGACGGAGATACATTCTTCCTGTTGGCACTTTTCAGTGAGTACAGGGATATTTAAAATCCCTGTCTTATCGTTAATGGCAAGGTCAAGGCGTTTCATCACACCGCCAGCCACCAAAACGTCCATAAAGAACTCATACCAGCTTCTTTGTTGTGCCAGAAGATAGCTTTCAAATTGTCTGCACCCACGACCTTTCAATTCCACCAGAACTCCTTTGTCCAGTTCATGGGAGCAAAGGACGAATATGTCGCCTAAAGCATAATGCTCTGAATAAGAATAGAAACCATAGTCCTCATGAAGAAAATAGGACAGTTTCAGTTGTAAGATGTTTTCGACCACCTGCTGTACGTCTGTTGTCGGAAAGCGAATTCTTACATAATCAAACAGCATTTCAAGGGGAGCGTCGGGATTGAAGCGTTCCAGAGCTTCCCAAAGGGACTGCTGTAAATCCTCTGATGGCTTGACTTTTCCTGTTTCAATATCGCTTAGATACTGCCTTGTAATACCAGTCGCAACAGCTAAACGGTTTTGAGATAGTCCATAAGCCAAGCGTTTTTCTTTTAAATGCTGTAACCAAGTTTGTTCATTCAGTAAAAATCCCTCCAATCAAAAAGGCGTATGTCAACTTTTAAAGCCCATTTGACATATGCTGAAATTTTGTAAATCCCTTGTAACCAAAGGATTTTCTAATGTTTTTTTGACTGTTTCCTGTCGATTTGTACCCCCCTGTTAGATACGGGGGGTTAGTGCTGGCGTGGCTATTGCCACACCAGCCAGCAAGATCAGTCCACACCTGCGACTTCCGCTTCGCACGTCGCCTGCGTGGACTGTCTGCTGTTGGATAACTTTTTAATTTCCTCCAAGAAATCATATCCTTTTGGTACAAGGGGAGTATAAAACTCTGATATGACACTTGTTCCTACATCAACATAGCCACGACCTTTGATTCGCTTTAAGAAGAAATCCTTTTGTACGTCACTGCCAAACATCATGCCATAGCCCATTTCAGACATACGACCTAAAGCCACTCTGAAATTAAACTGATCACGGATTCCGTCGCCTAAATATTTTGCGTCTGGACGTTGACAAGCCAGTATTAGAAAGAAGCCAGCTTGACGACCTAACATGACAATCTGTTTCAGCTTATTCATAACTGCGGTGTTTTCTTTTGTTCCCAGCATTTCCATGAAAGCGACGTATTCATCAAAGATTAAGAAGTGTGCCGGGAGACCTAAGTAAGCATAATTTTTGCCAGTCTTATAGTTCTTCATCTGCTTCATTTCCTCACTACGTTTCATCATTTCTTCATAGAATGTTTCAATGCAAGAAAGCAAGTCTTCTTTTCTATAGTAGACATTTGCCATCACAGAACCTAAGTCCGCAAGATCAGCATTTTTCGGGTCAAGAATATACAGTTTTGAATCTGTATGAAGCAAGGCTTCAATCAGTGTCAGTATAAAGTAAGTTTTACCGCCACCTGTACCACCAGCAATCAACATATGAGGGAGCTTATCATATTCCCACCATACGTTTTTCATTAAGCGAAGTTTACCATCTTTAGCTTCTACTTCATCAATAGAAATACGACTGGCTATGGTGTCATAGAGCAAAGTATATTCCACATAGGAATCCTTTAACTCTTTATCCGTCAGCTCACAGTACAAGCCACTCTCTAATTTCTTTTCCAAGTGTAAGAGTTGGTCTTGATATTTTCCCAGCGTGATTTCCACCCGTATCTGTATCAAGCCATTTTTAAGTCGATAATACATTTTAGGGAAGTAGGTTATCTTTTCCTTTGTACGACCAGCACTATCTTTAAAGAAACCCTCTGTTTTGACCTGTTCAGATTCATACCACTTGTTTTCAAGTATCATCTTTGCCAGTTTTTGACGGTGGTAAAGTTGTTTAACCGTATCATAGCGAACCCGTTTGAATACAAACGCTACCAGCAAGCAGATAAGAATTGCGACACTGAAACTGATAATTAAATAGGGAATGTCAATCTTATCTGCTTGTGATAGGTTAAAATCCTGCCAGTTGATCTGCTGGATTGTCTTCACATGAAACAGTCCGACAACCAGCAGGAAAACAGGCAGGAGTGACGCTATCGTAAAATGAAAGACTAAATCTTTACCAGATGGGCGAATCCTTTTACCACGCTGTTTCATGCGAAAAAGTCTCCTTTCTACCTAGCGACTATTTGTCTTGTGTCGGTTCTTTCTTTGCTTGTGGTTGAGCTTTGAATGAACTAGAATCCTTTGTCAGCACAATATCGTCTGCCTTGATATACCAGTCAACATCTGCTCCTTGATAGGTGGCAGTAGCAACGGTGTCCGCAATGGGATTGATAAGTTCCACCCGTGCGTTATAATCAAACTCTTTCAAAGGCACGCTGGCAGGAATACTTACTTGAATCATGCGTCCTTGTCCTTTGGATTTTAAGTCATAGGTACGTTCCTTGATTTCATCTGAAACCGACCCGTCTTCATTTTGGATTCTCACTTCACGACGTAGAGCAGAGAATTTCAATTCTCCAAAAGTCGTGTCTTTATCTAATACAATGCCATTTGCTAATCTCATCATTTTTCCTCTCTTTCTTTATTCTTTTATCATGTCGTCAGCATGTAAAAGGTAATTTGTAAAACCACGAGTGCCGATTTTGTAGCCCTCTGCGGTAATACGTGGATTGACTAACTTCACACGTTCCTCAAAGCCGAAATGTTTTTCGCCAGCTTCAGCAGGAAGCACCACCACAATATCATCTGCTCTTTGAACATCAGAATAGAGATTATAGCTTCTTGATAAGACAGTTAGCCGTCCGTTGATTCTTCGCTGAACGACTTTATCCTCGCCAGCAAATTCTAAATTGCCGAATGTTTTTTCCATGTTGGGAATCACAAATTTAAGTTCCATATTTTTACCTATCCTTTCTTTTTTATTGGCTGAATGAATGTTTGATGGTCTTAAAGAGTGGGGAACGACCTTTTGATTCTTGATTTTTTGTTTTCATAAGTTCACTTCCTTTCAAAATCGGGTAAAAAAATAGACACCTCATTTTTTGAAGTGTCTACCTATTAAATATTCAAATTTTATTGGAAGTATCTTTATATCTTCACTTTTCAAGGATAAATCGTCGTATCAAAGCTCATTCATAAGTAGTAAATTAGTAGTAAATTGAGTGGTTTTGACCTTGATAAAGTGTGATAAGTCCAGTTTTTATGCGGATAACTAGATTTTTATGCTATTTTTGTATATAAACATAAGCCTTTTAGAATCGCTTTCTCTGTCCTCCTTCATTTATTATCGAGTCATACAATATTCCTTGAATGTAGGTCTCATGCCGCCTGTCCTATAGTAACGGAAACTTATTGGGGATACTCCCTAGGAGCATCCCCAATACTATAATTACCATTATTTCGCTTTGTAAAAGACTCCTAGAGAATTTCTTTCTACAGGTTGAACCTGGTCATATACATTTGTTTCTTTAAAATACGTTGCGTATTTATTTGGCACATAAATCAAAGCACGTGATAGTTTCTCTGTATCTTTTGCCAAGTCAGTAGGTTTCACCATAGGCATGATATTTTTCCCATTTTCCCAAACACTTTCATGTTCTTTGTAATGTATAAAGGAAGTAGTTCGTCCCAAATAATAGGATAAAGACGTACGATAATTACCATATTGATACACCTCTAATGGCGTAGTGCCTTCCAATGTCATCACTTCATTGGCTAATACTTTTCCAGATTGGTCTTCCATAACTGGCACTAAGTTAGGAACTAATGCTAAATAAAAAATGATCGCACTCGTTGCCATACTGCACACTAAGACAGACCCTGTTCGTTTACTAGCGGCATAAATAAACGTCAACAAAGTCACTGCCAAACTAATCCAAAGATATGCACTATGTGACAAAGACACACTCAATCCCACTATGACTAATCCTAGTAAAAATGGAAATCCACCCAGTGCATATAGGGTAAACACCCTCCATGTCATCTTACGCTCTTTGTATCCTTCTATACCAGCATGAATGCCCATGCCTGCCCATAATGCCAAAGGAATCAGCATAATAAATGTATAGGTAACATATTTAGTGGCCATACACGTGTAGAACAGAACGGTTCCTACAAACCAAAAAATCGACCAATACCAAATATAGGCGTGTTTCTGTTCATTGATACCACGAACTACAAAGCTAGTCCATGGCATCATGCATACTGGCAACAAGGCAAAATATAAATACCACCAATTATGTTCGGGATGCTCTGGTACCGTCGCTCTCGTCACATTATGTAGCCCTAAAAATCCTTGGATAAAAGCATCACCATGAACATAGTACATATATCCATACCACGGTGCTACAACTAGGATAAAAGCAAGAATACCTTTCCAAGAAAAGACATATTTGAACCAATCCATACGACGATTCAAGGCCACATATAGAATTAAAATAATCCCTGGTAGCACGATCCCTACAGGGCCTTTGGTAAGCACCGCTAACCCAGCAAACATATACGCATAGACCATATGGCGATGACTTTCACCAGTGATACCACGATATAAATAGTAAAAAATACCCATAGAAAAGAGAAATAAATATCCATCCGTCACGACAGCATGACCAATGTACCAAAATTCTAACGCCGTTCCTAGGGCAATGGCACTCCACATAGCAATCCGTTCTACTTGATATATACTGAAAGCCATCCGATACATCGCTAATACTGTACAAGTAGAAACGACAATGGATGGCAATCGAGCAGCTAAATCAGAGATACCAAACAAAGAGTAGGACAGTATAAGCCCCCAATATGCCATAATTGGTTTATCATACCAATACATGTCATAAATCATAGGAGACAAAAACTCTCCATATTTCATCATGGTCACGGCAGACAAAGCGTAGTTTGATTCCACTGTATCCGTCACAGGCAGCGCCCATGCCATAAACAGATAGAACAAAAACGTTCCTATCCCTAGCCATGCAAACCGCTTCCATGAAAATGTTTGTTCCATAGTAATACAACCTCTGTATTTACATTTAAAAAAATAACTTTCCCAACAAGCGCATTACTAGCCAAGCTAAAATAATCACAAAGGCACCAGCAATGATAAATTTAGCTAGTGCAAATAACACTATAATAAGCATCACGACGCCTACTGCTATGCCTAGTTTCCACTTCCAACTAAGAGCATTCCACAAAAATATCTTCATATTAGGAATGGTTTGAAATTGGTCTTGTTCCTGTTGAGAAGATTGATAACGAGGAGCGTCATATGTACGCCCCTCTTCATCTATTGTTGTACCATCAAAGTCACGCAATTCCTCTTCTGAAAGAACGCGCGTTCCTTCATCATACTTTTGTTCTTGACTCATAGTCACTCCTATAGAGCTTGTAAATGTTTTTCCAACAATTCATTCACTACGCCAGGATTGGCTTTACCTTTAGAGGCACGCATCACTTGGCCCACCAAGAATCCGATAGCTTTACCTTTACCAGATTTGAAATCTTCCACAGATTTTGGATTATCTGCAATAACTTGTTTTACAATTTCTTCAATAGCTCCTGTATCGGTAATTTGAACTAAGCCTTCTTCTTCTACAATTTTGTCTGGATTTTTACCAGTTTCAAACATTTTGACAATGACTTGTTTTGCAATTTTACCAGAAATCGTGCCTTTTTCAATTAGGCTAATCATATCAGCCAATTGTTTTGGTTGTACTTTGCTATCCGCATAAGAAATACCAGCATCGTTCACAAGTTTTGCCAAATCACCGATGATCCAGTTAGATGCCGTTTTTGCATCTGCTCCAGCCTCTACGACAGCATCGAAATAGTCCGCTGTAGCACGTTGGCTCGTCAATGTACGCGCATCTTCACTAGACAATCCATAGGATTCCATGAAGCGTTGTTGTTTCGCTTCTGGCAATTCTGGTAAGGATTGACGAATTTCTTCTACATAGTTAGGGTCTACTACAATAGGTACCAAATCTGGTTCTGGGAAGAAACGGTAGTCATTTTCCTTCTCTTTCTTACGCATGGAAAGAGTGATACCTTTACTATCGTCCCAAGTACGAGTTTCTTGAACAATCGTTTCTCCGTCTTCCAATGCTTCTGCTTGACGAAGTGCTTCGTATTCAATACCTTTTTGGATACCTGTTAAAGAGTTCATATTCTTGATTTCAGTTTTTGTGCCTAATTTAGTTTCCCCTACTGGTCGAATAGAAATGTTCGCATCACAACGCAAACTACCTTCTTCCATACGTCCGTCAGATACGCCTAAATATTGTACAATAGCACGAATTTTATCCACATATTGGCGCGCTTCTTCACCAGAACGAAGATCAGGTTCTGATACGATTTCTAACAATGGTACACCTGTACGATTGTAGTCTACATTGGAGCTATCAGAGCTAGAAATAGTAGCACCACTATGCACTAATTTACCAGCATCTTCTTCCATATGGATACGGTTGATACGAATGCGACGAGTTTCACCATTCACCTCTACATCAAGATGACCGTTTACGCAAATAGGCAAGTCAAATTGAGAAGTTTGCCAGTTTTTAGGCAAATCTGGGTAATAATAGTTTTTGCGGTCAAATTTATTGAATAGTACGATTTCACAGTTTAATGCTAAACCGACTTTGATAGCATATTCCAACACTTTTTGGTTAAATACAGGCATTGTTCCTGGTAAACCTAAGCAAGTTGGACATACATGTGTATTATGGTCGCCCCCGAAGGCCGTTGTACAGGAGCAGAAAATTTTTGAATTTGTTTTCAGTTCAGTATGAACTTCAAGGCCTACGACTGTTTCATATTTCATAGTTTCAATTCTCCTATAGTTGGCAATTTTGTAAATTCAGGACATTCTTGTTCAAAACTATAGGCTGCTTGCAACAATGTACTTTCACCCATAGCAGGCGCCAATAATTGCATACCGATTGGCATACCATTAGAACCAAATCCAGCAGGAATACTGATACCTGGGATACCTGCCAAGTTAACTGGCACTGTACATACATCCTCTAAATACATAGTCAATGGATCGTTGATTTTTTCACCAAATTTAAAAGCTGTATTCGGAGCGGTTGGTGTTAATAATACATCACATTCTTGGAATGCTGCATCAAACTCATTTTTAATCAAACGACGAGCTTTTAGAGCTTTTAAATAGTATGCATCATAATAACCAGAACTCAATACATAAGTCCCTAACAAGATACGGCGTTGTACTTCTTCACCAAAGCCTGCCGTACGAGTTTTAGTGGACATTTCCACTAAATTATCTGCTGGCACGCGAAGGCCGTAGCTAACTCCATCATAACGAGCTAGGTTAGAACTAGCTTCTGCTAAAGCGATGATATAGTACGCGGACAAGGCATATTTTGTAGTTGGCAAGGAAATATCTACAATAGTGGCACCCATATTGCGATACGTTTCAATAGCTTTTTCCAGAGCTGCACGCACTTCTGGATGTAAACCTTCACCAAAATATTCTTTAGGCACACCGATGCGCAAGCCTTTTACATCTTTCACAAGAGCTTTTGTATAATCGACACGATCTCCTGGGATGGATGTAGAATCATGGAAATCATGGCCTGTAATAGCATTCAACACGATGGCTGCATCACGTACATCTCTTGTCACAGGGCCAATTTGGTCCAACGAAGATGCATAAGCAATTAATCCATAGCGAGATACATTGCCATAGGTTGGTTTCAAACCAACCACGCCACAGTAGGATGCTGGTTGACGAATAGATCCACCTGTATCGGAGCCTAATGCCCAAATAGCGCTACCACTGGCAACCGCCGCTGCACTACCACCGGAAGATCCGCCTGGAACATAATCTGGATTCCATGGGTTTGTCGTTTTGCCTAAAGCAGAATTCTCTGTGGAACTACCCATAGCAAACTCGTCCATATTTAATTTACCCAAAATAACAGCATCTTGAGCTTGTAATTTTTCGATAACAGTAGCATTGTACGGAGGCACAAAGTTTTCCAACATATGGGATCCACATGTAGTGGCCACACCTTTTGTACAAATATTATCTTTAATCGCCCCAGGAATCCCTGCTAATGGCGAAATAGTTTCTCCCTTGGCGATTTTTGCATCTACAGCCTCTGCTTGTGCTAATGCCGCTTCATGAGAGTCAGACAAGTACGCATGTACTGTTGGCTCTACATTACCTTTATGTGCCAATACAGCTTTTGTAAGCTCTAGGGCAGAAATTTCTTTATTTACTAATTTTTGATGTAATTCAAAAAGAGTCATGTATCTTCTCCTAGTTCTGTACAACACGAGGTACTCTGAAATACCCATTCTCTTCTTCAGGTGCATTTTGTAACGCCGCTTCACGTGGCAATGATGGTTTCATCTCATCTGGACGATACACATTTTGTAATGGCACCGCATGAGCCATTGGCTCTACATCTGTTAAATCTAATTCTTCTAATTCCTCCACATAGGTAAGGATATTACTGAGGGCTTTTTCAGCAGCCTCTAAATCTTTAATTTCTAATCGGGATAATAAGGCAATATTCTTAATTTCCTCTTGACTAATTTTCATAGACACACATCCTTTCAATTTATATATTATATCATATTCTCTCGGGAAAATGAAAAATACCAATATATAATAGGTCTAGTTTCCTATACATATTGGTATTTAATCAGCTATTCATAATGTAAGGCATCAATAGGATTTAACTTAGCTGCTTTTCTAGCCGGATATAAACCAAATACAAGACCTATCGTCATAGAGAATCCAAAGGATAATAAAATAGGTCCTGTGGTCACTACAGTTTTTAACTTAGCTACTGTAGCAATCAGCTGTGACGCACCAATCCCCACTAAAATACCGATGGCACCACCTACGAGAGAGATAACGACGGCTTCAATTAAAAACTGTGTAATAATCGTACGATACGTAGCACCTAAGGCTTTACGAACACCAATTTCTCGAGTACGTTCCGTAACAGACACAAGCATGATATTCATAATGCCAATGCCACCAACTAATAAAGAAATCGCTGCCACAGCACCTAGGAATAAGGTCATGGTAGCTGTATTTTCTTCTACCGCCTTCATAATGGACGCCATATTGTTCACATTAAAATCATCGAGATCAGGATTTTTAATGCCATGACGGACACGCAAGATATTTTCTATATCTGCTTGCACCCGTTCTAAGTCTTCGCCTTCTTTTGCTTGAATGTAGATCATACGCAAATAATCAACACCCATCACACGTTCCATCATAGTTGTATAAGGTACTACAATGACATCATCTTGATCATTCCCCATAGTACCAGAACCCTTTTCATCAAGGACACCTACTACTTTAAACGAATTTTTATGAATCCGAATATCCTTACCAATAGGATCTTCATTACCAAACAAGTTTTTTGCCACTGTGGCACCTATAACTGCCACCCGTTCACGGCGTTCAATTTGACTATCTGTAATAAAACGACCTGATTTCATAGTCCAATTATTCACATACTGAAAGTCAGCGTTAGCACCATTCACAGTTGTGGTCCAATTCTTACTCATGTACACAGTCAAATACGAATTAGCTGCTACTGGTGAAGCTGCTTGCACGCTATCCATCTTCGAAATAGCTTCATAGTCGCCCATTTTTAACGTTTTATTAGCACCAGATACCGGGCGTACCCCTGGTGTTCTAGGAGCCCCTGGATAGACCATTAGCAAATTACTACCCAAACTGGAAATAGATTCTGTAATTTGTTGACGAACCCCGTATCCAATGGATACAAGTGCAATCACAGCCGCTACACCAATGATGATACCTAGCATCGTCAATAATGATCGCATCTTATTGGCTATTAGAGATGACCAAGCCATTAAGAAACCTTCCTTATACATGGCTTTCACCTCCTACCTGCAATCCTTTCATATGGGGATTTATTCTATCTTCTACAATAAGACCATCTTTTAAAACCACATTGCGACCTGCATATTCAGCAATATCTGGCTCATGGGTGACTAAAATGATGGTACGCCCTTCTCGATATAATTCTGTGAAGATATGCATCACATCTAAACTTGCTTTTGAATCAAGGTTACCTGTAGGTTCATCCGCCATAATAATCGCTGGGTCATTTGCCAATGCCCTGGCAATAGCAACACGTTGTCGTTGTCCCCCTGATAATTCTGCTGGCATATGATCCAACCGAGTACCGAGCCCCAAATCTATCAATAACTGACTAGCCCTAGCTTTACGTTCTGCTTTAGACACTCCTGCATAGACCATCGGTAATGCTACATTATCTAGAGCCGTTAATTTAGGCAATAAATTAAAACTTTGGAACACGAACCCAATTCGTTTATTTCGTACATAGGCCAATTCATCGTCCCCCAGATGGGCTACTTCTTCTCCATCTAATCGATAGGAACCACTGGTAGGTCTGTCAAGACATCCTAAAATATTCATAAACGTAGACTTCCCAGATCCTGAAGGTCCCATGATAGAGGTAAACTCCCCTTCGTAAATAGACAAATCAATACCATGTAATACTGGTACTGTTAACTTTCCATTCACATAGGTTTTTGTAATACCTTCCAAGGTAATAACCGCTTTTTTTGGAGTTTCCATTAGAATGGCCCCCTCTGTTGTTGTTTTTTCGTCGTACTTACATCACCACTAATAATGATTTCATCACCTTCTTCTACTCCAGAAATAATTTCAATTGTAGAATCACCCGTCATGCCTGTTTTTACACTGGTTCTAAGAGGTTTACCATTTTTGATGACATACACAAATTCTCCCACTTTATCAGAACGAACAGCAGCCAATGGAACTACCAATACATTTTGTCGTTCTTCTCCATGAATCGTAGCCCGTGCGGTCATACTAGGAAAGAAATGACTTACATCACCAGCAGGAATTGCTACGCGCACTGTATAATACACTACAGATGAACTGGTCGTTCCCATACTACCTTTTGTACCTAAAGAAATACTTTTAACAGTACCCGTGAAAGTCTTACCAGGATGCGCATCGACCGTGAAATCTACTTTGGCACCTTCTTTTACATTTCCAATATCTGTTTCGTCAACTGTTAAATAAATTTCTAAATCAGACAAATCAGCGATAGTGGCAATGATCATTTGTGTAGAAATACCAGTGGCGATAGTTTGACCTGCTTTCAAAGGTTCTCCAATAATGGTCCCATCCATAGGAGCTGTAATAGTACTATCTGTTAAGTTTGCTGCTACTTGATCATAACTAGCTTTTGCTTTTTCATAGGCTGCTAAGGCATTATCATAGGTTTGCTGTGAAATGGCGCCTTGTGACACTAACGTACGGTATCGATCCAAATCTGTGGCTGTTTGGTTAAGTGTGGCCCTTGCATTATCTACAGAAGCCTGTAATTGACGAGAATCAATAGTAGCGATGACCTGACCTGCTGTTACATGCTGATTGGCTTTCACCAAAACAGATTCTAATTTGCCAGGAATATTGGTAGATACATCTACATAACGAACAGGATTAATCGTTCCCGTTGCATTAATAGTAGATGAAATACTACCTTTTCCTACTTTTCCCGTTGTATAAGTAGGTGCCTCATGAGTGTGGCTACTACTATACCATTGCCATCCACCAATAGCTACCACGAAAACAGCTACGATGGCAATCCATAACTTTTTATTTTTCCACATGAAATATTTCCTTTCCTTATATGAGTAGCCCTGACTGTAGTATGAAACGAAACATACCATATACGGGAGATAAAAAGAAAAGAAAACTAAGGTTAGTTTTCTTTATCTTATACAATACGATGATGAAACAACTATGAAATTATTGTCCTAACACACGTATTAATTGATATAAAGAAGTATCTAAAGGATACTCACATGTTACAGCCTCCTCATAGGCTATGGCATCAATATGGTTGCAATGAACACCTATTAAATGATGTGTATGACCTTCCAATAAGGCACGTACTCCTGCTTCTCCTAGACGGGCAGCCATTAATGCATCATACGCAGACGGTGATCCACCACGTTGTAAATATCCTAATACAGTTACAGAAGGTGCATAGGATGTATACTCTTTAATATATTGAGCCACTTCAAAAGCGCTATACGCTCCTTCCGCAACGATAATAATACTATTCTTTTTACCATTACGAGTCGTATTTTCTAATGAATCTTTTACCTCTTCTAATGTCATTGGCACCTCTGGTGTCAGTACCACCTCGGCACCACATGCAACACCAGCGTATACAGCAATATGGCCTGCATGTCGCCCCATCACTTCTACAATGGCTACACGGTCATGAGCTGTAGAAGTATCGCGAATTTTGCTCACCCCATCAATGATGGTGTTTAGAGCTGTATCAAAACCGATTGTATAATCGGTACCATTCATATCTTTATCAATAGTGCCTGGAATCGTCACTGTAGGTAATCCTAAGTCAGACAATACTTTGGCACCACACATAGAACCATCACCACCAACAACAACTAAGGCATCAATACCATGGCGGCGTAAGTTTCCAAAGCCTTTTTGTTGATGTTCAGGTTCTTTAAATTCAAGACAGCGAGAGGATTTTAAGATTGTTCCTCCCTTGTTCACAATATTCCCTACACTACGTCGGGTCAAAGGAATAAAGTCTTCTTCTAAAACGCCTAAAAAGCCTCGTTGTATTCCTACTACATCGAGGCCTTCATATATTGCACTTCTTGTGATAGAGCGAATGACTGCATTCATTCCTGGTGCATCTCCACCACTTGTTAAAATCGCTATACGTTTCATATTATTCACCTTGGTGTACTTTTCGCCGTTTAAAATATATACCCTTAGATCTAATAGATCCATCAATACTCGTAACTAGTTCATCGGTATGACTGTATGTGGTATCTAACACATGGTCACATTTGCGATACAATGGTTTCCACCGTCGCATCATCCATGCTACATAACCAGATACATCATCATAATTCATAGTCGGTCTCTTACCAATCCAACGATTGACACGATTGACAATCCGATAATGTGAGGCACGTATACCTACAATAAAAGAATACTTTTGCATATATCGTAGCGTACGCATATCAACAGGGAAATTTCCCCCTACGGAAATCACTGCTTCATGATACATAGCCACCTTTTTAATCACTTCAAATTCTGCACGACGAAATGCCTTTTCACCTATTGTCTTAAAAATATCAGCAATAGGCATATTATATCGTTTCTCTAATATTCGATCCGTGTCAACAAATTGCCAACCCTTGGCATCTGCTAAATTTCGACCTAAGTGACTTTTGCCACTCCCCATAGAACCAATGAGGATAATGTTTCTCTTGATAGTCGTTTTCATGTTTTATAATATCTCATTCTTCCATCTAGTAGTAAATTTTAATTTTATTTTACTATACTCGACTATACTTTGACAAACAATTAGGGCTACTTTTTAGTATTTTCATAAATTTTGCATTGTAAGGTAGTAACACCTTGACTGTGAATAATTTTTTCTATCGCAAAACGCAAGGTAGGGTGTACCTTTTGCATTCCCGACAGCCACTGCACCATATCTAGGGTAGACCCTTGTACCACCACATCTATGGCTTCCTCTTCTTTGTGCGTGCTGACAACCACTAAAGAGGTATCTTCTATGGAGGACAATACCAAATGATACAACCCTTCTAGGTCTAACATATTGTCATCCAATTGTTTGACGAATTGATAACTTTCGCTATGTAAAAATGTTGTTTCTGCCTCCTGTGAAAGTATCTCTTCATCAATCTCTGCAGAAATTCGTTTTATTTCCCCTTGAAAGTACACCATCATACAAATACCTGCAACCACTACACAACAATACACACTAATGACTAGAAGTAGACTTCTTTTGGGAATGGGCAGGGCTTTCCACAGTGCCTGTAATACGACTACGGTATAGTGTAGCTTTGGATTCTTTTTCCACCACTTCATCATAGTGACGGTGACCTCCTAATCGACTCAAAATTGCACTAAACTGATGCAATTCATTTTCATTACTTCCTCTAGCCTCTACATACCATTGATTCATAGTAGACCACTCGACTAATTGTATGTGATATGTATTCGATGCATCTAATAAGTATATACATTCCTTCAACGTCCCCTGCAGCGGTGCTTCTTCCTTTTTATTTTCATGAACCATGGCTTCATATACACTATGAGCCTCCTTAGCATCAATATGGTGTGATGTCACCTCTGTTTGTTTTTCAACTATGTCGAGGTACTGCATATATGCTTTTGTTCCCATCGCCACAGAACCTACTAATGTAACAACCACTAGAACTAATAGGGTCCACCATATTTTTTTGTATCGAATGTACCAACATATCCACTGTATATCTGGTTCTATGAAGTTAAGATTCTCCTTATTTTCCATCAGTAAGTAACCTAATTGCTAAACCCAATGCCATTTCATGATTTATATTCTGCGGATTATACTCTGCTCCCTTATCAACGATATGAATAGGGACCTGGTCAATCGTTCCGTAGGTTTCTAAAATAGGCTCAAAATCCTTTGCTCTTGTTTCATTAAAGCCAACCACAATAGCCCCTTTAGGATAGGGCACATGAAATTGTTTGCTATCTTCATATACTTTTTCACACGCAGTCAATACTGCTTCCACCTCAGGAGACACTACGACATGAGCCGTACAGAACTTATGATTCCATAAAGATACCTGCACCTTATCTTCCTCCGGGATGATACAAAGCATAGAGGATTCCCGACCGCGACTGTACGCAAGCGGTGCTGGCCAGTAGTCAATAACACGAAGATCTCCCCCACCTTGTTGAATCCCTCGTGCCACCTGTTTAACTTGTTTTCGTTCTAGGGCTACGATAAGTATAAACATCAACTCCTCAGTAATACCTGGCCTAGAGGCAAAATCGATAGCATTAGGAAAGTCTTCATTGTGGAAAATTCGTTTTCCCTCACGTTGAGCAAATAAATATTGATCTATTTTATGCATCATAGGTGTTTCCATGTACACAGATTGTAGTGGAGATTCAAAAACACAACCAATGGATATGCCTGTTTCCCCATAATAGTCAAAAAACTCTTTTATGTCTGTTCCTCTATCACCATGACGTTTTTGAACAATTACATCCTCCAGCACAGTAGTACCTTCAATTATATAGGCTTTTATCCCAACAATTTCATCATGCCCAATGGCAATAGCCATCACTGGATTTGTTTTCATCTTATCCTCCTTATTCTTGTACCCCTTCTACACGTATAGTCTCTAGCACATCATCCTTATACACAGCTTGAAAATATACGTCTTGTCTCACATTTGTTTCTGTACCTACATCGATACATATAAGCCTCAAGGAATATCGGTGTGGCTCTCGCTCTTTATATATAATGGCCTCAATGCGTTCTGTATCTGTTTCTTCTAATACATACTTCGGAGAACCGCTGCCAGTTACCTCCTTTTGATGAGCTAGAAAGAATTCTTTTCTTGTGCCTAATACTATTCCCCGTTCAATACCATATTGACAGCGAACAAAACGATATTCATCCATCATGCTTTGATAGGTAATCTGCATCGTATGTTGCCAGGCCACCCAAGTACCAATGGTCATCATGGCTATTAGCAAAATCATGTACGATACAAAACCATTTTTCTTTCGCTCTTTCCAGTGCAACATAACCATTCTCCCCGTTTATGATTCCACCTATGTCACTGTTAGACAAACTATCCATTAATATCTATCATTAGCATTCCTACAGATAGCCTTCTTGATTTCTACAAAAATAAAGTACCAACTTACTTTTCTGTATGTTGTAATCGCTGAAGATACGTAGCATACGGCAGAATACCTGTTTGTACATGATATTGGTTCTGTCCACCTTCCATGAGTTGAATATGATCTAGTCTCCAATAGGGTCGCACCTCTGAGTACCAATGTAAATCAACTACCCCATCAGGACGTTCTCGAAAAAATGTAGCCCCTTGAGGAAATACATGTATTTTTCCTATCTTAGGGCTGATTTCACTTTCAGTAATATCCTGTAATTGCCCATCAGATAGCATGGTCACGAAGGCATCTTGATACACCCGTATCCGCCAATTTGATGGAGAAAGTAACCAGGATCCATCTTCGCTAACCCTTGGTTTTTTCTCACTATAACGAAGACGATTCATAATCTGTATGCGACTAAATCTAGCATCTAATAGTAGCTCATGACGATGATGCAACATATGCAGCCATTTCACACTATGTGATGTAATCAGGAAAAATCCCGTCACAATGGTCACTAATAATAAACTTCCTATTAATGCCTCCACCAGTAGAAAACCTGCAATTCTCTGCTTATCTTTTGTTATCGCTCTATAACACATCATATATTTCCTTTATTTGACTCCCACCATGTTGTATATTTCACAAACGATCATGTAACTTATTGACTAGGTTCCAATAAATAGGTAGTAAACCGATGTATTTCCTCTCCATGGCGATAGGCTATAACAGTCAATACGTGTACGCATTCTGGACTTATGTCTACTCTACGCTGAAAGCTGGTCATTCCCACATTAGGCGGTTCATCAGATGCAGAACTAGTTCCATTTGCCCAGCCCGCTTTCCCCTCTTCCATATACAAAATCATAGCTTGCAAAGTTCTATCTTCTTCCATCATTTTCCCATATTGCTGGATACTACTCATCATGAGCACAAATAAAGTGGAACATAATAAACTCATCACAAACAGCGATGCTAATACATCCATATAGAGAAATCCCGCTTGTTGTGCTTTCAAAATTTTGACTCCTCCCAACGTATGCGTCCTGATTGACGAGCAAAAATAAAAGTTCGTTTATAGCGAATCACAGTATCCACTAAAGTCACGGTAAACACCTTTCCTACCCCTTTATGACCTGCAAAGCGCAACACCTGAGATGGACCAGTAAATTCAATATGCATAGATGAAGGTAACTCACGATAGACCATAGTACTCGCTCCATTGATATATCCATACCTAGTTCCATCTAGTACTATCCGGTTACCACCGCCAACACGCTGTAAATTTCCATATAAGGTAGCCATCTGCATACGCTTAATATGAGCAAATAAAATACGTCCTTCCCGATCAAATTGGTAATACTCGCGTTGTTCTCCATTATTTAAGAGCAATACCATACCTAAGATAAGAGAGCAAATCGTCATATATAGCAAGACTTCCACTAACAAAGAGCCATCTTCTGGGTGCCTTGGTACTTTCATCATAGCCACCTCTCAAAAGGATAGATGAACAGCAGCATCGTTGCCATACTGAAAGAAGGACCAAAGGGAATATAGGCATGATTCGGAGATACAATACGCCACACACAACTGTACAGGATGCCAATAAAAGAGGAAAGTCCGCATAATGCCAAGCATTCCGCCGATGTGAGCCAACAGCTAATGGCCATCAGCCATTTGATGTCACCGAGTCCCACCCCGCCATGGCTAAACCACCGCAATGACCACCACAATCCACCCATACAGAGGGCATTGACTACTATCATGAGTACATCACCATTACCTATCCACTGGTAAACAAATCCACATATACAAATTAGAATAGCTCCCTCATCGGGAAGAATATAATATAGCTTATCGATGGTTGATCCCCAAAAGAGCGTTACCTCCAGCATATAAAGAAGTCCCAGTTCATAGATGTTCGTAATGTATCCAACTTGATAGGCATAGCAAAGCCCTGCTGTCCCTATGATATGAGCAAAAATGGACATAAGGCACCACATACCATGTGTTTTCATATAGGTCCAAGAAACAATGAGATAGAGGCTTGCAACTCCTGTGATACCCGCAATACCTCCTAATACATACTCCATATTTCCCTCTTCCTTCTAATAATTAATTTTCTGCATCGGGTGCAGTGACAGCAATATGTTTACCTTTACCGCCTTCATTTTGTACACTTGTTACGGTGTATTCTCCACCTTTAGGAGTTCTCACATGTTCTGTCAAATACCCTTCCTTGTACAATGTATCTACAGTAGGCACTGCATCGGTAGATTGTTCCATCATATACAACTGAGCTGCATTGGAAATAGTTGTCACATCCGATTTAATTTTCGCTTCTTTCGCCTTGTTTGAGGCATTTAAAAATTGTGGCATTGCCAAAGATGCTAAAATGGCGATGATTGCCACTACAACCATTAATTCCACTAAGGTAAATCCATCTTGTTGCTTTCGTTGTCGTAAGGACAAACGTTGTCGAAGTGCTTCCATACTTCCTCCTATTGAATAGCTGAAATTGAATTAAACATCGGTAGCATCACTGCTACCACAAGTAAGGCGATCATACTGCCCATAATACTGAGCATAATAGGTTCTAATAATTGTTCTCCTCGTTTTACGGTCCGTTCCAAAATCCCCTTATAATACACATGCCCTTGGTCTAACATACTTTCCAGGTCACCCGTTTCTTCTCCAATACGAAGCAGATCCCATACAAAGGAAGTTCCTAATTGTACTTGTTCTAATGAGTCTGTGAATCCATGCCCTTGGGAAATACGTGTTTTGACCTCTTGTTGTAAGGTACTTGCCCAACGGTTTCCCCACAGCGATTCTGTCATGTCTAGCATTTGTAACAAAGGTATTCCACTTTGTAAAAGTAGTTTCCAAATCTGACACATACGTACCATTGTATACGCCATAAGCCATTCTCTTCGTGCCATACATAGCCAAACCTTACGATGCACGCTGAACTTCACAGAGTCTCGTTGGTATGATTTCCACAAAACCATTCCCAATACTAGCAAACCAACCAAAAGATATACTCCTTTTTGTTGTAACCAAGTGCCCCCTGTAAAAAGCGCTGCAGTTAGCGGTGGTAATTCAATTTGCATGCTCTCGAAGACAGATTTAAATTGGGGTAAAATAAAACCTACGGCAACTCCTACAAACACTAGCATAAGCACCACCAAAAAAGATGGATACGTAATGGCTGATACTAATTGTTGACGCAATCGATGCTCCTCTTCGTACATACTTTGAATCATCCCTAAGGATTCCACTAAGGTTCCTGATGCTTCACCCGCTTCCAATATAGTCGTAACAATGACAGGACAATGATACTTGGCTAAACTTTTTGACAGTGCCATGCCACGCCCTACATCTTCACGAATCTCTTCATAAGGGATAGTGGAACCTTTCGTATTGACCATCATATCTAAGGCTTTTCGTAAGGATATACCTGCGCCCAACAACATATGTAATCGATAGGCAAAGTGAATCATATGAGCTGCTTTCCATTGCTTCTTTCTATCCTTCACAACAACGCATTCTAAATGAATCGGTGTGATAGATTGATACGCTAGCTTTGCCTGCACTTCCTCTTCTGAATCACCCCATATTTTCCCTGACACTATTTTTTTGTCCGTCGAAAATCCTTCATAGGTATACCAACTCATACATATTCTCCACTAATTTACCTGCAATACAGACTCTAACACTGGTGATGATCCATAAATAGATCGTAGATCGGCAACTGCCATTTCCAATGTTTTCATGGGCCTTTGCGTTTCTTGTAAAGATACAATTTGCGGTTCCTTTCGCTGACGTATCAAATTTGCCACTGCTGGGGTATTAATCAAAATATCTCGCACTGGGATAAATCTATCATCGATGACAACCAATCGTTGACAGATGACGGCTCGTAATATCTGTGAAAGTTGTGTTCGCACTTCTTCTTGTTGGTGCGCAGGGAACATAGAAATCATCCGATTAATGGACATAGTAGCACGCTGTGTGTGCAAGGTGGCAAATACAAGATGCCCCGTTTCTGCCGCATGTAATGCTGCCTCCAACGTCTCCTTATCCCGTACCTCACCGATTAAAATCACATCTGGATCTTCACGCAATGCATCTCGAATACCGTCCGCCATATGATGAAAGTGTGTATGCAATTCTCGTTGATGTATCAAAGACTGTTGATGATCCAATACATATTCGATAGGATCTTCTAACGTAATAATATGACGACGCATATTTTCATTAATGTGCATTAAACAAGAGGTAAGAGTGTAAGATTTCCCTGAACCAGTGGCACCGGCAATGATAACCAGCCCCTCTTTGAAAGAAGAGATACGGCGCAATAAATTACCCTCTTCCGATGTATCGAGACCCGTTTTAGGAGGATACAAAACACGCAAGGTACCACCCCATCCAGATCGCCAACGGAATAGATGAACCCGTATGCGTAATCCTTCAAAGGTCATGGCCCCATCATAGGACATCATGGCATCCGATACGGTCTGCACTTGGTCGGTTAGAAACGTTATCATGTCTTCATCAGATAGTTCGTATTCCGTAGGCACTACATCCATACCTAATCGCCAAAAGACCGTACCACTTTGCACATGAATATCTGTAGCCCCTCGTTCAATAGCTTTATGCAATAGGTGTGACCAAATCATAATACTACCCCCACTCGACGTACTTCCTCTTCCGTAGTCAACCCTTTATCGACGGCTTGACGAGCCGATTCTTCCAATGAACAAAGCAGATAAGAATCTAGCTGTTCCCAATGGCAATCATAGTTAGGAATGGCTAGTAACTCATACAATCCACAGCGACCATGATATGCACCATCTACTAGTGTTCGTACCAATCGTTGTGAGATAACACCGGTCAGAGTAGCACACACCAGATAGTCTTCTACCCCCATATCCACCAATCGTTCCACTACGCCTATGGCATGGTTCGTGTGAATCGTAGATAATACACGATGCCCCGTGAGCGCTGCCTGTACCGCTAACTGCGCCGTTTCTTGATCACGAATTTCACCCACCACTATGGTATCTGGATCATGCCGTAAAATAGCACGCAATCCCTTACTAAAAGTCATACCAATCTGTGGCTGCACACCAATTTGAACAGCTTTTTCTACAATACGTTCCACTGGATGCTCCAAGGTAATGATTTGCTCCTCTTCTCCATTGAGTTCTTGCAATAATGCATACAAGGTAGAACTTTTACCAGACCCGGTAGGCCCACACACAAGCAGTAACCCATGTGGGCGTGCCAATAACCTGCGCACCTCTGCACTGATATCATCTGGCATACCTAATTCCTCTAAGGATTTTATCTGCTCATCATGCCAAAAGAGACGACATACAAGACTTTCACCATACACAGACGGCAGAGAAGACATACGTATCGTTCCTGAGTGATTTTCATGAGTCCACACATAACGCCCATCTTGAGGCAATCTTTTTTCACTGATATCCATAGACCCTAACACTTTCAAACGATTCATCACTTGCTCACCTTCTGGCATAGGAATCCGAGCTATCTCTTGCAAACGACCATCCAAGCGGAATCGTACTTGCACCTCTTTTTCTAAGGTGTCAAAATGCATATCACTGGCTCCACTTTCATAGGCACGCTGAAAGAAATTATCCAGCTCAATCTCCACATGGTACATCATTTCACCTCCTTTACTTGCGTACTTAGGATTTCTCTATGTACCCTCTAAAATCCTAGAAAACACTCCTACCAGTCAACCTTGACTGTGAGTGCTATTTTAGGTGGAATAAATCAAAAAGGGACTGTAACAAAATGTAAATTTACATTATGCTACAGCCCTTATATATTGGCATGTTTAGCTAATCCCCTTATCTATCGATACATGTTTAGCGCTTTTTCTGTTTTTTAGTTGTTTCGCCTTCTTGGAGCAATACTTTTTTTACTTCATCATGGATAAACTTAGAGTATTCTTTCACACCGGTATCATTCGGATGGATACCATCATCCCCGAGCCAATCTCTATGTTTCGATGCTAGGCTAGCCCAGTCGATGATATGCACATTCTGGTGTTCTTTCGCAAGCTTAGTTAGATACGCATTGTTGGCTTCAATCCACTGAATCCCTGGCGCATAATTATTAATCCAGAAAATCTGACGATTCGGACCTAAATACTGCACCAATGCTTTTGTTTCATTTTCATAGTACCCTGTAATAGGACCATTGGTGCCCAGACCAATGAGGACCGCATTGCCTAGTTGTTGGTTCGCATCCATTTGCTTTGCAATCCCTAAACCTGCCCCTACATAGCGAGATACTTTGGCATCAATTTGGATACCTGCAAAGTCTTGTCTCAATGCATGAGCGGAACCAAGCATGACGGAATCACCAATGGCTGCCATATGCACCATATCTTGTGGATCGCTGACAGTAGACAAATCTATCACCTTTGCATTTTCTGCAGCTTGGGATTCTGCATTCTTCGCCAATCGCACTTGCAACTCCGTCACGTCTTGTTGCTTCTCTGCAGGAGCTGTAGCGAAGGCATACACACCTAGGACAATGCAAACAGCCCCCACGATAGACAGCACTTTTACATAGTAGGAACGAACGACATCCACAATAGCACGAACACTGTCTTGACGGACACACCAATTCGTCACCGCTTCAGACCAAAGTGTAAGACCGATGATAACCGCCACTAAGACGATAAAGTAGGCTATAGGCGATGCAAAATAATCCATAAGCCCCATATGTTCAAAGAGGTAAATCATTGGATATTGCCATAAAAACAATCCATAACTATGTTTACCAAACCATGCTAGGACAGGCATATCCACCAATTTTCCAAGTGGCGCGTTAGGATGTTCTACTAACCACACCATGAAACCAAACAAGCAAGTAAATGCTACCATGCCATAGGTGTAAAGAGAAGGACTTTGTCCATCTAAATAGATATATCCTACTACGGTGGCAATGATGCCTGCCAATAGGAATATACTGCCGATAACATTTCCTTTCATAGTGCCCAAGGGATATAGTTTTTGTTCACTCCGATGCAATCCTAAAAAGGCGCCCAATAGCAAGGCGAATAACCGTGTGTCTGTACCGTAATAAAAACGAGATACGTCCATGCCCTCTGTATATAGTAGTGGCATAATGACAGAGGATCCTAACGCCAATGCTAGCATCCATACTAGACCGATGGTGTAACTCCACTGTTTTTTCAGAGCTACATAGGTCCAATATAAGAGGGGCCAAATGACAATGTACTGAATTTCTACACCCATAAACCACATATGGGTGAATGGCGATGTGTTCACTAAACGGGTAAAATAATCTGCATTTTGTGCGATTTGCCACCAGTTATTATAGCCTAGCAAAATGGACATCACTTCTGGGCGAATCCCTGCTAGCTTGTCAGGTAATAGCAAATGCCACAGTCCTAAGATGACTGCCACCATCAACACTAAGGGAATGAGAATCCGCTCTGCCCTACGCTGAAAGAATTTTGAAATGCTATAATTTCCCAACTTCCATTGTTGATTGGTTGTAAAAGCTAATAAATACCCCGATAATACAAAGAAAAGGGAAACCCCCATGAACCCGCCACTGGCTGCATGGGGAAATAAATGAAAGCCCGTGACACCTAGAATAGCTAATCCTTTTAGCCCGTCAAGGCCTTTCACAAACTGACCTGGTTTGACTCCTATAATACGTTTTTTCTGTCTGGAACCGAGTCCTTGATGCGGTTCTTCTAACTCTGGTGGCATACTGTGTCTTCCCTTCTACATGAATACTATACAATGCATTTTTCGATACGTAATATACATTATAGCATAGAGCGAATGCCATTAACATTTTTTTAATAATTATTTTTTTATTTCTTCAAAAAATTATTTATAAACGTATTATTTTAAAAATTATCAATGTAATTTGATAATAAAATACCTATAAAGTCATTATGCTAGTAATAACTTCATAGGTATTATTTAAGTCAACTCTATCGCCAAATACCCGTTCCATACACTTCTGCACGGATATGGTAGGTATGTGTTTCTTCTTCATACCAGGTAATGGTGGCTGTTGGCAATCTATCTAGGATAGCATCGATATCGTGTCCCACATAGGTAAAGGTCACTTGTTGTAGTCTACCGCCGTACATAAACTGGATTCGTTTACGAAACTCTGCTTCTTGGTACCGTGATGTATAGGATGGCACTTGGTAATGCTCCTCTTCGACGATCAAGCTATGGATACGATCTAAGCGATAAATCGTTGGAAAGTCCTGTAATTCCTTCGGAATTTTGCTTCGTTCTTCCCGATCCATATAAGCAGTTAAATAGAAATAGTACTCCGAAAAACAAATGCCCAATGGCGATAATTTACGTGTTACCACTTCTTTGTTAGTACTTTTTTCATAGGAAATCGTAATGTATCGTTGCTCTTGTATGGCTCTCGATAAATCTTGCAACAATGGCAACACATTTCTCTAATGTCGTAATTCTACATAATGGTGCAATTCATTACGAATGAGATTTTCTACCAGCTTTACCACTTCATGTGGAAAGAATGTTTTCAATAATTTATTCAATATACGTCCCATATCATCTCGTAATAGGGAACGACTATCTTACATCACTTTAGCAATGGCCACTAGTTCGTTGACAGATAAGCAATCTGATTCTCCATGGCTAAGGACATAGCCCTTCCGTTTTTGATCATACACGATAAGCTGTTCATTCCCACAAAGGGTACTTTCATCATGTAAATAGGCTCGTAAATCATCTATATCTCGTTGTACGGACCGTTCATTAATACCGAACTCTTTAGCCAGTTCTGATTTACACAGCACTTCTCCTTGTAATAGGCGACGTTGCATCCGTCAAAATCTGCTGCGTCTTGTCTATCTTGTCCTCCATCTTATCGCTCCACAGTAGCAATAATTTTTACAATACGACCACATCCTGCTTCACGAGCTTTCACCTTGTTCGCTGCTTCGCTACGGGAATGAGCACTTTCATAGGCAGTATGTACCGTCGTGCTATTAGGATAGTGAAACTTGACCATGTATCGTTTCATCTCTTTTGTCCTTTCTCTTATGAAAGTATTTACTCTCGAAGTACCAATTACTTTAATTATAAAAAACTCTCTCAACTAAGTAAATAGTTTTTTATGTATACATAAAGCCACCGTCTCACCATGAAATGTCATAGGCAAGATGGTGGCTTTCTCTGTCAGGGATTACCTGCTATACGTTATGCAATTTGTTCTACAATAGACTGACATTTTGCATCGAATTGATGGCTTTCAAAGCGGCTCACATCCTCTAGCAGTGCATTCATTTTCTCCTTTGCCTGTTCCACAGCAGACAATACTGTTTCTTTTTGTTCCATACATCCTCCTTAAATGATTAACAATATTCTAACTAGAAATCACATGTTCTCTCTCTTCTATGTCCCCAAGTATTAGAACTATGTGCTCTATTCTATTAGTATGCCATATGAAAGTGACATATTTTGTCATTGGCAATACTTTTTTATATAATATTTCTATTTTTTTGTAATTCTTCTTCCACTGTTACATTGCCGAGCCACTGTCCAGCTTGTAAAGACGATACCAAGGTAGACACTGCTTCTTTCACCATATCACTCGTGATAACCAAAGTTTTATCTGCTGCATGGTTAATATTGTTGCGAAGATGGCGAATGTAATGGAATTCTACCAAGAATTGTAGCGCTTCTAATTGTGGTAAATCTGTTTTTGCACTGCCGTAAGCAAGCATAGCTTGGCAATCACGGATTAGCTTAATACGTTGTTTTTGGAACATCTCCTCCGCTACAGACTCCAAAGATTCCTCATCCTCTTCATCAAAGTAAACACCTTTGTACAAATCAAATCGTTCTACTAATTCTGCTGTCGGTGCTTGTAAGAATTGACGGATGAAAGTGCCGTAATCGGATGCACTTTGTTGTAAGAATTGATAATATTGTTTATGTTAACTGATGCTAGTGCATTGGATTTCATAGTATTCACGTAAGTATCCTTCAATCTCTGAGTATTGTGCTTGAAAATACATGACATCCACAACAGAGCGTATATTTTGCTGTACATGTAAATAGGCTGGGTACAAATCATGGATGAATTTTACAATTTTTTCCTTGTTATAGGAGAACTTCTCAAAGGCTTTTGTCACTTGGTTTTTGTTGATTGCTCCACGCAATTCATCACGAATCACAGATAGTTCTGCTCCTACTGTATCACCACCAGCCACACTGACTGCTTTATTCCCTGCATAATCACGGTAAGTAATGACAAAACACTCTTTCCAAGTCCGTTGCATCGCTTCGATTTCTTTTTTGAATAACACTTTCATGTCAGTACGATCGGTGTAGTAAACTCCTTTATTGAATAAGATTGTTGGCACCCATTCTGTACTTAAGGTCACCGACTGTTGGTATAAACCACATTGTAAGCACCATTGAATCATAGCTAATTGTAATTCTTGACTATGAACAGTAGCATCTAATAAGTCCCCTAAGCTTCCTTTTAAGGTTGGTAAGTACTGTAAGAATGCTGTATCCACCTCGCTATTGGCTGTGATGGATTCACAATCTTTAATACCTTGACGAATGGCATGAACGGCAAAATCCATATCATCCCCTTTACACAAATGGGCTGCCTCTGAGAAGTCGCCTAAGGAGCCTACTAAGTATTCAATCTCTTTATGTACTGAATGTTCCTTCACTAATTGAGCTAACATATCTGCTCGTCCAAATTGTGCAAAGGCTTCCACTGCACAGTGCACCGCTCCAGATAGTACTGAAATCGTGTTGCTTTGATCTGACTCTGATTCCACTAAATCCTTAGTTTGTGCAGATAAATGAGTTATATCTGCACCGTCAAGATGCGCTTGAACCACCTCTTGACTTTATACAGATACTTGCATTTGAGCCATCACATCATCTTGTGCTAGTTCTACTGGCATAGATACCGTAGGCTCTTTCACAAGCCCCTCTCCAAGCTGACTAGGATGTACCATAGGCACTACTACCTTTGATGTGTCTTGAGATACATCAAACCATTGTGTCCCCATCCGTACATTCTGTCCTTTTTGTCGTTGCTTCTCTGTAATTGATTCCATTAACACTTTCCAAAAATTCATAATCATTTCCTTTCCGTGGTCTTATACCACTTGTAAAACACTAGGTATGAGTACAGTATACCCACCAGCAATGACATATTTTGTCATTGGCAATAGAGATTTTAAAATTCTTTTGCCTCTCTTAGTATATAGAAAAGTGAATTTTTGAAATGACAAAAGTCCCGATAGTTACGCTTCCATACTATATTTAGTTTTATAATGTATTAGTTTTTTAATATATTTTGGATTTATAATATTTTGGGGATTCTATCATATATTTTTTAGGAGGAGGGATAGCAAAAGCCCTGTTGCAATATGTGAACTGCAACAGGGCTTTCCAAATACAAAAGACGATAGTATTTCACTACCGTCTATTACGTCTATATGTAAGATTGAGCTATTGACTTTTTATAACCTCATTTAACTCATGCTCATATTCTTGTAAAGTCTTTATTATTCTATGAAAAGGTATTTTTTCACCAAACAGCATTTTTTTCATACTATCATAATCTTCTGAAAAAACTGTTAAACCTTCTTCAGCTGGAATTAACTTTAATTTACCCTCTAAAATTTCATCATATTTTGCCCAATTACTTGCATAAAATTTTTTCTTAAAATCAATTACCGCCTTTAGTAACTTAATGTTTTCAAAACTTTTCTCTTTAATATCAGTTAATAGCATTTTATACACATCATAGAAATGTCTTGAATATCTTATAGGGTAATTTCCATTTACTCTATTGGCCTCTCTATGAAGTATTGTTAATTTTTCAAAAAAAGTACGTAAACTATCTACTGCAATAACCTCTATATTTTCATTAAATATCTCAGGATACACATCTTCAATATAAGTAGTAATCATTCGATGATTCACTGGAATTGGTTCTGCTAAGCACCCAATTTCTAATCGTATAACTTGTAAAATAGAACTATCAGTATAATTTTTAGGATAGTCAAAGCAGATAGTCTGTCCATCCACTTCATCAATATAAAAATTCCATGACTTATCTTTTAGTATCTTATTAAAATCATTTTGTAAAATAGGAAGTAACTCACATTTAAGAAATACTTTTGTATCATTATTTAGTGTATCATTAAATTTTATTTGTTTAGTATTACTTCTATCTTCATACGGTTCTCTTGCACCATAGCCTAATATCTCCCAATCCAATGCAAGATCAATATCTTCAGAAAATCGTTCGATTAGTTTATAAACTTTGGATAAACTTGTACCACCTTTGAAAACGATGGCATCTTTATATTTGAACTCACTAAATAAATAGTTCAAAATCATGCAAACCCATAAATCTTTTTCTACAATAGCTTTAGATAAATTAAGTTTATCTGATGTGCTAGTAATAACAAGTTCTAGCTCTTCATTTGAGATTTCTAATAATTTACTCATAGTTAAGCTCCTGTATTTTTGTAAAAATTTCTTGCATCCAAAAGGGAATTTTGACAACATCTTTCTTTAAATCTTCTTTCACACCTTTAGCAAATATAGCAAGTTTTTGTATCTCATTGTCTCCTATTTTATTTTTTCCCAAAGCCTTTATCGCTTGTATTAAAATAGATAATTCTTTTGAGTAAGTTGTTATATGTCTATTGGTGGTGCGTTTAAAAACTATTTTTTTCCCCCTATACATATACTCTCTATAAGCGCCATCAGTAATATAAATATACTCATTAGGAACCTGTGTAGACAGTCCTGTATAGTTCAAAGCAGTTTCCCCAGCAGGTGCTATAGTCCAAGAAAATTTTTCTGCCAATTTATCTGCCACTACACTAGCATCTGGATAAATATATTCTTTTAAAACTTGACTATATTTAGGCTTTGTATACAAGCCATCTATAAGCCTTATAATCTTATTTTCTTCATGTAAGCGGTATAGGGCTGATTTGACGGTATTTTTTGTTCCTAAATGATAGAAATCATGTATAGAAAAAATTTTTCCTAAGTTTTCTGTCATATTCTCTTCTATTTGATTTGCTATAGTCATCATCTATACACCTCCTTGCACCCAAAATTATATACTTTTGGGTGCAAAAGTCAATACATAAATAAAAATCTCCCCACATAGTTTCAACTTCAATCCTTTAACTCAAACATCTCAACCAGCACACAAAAAAGCAACAGAATTTTCACATCCTGTTGCTCGTATTATAGTTTATTCTTTTGTTTTCCGACTCGTATCGCCCATACGGGTTAGTTTCACTTCCCCTAATGCTACCCCACGGGTATGTTGTGTATGGGACCATACTTTATCATGACGATTCAAATATCCAAGGAACGTAACTGGTACCCAAGAATAGATGAATAGCGGATACAATAGATAATACAACCACACTTTCGGTGGCACTTTAATTTGTGCTAACACAATGAGTGGAAATAAATATTGTCCAATACCAATAATTTGCCATACTTGTACTGGCAAGATTTGGTAAATAATATTCGTATACAATGGTACGATACCATTGATATAGGTCATAATAATATAAAAGGCGGACAATAACAAGAAATACGGTTGCGTAATCTGCACAATTCCATCTAGGATTATCCATTTCCCTTTCTTAATACCTTGCACAAAGAGTTTTGGGATATACCGTTCCCCTGTATCAAAATGCCCTTGTGCCCATCGTTTCCGCTGATTCCAAGACTGCATAAAAGTCAGTGGCTTTTCATCATAGACGATAGCATTATGCGCCCATGTTGTTTTCACTCCATGGATCAACAATTTCAAAGAAAATTCCATATCTTCTGTCAAGCTATTACAAGACCAGCCATAATCACGGATGATATCTGTACGAATACACATACCCGTCCCACCCAAGGCTGTGGAAAGTCCCAAGTTATATTTCGCCAAGTGCCACATATGGTTCACCATCCAAAAGGCAATGGCGAAGGTACCAGCTACCCATGTATCAGTTGGATTCTTCGCATTCAAGTACCCTTGGATTACAGGCTCCCCTTTTTCCAAATGACGATTCATTTCATAGAGGAAATGAGGGTGCACTAGATTATCCGCATCAAAAATGACGAATGCATCATATTTGCGTTCCATGGCGAATACTTTGTCAAACATCCAGCCCATAGCATAGCCTTTACCCACTTCTTCTGTATTAAAGCGTTCATACACTTCAGCACCAGCTTCACGGGCAATCTTAGCCGTGTAATCTTTACAATTATCTGCCACTACAAAGATATCATATAAGTGGCGAGGATAATCTAGGACTTGTAGATTATTCACCAATTGACCTATTACGGCACTTTCATTATGAGCACAGACGATAATAGCAAAAGAATGTTTAGGAGGACACTCCTTTTTGTCATTTTTATGCCACATGCCACAGACCATCAACACAAAGTAATATAAGGTATAAAATACGATAATTACCTGTATGGGAATCATAATTAGGTCAAACCAAACGTAATTCATCCTAGTTCCTTCCTATTTACGAATGTTGTTGATGATAGTATTACTAATACCATATACAGCATATAATACAAAAATTAATACCGGCCAGGATCGATAATCCATCAATAGGAAAAATACGCCACAGCCTACAGTAATGCCTATAGCAATCGATTGCACTGGATCGCTACCTTTTCCTTTAAAATCTGGATGATGCACATTGCTAACCATCAAGTAACCTACGAATATCATCGCTAACATCAACGCCACATCAGGAATACGGACACCACTCAACACATACGTAGCAGCCATACACCCTGCTGCAGGAATCGGTAACCCTTGGAAGTAACCGTGTACTTCTTCTGTCATAATATTAAATCGTGCCAATCTGAAAGCTCCCAATACAGAGAATGCCAACAATGGTACATATCCTAACCAACCATAGTGATCTAGGCTCATCATATATAGCATAAAAGCTGGCGATACGCCAAAGCCAACTACATCAGCTAACGAATCTAATTCACGGCCAAAATCTCCAGAAACACCCAAGGCACGAGCAATCCGTCCATCTAACCCATCGGCTAATAAGGACAAAAGCACACATATAGCTGCCCCGGTAAAATTACCTGTGGCAGATAGACTAATGCCAATGACACCAAATCCTAAATTTGCTGCTGTGCAAAGATTGGGAAATATAGACCTATTCATCTTTCACCCTCCCAATAATCGTTTCTCCACCAACTACATGTTGTCCTTTTGTAACACAAATGTCTACATCTAATGGGACAAATAGTTCTGTGCAAGATCCGAATTTAATCATACCATACAAGGTACCTTGCTCCAAGGTATCTCCTACATCCGTCCAAGACACGATGCGTCTAGCCAATAAGCCAGCAATCTGTGTCACCACAATTTCCATCGTATCGTTTTTAATACTTATCGTGTGACGTTCATTTTCATAGCCTACTGAATCCTTATAAGCTGGTAAAAAACGTCCTTCTGTATATTGACGAAATGTAATTTCACCTGCCATTGGCGCCCGATTTACATGGACATCAAACACAGATAAAAAAATCGTTACTTTTTTACATTGTTGATGTAAATATGTGTCCTCAAACACCTCTACTACTTCCATCACTTTCCCATCCGCTGGTGATACTAAGACCTTTGGATCATGAGGAATGCGGCGATTAGGATTTCTGAAAAAATAAGTAAAGAATAATGCCAGTATAAATGGTATAATTCCTAACCACCATGATAGAAAGTAGCCTACCAGTACCGTCACAACAAGACAGGCACCGATTAAAGGATATCCATCTTTAACAATCAAACCCATACTAAACCTCTCTTAATTAGTGCTGGCTCCAACAAAATATACCTATATGTATCAATGTTTATGGCGCCATACAGTCCACATAAATTTAGGCAATGCTAACATACGAATAATACGTTTCGGTTGCAAAGCCAATCGATATAACCACTCTAAGCGGTTTTCTTGCATCCATAGAGGAGCTCGTTTCAACATGCCCGCTAATACATCGAAAGAACCGCCCACTCCCATGGCGACAACACCATCTAAATGGGCTAATTTTTCTTGAATCCAAAACTCTTGCTTCGGCACGCCAAAAGCAACAAATACTAATTGAGCACCGCTGCGCTGAATTTCATCAAGAATATCTACTTCTTCCTCCGCTGTAAAATATCCAGAATGATATCCCACTACTGGCAATTCCCCAAGTTCTGCTGTCATATTTTCGATAGCTTTTTTGACAACTCCCTCAGCTCCGCCTAAGCAATAAACCTTAATGTTATGTGCTTTAGCTGCTTTCAATAACTGTTGTAATAAATCGCAACCTGTTACGCGCTCTGGAAAACGTTGTTTTTGTTGCTCAGCCGCCCATAAGGCACCTGCTCCATCCGGTACAACGAGGTCAGCTTGTTGCAAAATATCTAACAGTCTTTGATTATTCTGTGCCATCATAATCATTTCTGCATTGGCAGTTGCCACCATATGTAATTTTGGTTGTCCCACTAATGAAAGCACTCTATCTACGGCTTCCGTCATCGTTACCACATCAATTGGGACAGATAACACATGTATTCGATTCTGCACCATTCACCTCATCCACTCTAGTATGTAAACAAGAAGGACAGGACATATGAAAGAGATTACACCCTATCATAGACCTATCCTTCTGGTAGGTAATTTCCCTAATTATTTCTTTTCGCAGCGCATAACGCCAGCTTCCATATAGTTGTCAGCTTTCATGTCCACGAAAATTACTTTTACCGCTTCTGCTGGCACTTTTACAGTTTCCACAGTTGCTTTTGTAATCGCTTCACCAAGAGCTTTCTTTTGTTCGAAAGTACGACCTTCCACAAGTTCTACATGAATAATAGGCATGAGTATATCCTCCCTCATCACTACGTATCTATAGCACTGTGCTACAGATAAAATCTCACTCTATTGTATCATAATTTACCCTCAGTAAACAACTTTAACTATATAAAATACGCATATACTGTGGTCCAAAACGTGCTTCCATTTGGTTGCGCAAAGTGGATTGTACCTCATCAAATCCGTGGTATTGTAGATACGTTTTCGCATCTTCCCTGGCCTCCACAAGAATCGGAATATCTTTGATGATGTTCGCAACTTTCAAATCTGGTAATCCCGACTGCGCCAATCCAAATAATTCTCCTGTGCCACGAATGAGCAAGTCTTGTTCTGCTAGTTCAAATCCGTCTTGCGTTTGTTCCATCAGTGAAAGCCGAGCTTTGCTATCAGGGTTTTTACTATCGCTAATTAGGATACAGTAGGCCTGCGCCGAGCCACGGCCTACACGACCTCGCAATTGATGCAACTGGGATAACCCAAATCGCTCCGCATTATGGATACACATAATCGTCGCATTCGGTACATTCACGCCCACCTCAATCACCGTCGTCGATACTAATAAGTGAATCTCTCGACGATAGAACGCATCCATAATTTCTTCTTTTTCCTTTGGACGCATGCGACCATGCACCAGACCTACACGATAGTGTGGCTCAAAGTATTCTTTATATTCATAAGCAATTTGTTCCGCTGCTTGTAAATCCATTTTCTCAGACTCTTCTACTAATGGGCACACCGCATAGACTTGACGACCCGCTTGCATTTCTTTCTCAAAAAAATGTAGTAACCGTTCCTTGTACGACGAATCTACAGCATAAGTCTTCACTGGTTTACGACCTGGGGGCATTTCCTTAATCAAAGAAACTTCTAAATCTCCATAAATGGATAAGGTCATGGTCCGTGGTATCGGCGTCGCCGTCATAATTAACACATGCGGATGGTCTCCCTTTCGTTGTAGCTTGGCCCGTTGCTCCACTCCAAATCGATGTTGTTCATCCACTACAATCAGCCCTAATTGATGAAATATCACTTTGTCTTGAATCAATGCATGAGTGCCTACTATAACATCAATGTCTCCTCGTTCTAAGGCTTCATAGAGATCTTGCTTTTTCTTCGTTGAACCCGTCAACAATGCCATTCGTATTGGTGCATCTTGAAAGAGTTCCTGGAAACTTTCAAAATGTTGTGTAGCCAAAATTTCTGTAGGCGCCATAATCGCCCCTTGAAATCCATTTTCTACTGCTTTCGCTAACGCCAAAGCCGCTACTACCGTTTTACCAGAACCCACATCACCTTGTACTAACCGTTGCATAGCCCGAGGTTGTTCCATATCGTGAGCAATCTCCCCTAAGGCTTTTTCTTGATCCCCAGTCAAGGTAAATGGTAAGCCTTGCCTAATTCGCTCCACCAAAGAGCCATTCTCTGTCATAGGGAATCCTCCTCGGTCCTGTTCATGAGCACGGAGAAGCAATAATCCCATTTGCATAATCCATAGTTCTTCATAAGCTAATTGCTTGCGTGCCTCTTGATGCCGTTCCCAAGATGTAGGAAAATGCATCTCCCGAAAGGCATCATAACGGCTCATGGTAAACTTGTCGCCCATCACATCTTGAGGGACCACATCTTCTATGGTGCCATTATGCTCAAACCAGTTTTTTATAGCCAATCGTATGCCCCATTGTTTCATACCTTCCGTCAAACCGTAGACGGGAACAATACCGCGTTCTATGACTTGCCCTTCTTCTATCAATTCCACTTGGGGGGTATTCATTTGGTACGCACCATAGGCATGTTCTATCTTCCCATAAGCATACATATATTGACCTGATTTATAAAAGTTTTTCTTATAAGCTTGGTTAAAAAAAGTAAGATTTAGCTGGCGCACACCGTCTGACAAAGTAACCGTTAAAATATGCATACGTGGTCTTGGTCGTTTTTCACTGACCCGTATTACCTGCCCCGTCACACCTACCATCTCTCCCATAGGAGCTTCGCAGATTCCATACACTTGCCGTCTATCTTCAAAGGTGCGTGGAAAATAATGCAACAAACCTGTTACTGTATAGATGCCTAATTTATTCAATTGTTTCACCCGTTGCGGTCCCACGCTTTTTATAGATTGCAATTGTTCATTCATATCCTAACCATATCTTTCCTATCTTACGCCGTTTTAGTAAAACTGTTTCTCGATGCTTTATATTATACCATAGAGACACCCTCTAATATGAACCCCACCTAAAAATGGACATAAAAAAGAAGGACACTTTTTTAAAGAGTCACGTGTGTTAGGCGTTATATCAAAGTGTCCTTCTTATATTTAATTATGTTTAAATTATACATCTTGTGTAAAATAAATGCAAGTTATTTTGCAATAAAATTTGACAGATTTTACTATCATAGTATATAGTTAATAGGCTAGTATAATCTTATTGAAAAGGGACAAATACACTGTCAAACACAAATTAATTTGTCATAAAAAATAGCTAAACATAAGCGTAATTAAAAATCAAGATAAATCTACACCATAAATTTGTCTTGTGTATAACAAGCTTCATCAAAAGAGTACAGGTAACGTAACCTATGGACTTCATAGTCAATAAATACATCGTGTTTCCAAGGATGACGCATATCAGGTATATATTGTCTTCTGGGTTTAGGGTTTTCCTCTACATAATCAA